>JAFEGU010000341.1 GCA_018239725.1 Verrucomicrobiota bacterium | reverse complement strand
TGCACATCATAGGAAAGCATCCGCTCCCGATGAAGGTTCAACGACTCTTTTGCCTTCAATATCTTAAGAACGCGCCTGTCAAGCTCTTTACTGTCCAACTCCCCTAACTGAAACTGCCTGACAAGATGGCGGAAAGCTACAGGGACCTGCTCCCTTAAGATCCGATCGATCTGAGGAGCTAAATGATCGCCGTACAGTAAAAGATCGTGGCCTGCATTAAACGCATGCTCTGCAGTCCGAGCATCATCAAAATAACGGCCGATCGCCTGCATGTTCAATGCATCGGAAATGACAAGGCCTTCAAAATGCAAGGAAGAACAGAGCAGATCATGAATGATTTCCGGTGAAAATGTTGCAGGACGGTTGAAATACCCGTCCAACGCAGGAACGCAAACGTGCGCCGACATCACTGTTTTGACACCCCCTTCGATCAATTTCCGAAAAGGAAGCAGCTCCACTTTTTCCAACCTTTCCCGAGTCTGCAATACACGGGGAAGATCTAAATGGGAATCGACCGCTGCATCTCCATGTCCAGGAAAATGTTTGGCGCAGGCAAGGACTCCCATCGACTGCATTCCGAGCATGATCTGCAGCCCTTTTTCTGCTACAACAAGAGGATCCTCTCCAAAAGATCTCCAGTGGATGACAGGGTTTGTTGGATTTGTGTTCACATCGACGACAGGCGCTGTGTTGATATGCCCTCCAACAAGGGCGCATTGCCATCCGATCTCTTGACCAAGACGATAGAGAAGCCGATTGTCCTGGACTGCGCCTAAGGTAAGATTTTTGGGAAAGGAAAGGATATCGGCCATCCTCATTTGCAACCCCCATTCCCCATCCTGAACACATAATAGCGGAAGAGAAGAGACCTTTTGCAAATGGTTGATCAGCATCACCTGTCCATCCGGCGTTCCTTGCTTAAGGATCAAGCCGCCGACATGGCATTCCCGAATCAGCTGTTCTAAATCCTTTTGATGCTCTTGCTCTCGGAACTCGCAGGCAGGTATTACAAAAAGCTGACCGACCTTTTCTTCCAGCGTCATGCGAGCAAGAGATGCCTCTGCCCAAGACTCTGCAACACCTTGATTACAAACTACTAAAAAAATGAAAATTAAAATTAATTCTCCATATCTTAATAGAGATTTCTTTGATATAATGGTTAGCATAATTTATCAGAAAACATTGTTTTGATTTAACCATCAAATTAAAAAAGTATTTACTATGTCAACAGCTACAACACCTATCAGCCGTTTACAGAGCGATATCAAACTTCTTTCTGATCTCGCTAATGCAACATCCAATCCGCAGCAACTTGCAAGCATCTTTAAGATTGCCGAAGAAAAACAACGATCTTTAGATACCCTCCTGCGAGAAAAAACGGCTCCTGTACAATCATCGGGCATTCTTAGCAAATTGTACTCGAGCACGCCAGCTCCTGCCATGTCGGAAGCGGAAGCGGAACTAGTCAAGAACGGCGTCTCAAGTCAGATTGCAACAATCAAAGCTAAATTTGAACAAATAAAGCAAAATCCTTTAGGATCAACAACTTCAACATCTATTTACCCCTCATTGACAACCATCTCGCCATCAGGCTTGCCTTCCACCTCAAGTCCATCGGGAGTCAGGGCTGTCGGATTCCGCAGAGAAAACAACAACTGCGCTTTCAACTCCTTGTTGCAAATGATCGTCCACGTTCCAAGCCTGCGCACTGCCTTTGAAGTCGTCGGGCGCTATTATGAGCACGATGGGGACAATGCAGACAATGCACGCCATGGCGCTGCAATGATGAAGGCGTTAAGCGATTATGACGCAGCGTTGCTGACTGGAACCCCTCTTCCAACCACTGTTAGTCAAAGTATCCGGCTTGCAATGCACCATTTTTTCCCGATCATTAGCCCATCCTCTTTGCAAACAGAAGACGCTTACGAACTCATGCAGCTGTTAATGGGCAAATATCAAGAGATTGCATTCGAAGAAGGCTTGACCTTCATTCCTTCCCTTTACACTCCGATCGAGACTAAAAGAGTCTACGAGCCGGAAGGGCTTCCTCGAGCAGCAGATCCGCTCAAGCTTGAACGCACTAGGCAAAATCCTTTTCATCGCGATGCGTATTCAACCTTGGCTCCCGACAACTCATCTTCTGTACAAAATCCTGAATGCCAGATCTTCCTCGATCTGCAAAACCAAGGACACCTATCCTTTAACGAACTTGTCAAAACCTATTTCCGTGCAGAGAACCAGGGAGGAAACCCAGGCGTATACCTCCGTTCCGATGATCAACTCCAAGACTACAAATTAAAAAGTGAAAATCGCCAGTTCCAAGCAAATCCTCAAGAACTCATTCTTTCCGTCAAACGGTTCGGCTTTAGGCAGGAAACACTTACTGGATATAAGATCATATCTCCGCTGGCCATCCCTAGATCCTTTTCTCTTCCCCAAGAAGCAACAGTAAGCGGTACCCAGCCGACCTACGACCTCGATTCGTTCATCGTCCATAGCGGCGGATATGGCGGCGGACACTACGTTGCCTACCGCAAAATTCAAGACACCTGGATTGAGTTCAATGATTCGGGAATTAAAAGGCTTTCAAACCTAGATATCGATCGGATCTTAGGCAATGCGACAGGATCATACTACACCAGCTACATCCACCATTACAGCCTTAGGACGCAGCCTGCGCAACCCGATGCCCTTTCCGCCCATTCTGGAATCGCGTCGACCTCGCCTGTTTTATCCCCTTCGATCGAAAGTTTGCTCTCCGTGACAAGATCACAAGCCGACACTTGCGACCAAACACTGAATAACTTAAACGAGCTCAACCGTCTCATCAAAGACCCCAGCAGCGCAAAAGATTCAATTGACAATTGCATTGCCCTTCTGCCCAAACACATTGTCAATACCCTTGACTATCTGATTTGGATCGATGGGAACATGCCTGACGCTCCTAATTTCGGAACCTCCATCCGCACAAACAATCCCCGTTACTTGGCTGAAATCCGCAACCCATGGCTCTCTAGCGCAGGCAGCAATCTGATCGAACAATTGATTGCTCTCGAAGCTGCAAAAAAACAAAAAGCAGAAAAGCAAGTGAACGTCTATAAGCTCGAACAGTTGCTCCAACAACTCAATACACCTACCGTTCCAGAACACCAACTCCAACAAACGTTCGAAGCCCTGCCTAAAGAGCTCCAGAAGCACATCGAATACCTGGTCTATCTCTCCCACAAAATCAAGCATGGAGAAGCTGTGGTGCACGACCCTAGGTACAACCACGACTACGGCCACAGTATTCTTCTAGAACGTGGATTCCGCGACGTCCTTATCCACGCCAACGAAGCTGTCTTGAACGCGCACGGAAAGAACATCGTCGAACAATTAAAGAGCAGCAAAGAGATGGAGATCGCCCAAGACAAGCATACATCAGACAGCCAAGCTCTCCAAGCTTACCAGTCCCTGTTGAGCCGCCCTGAAGAGGAGATATCCACAAAACAGCTCAACGCAATTTTCAACAGCCTCAACATCAATCCAGAGCTCAAAGAAAAGTTCTACATGCTGATCTACGTTGCCGCTGGAATGCCTGAGACTGAAAACTATGGTGAAAACGAGTTCAAAAAGAACCCGCGGCTGCTCCAGACCATTGAAAAACCGCTGCTCATCGGACCACCCCGAGCTATGTCAGGAACAAGTTTGATTCAGCAGATGATCACACTCCTTAGCTAACGGCAAAATTTTGCAAATCCCAGCCATGCAAAGGCTGGGATTTTCGTTTTAGATCAAGTATAAAAGATTGACACCTTGTCCAGCCCCTCCTAAAATCCTGTTTTTTTTATTTTGATATTGTTTGGGTACAGGTCATTCAAATTAAGGAGGACTCTTGGACACGACAACAGAACGTTGGAAATCAGAGTATTCATTAAAAGGGATCCCCTCTTCTTTCCGATCGGAACCCTCGCAGATTGTCTTGGACTTCGCACAGTTTCTTCAACAAAAACAATTTAATGCCTGCCAAATTCTTGATATTGGCTGCGGCAAAGGAAGAAATGGCGCTTATCTAGCCTCCCTTGGACATCATGTAAATGGGATCGACCTAGTCGAAGAAAACATCGTTGCTCTAAAAACTCGAGCGGATATAGAAGGACTAGACCTATCAGGGACTGCTCACGACATCTCAACGGGATTTCCATTTCCAGACGCCTCTTTTGATTGCGCTATTGATATTTTCTGCTACAAACACCAAATCTCCTTAGAAACGCGGAGCCTGTATAAGAAAGAGCTATTAAGGGTGTTAAAGCCAAACGGCCTGTTCCTTTTATCGCTTGCAAGCATCGATGATGGATTCTATGGACCACTCTTAAAAGACTCTCCTAACCCCGCGCAAAACATGATCATCGATCCCTATACAGGAATTGCTTCTATCCTTTTTACTCAAGCTGATGTCGAAGCTGTGTTCTCCCCAGAATTTGTCTTGGAATTTTCTGAGAAGAGAAAGAGCGAAAGCCCGATGCATGGCAAGACTTATCAACGTTCAGTATTAAGCTTCATCATGAGATCAAACCTCAGCGATGCAACTTTCTAGGATCGCCTGCCTTGTTACACTCGACTTTGCACATTTTTTGATCTGACCGGTTCTCGCCCAAGGGCGCTTCACCTGCTATGCACTGCGAAGCTTCACTGAAGCTTCTTCGTGTCTCCGCAGCCTCGCCTATTTGCCCTCGAACGTTCGGCCCCGGTCGAACTGGTCGATTTATTTAAACGGGAAGGGGTTAAAAAACCCCTTCCCGTTTAAATAAACGCCCTCAATAGCAAATGTCTCGAGAAACGTTGACCAAACATGTACAAAGTCGAGTTAAAAAAAGCGGCCGAACAATCTCATTAAGTCGTGATAAGTGAGATAGATGAAAAAAGCGATCAGGAGCACAACAAAGGGAAGGATCAGCCTTTCCATCGTCTTGGCCTTGATCGGTTTCTTGGTAATAGCCTCCCAGAGTGAAAAGCAGATATGACCGCCATCTAAAACAGGGATCGGAAGAAGGTTCAAGATCCCTAAGTTCAAGCTGATCATTCCCATCCAAAAGAGAGCTTCTTTGAAGCTGATCATCCAGCCATGGTGCATCACTTGGACAATGCCAACTGGGCCTGCCATCCACTTGGGGCTGACGTAGCCTGTGACCAATGCGCTCATCGTTTTGTAGACTTCGTTAAAAACATCGCTAAACTGCGTTAAAGGTGTAGGGTTGTAAGCGACTTGTCTATTGACCAAGGTCACTCCCAACATCAGCTTATTGCGGTTCTCTTCCAAGATCTGCAACGCCTTTTCGCGCTCTTGAGGATTTTCAATCTTTTCGATCTCTTTCTTTTGAGCAAGGAATTCATTGGTGAAGCGGGCATTCACAGCGTCAGGAAGAGAGAAGCTTGTAATGGGTCTGGGAGTAACGGGGTTCAATAGTTTGAGCTTCCCACTCTGTTTGACCACCTGATCTGTTCCAATTGCTGAGACCATCTGCGCTAACGCTTTCCAATCGACGCTGTCTATAAACGCTTTGTCAGCATCTTTCCAGTTGAGTGTAGAGGAACGGTCTTCCTTATTGACGATCAGCTGAATGCGCCGTGTTTGCACCTGTTTGAACAGTTCATAAGAAAACTTAATGGGCATCCCATCAATCGCAATGATCTTGTCCCCTTCTTGAAGCTGGACATCGGGGCTATTGCGGAAACCTCCGCTTGTAGGAAGTTGTTCTTCCGAACGAGCGTTTAGATAGGAGATCGGCCCTTCGATAATGTTGTCGGTCGTCAGATTGTAAGGAATGTAATACAAATCGCCAACCTTGCCTGGGATCGCAGCTTCATGCTGCCAGTCGTCCAACTCGGCTTTTTGCACGGGATTGATCCTGAGGTCGCTGACCTTAACCCGCGGGATGCGCGTAATAAAAGTTTCAGTTCCCCGGTTTACAGTGACAAGCGTCTTAGGCTCATTGATCGTAGAAACAAGCTGGTTTTTAGAAAAGATCAACTCCCCATCAGCCCAAACAATCCGGTCGCCATATTCGATCCCACTATCTTTCATCGGCGAATCGGCCGGCATAGGATTGGTCATCCGATTTGGCAAAGGGTCGTAGACAAGGTATTCAGCAGGGGCCATCATCGACATCAAACTGCTAGCCCTCTCTATCCCCTCTTCATCCGCGTTGAACTTGAACGTATAGGAATAGGGCTTTTTGCTTTGAGAAAAGTAATCGACTTCCTGCCCGTTCATCTGAAGGTTGGACTCATCGAACATCACAGCATAAAGAAAATCATGAAAGCCTTTGAAAGGCTTGCCATTGATGGCTGAGATCTCATCCCCTTCTCGGATCCCTGCTGTAAAAAGAGGAGAACTAGAATCGACTCCCCCCAGAATATGGGTATAATCAGAAAAAGGCTTTAATCTGCCTCCGCAAATCCAAATGATGGAGAAAGCAGCAAATGCAAAGACAATATTGACAATGGGGCCCATCAAGGCCACTTTGATCCGCGACCAAGGTTTCTTCCCATAAAATCCATCAGGGATCTGATAAGGCTCCAGGCTTCCCTTCTTTTCCATGCCGGCAATCCTGACATATCCGCCGAACGGCAGCCAGCAAAATTGCCACTTCACCCCTTGATGTTCCCAGACATAGATAGGCTTTCCAAATCCGATGGAAAACGCCTCGACAGTCATCCCTTCGCGCCGAGCGATCCAATAGTGCCCCAATTCATGGATAAAAATGAGAAAGCCCAGGGCAAAAGCAGCCAAAATGAGGTAAAGAAGACTAAACATTAGATCAAAGCCATTTTTATAATCAGTGAATGAACAAGCTAGCATATCATAGAGAAATGCACAAGCCAACTGCAAAATACCAGGGATAAATAAACGAATTGGGGTCAAAGTTGGAGAGGTGCCCCTCTCCAACTTTGACCCCAATTCGTTTATTTATTAACTGAAGAGAAGAGCTTGTTCTCGGGCCAATTGGTCGACAGCGAGGATCGAAGCGAGGTCGAGGTTGTGAGAGGTCTGATGAGAGGCCATCAATGCCTCAAGCTTCGTGCTGATATCGCTCCATCCAATCTCCCGATTCAGGAACTTGCCGACCAAAACTTCATTGACGGCATTCATAAAACAAGGAAGGGTTCCCCCTTCTTTGATCGCTTCATAGGCCAAGTCCAAACAGCGGAAAGTGCTCCGGTCTGGCTGGAGAAAATCGAGCCTATTATTGCGGACAAAATCGTAAGGTTCCAGCATCCCTTGGCACCGCTCAGGGTAAGTAATCGCATATTGGATCGGCAGGAGCATGTCAGGCTCGCTCATCTGGGCCAAGATCGATCCATCGATGAATTCCAACATGCTGTGGATCTTCTGCTGCGGATGGATGAGGACCTCGATCTGATCGAGGTTGACGCCGAAGAGCCAGTACGCCTCGATCACCTCAAGGCCTTTGTTCATGAGCGTAGACGAATCGATCGTAATTTTTGCCCCCATTGCAAAGTTCGGGTGCTTCAGCGCTTTTTCTAAAGTGACCTCCTTCAATTGCTCTGGCGTCCATCCGCGAAAAGGACCGCCGGAGCTTGTCAAAATCAAGCGGCGGACCGATTCCGGCTCTTCGTGGTTAAGACATTGAAAGATCGCATTGTGTTCGCTATCGACAGGGATCAAGGCGACTCCGTGCTTTTTGGCAAGGGGGACAATGTAAGCCCCTGCAGCAACAAGCACCTCCTTGTTCGCAAGCGCAATCCTCTTTCCCGCTTCGATTGCTGCGGCAGTTGGCAAGATCCCAGCAGCTCCGACGAATGCAGAGACTACGGTGTCAACATCTGCCCAAGCAGCCGCTTCGCATAACCCCTCCATCCCTCCTAACACACGGATATGGGGGAGTTTTTTCTGGAGGAGCAAGGCTTTTTCTTTGTCAAAGACGGCGATCACTTGCGGGCTGAATTCCCTAGCCTGCTCTTCAAGAAGCTCGATGTTCGACCGCGCAGCAAGGGCGACGACTTTAATTCTCTCTTTGAGGTTCGCTGCAACCTTCAACGCATTTTTACCAATTGAGCCTGTACTGCCGAGGATTGCAACTTTTTTAAGCATGGGATGATCCTTGTTTCCTAAAACGAAACCGTTTTTTTGCGATGATGCCCTGATGAGGAGATACAAAAAGAGAGATGAAAAACACTACGCCAATGAGCGTTACGAGAAGCCCGGAAGTGGAAAGGGGCGCTTGGTAGGTGGAGAGAAGATGGCGGCTTAGCGCTACGGCGATACAGGAACAGCCGACGGCAATGATGATGCTCAGCGCAATCATCCTCTTTAACCGATGGGTATACAGGCGCGCTGTCAACACGGGACCTACAAGGAACGCCAAGACGAGTAGAACTCCGACCGCTCTAAAAGCGCCGATCGAAGTCGCAGCGGTCATGACCATCAAAAGGTAATTAAACAACAATGCCGAAAAACCAAGGGATGAAGCGAGGCTGCTGTCAAAAGTAACGATCTTGAACTCTTTAAAAAGAAGCACGACGAGGAAAAGATCGATCCCTGCGATCCATAGGGCTAGTTTCATGTCATGCAGATGCAAGGCATCCACATTTCCCATGATCGCCTCTGTGCCAATGTGGGTATTGCGCGTGAAGCAGGTAACCAGGACGATACCCAAAGCAAAAAGGGTCGTGAAGACCAATCCGATGCTCGCATCTTCCTGCAGCTTCATCCCTTGCGTTAACCCCTGCGTAAGGACTGTTGTCAGCATTGCAGTGACAAGGGACGCAATGAGAAGAGCTTGCATACTGATCCCTTGCACATTTTCTTCTCCGGAAGAAAAAGGGATGAGGATCAGATAAGCGATGACGATCCCTAAAAGAACAGTATGGGACAACGAATTAGCCAGCATCGTCATTTTTTTGAGAACTAAAAACGAACCGACAAGCGCAGATGCGCAACCGATCAAAGACAAGACAAAAATTTGAATTTCATCGGATGCGAGCTGATCGGACGGAATAGATCCTTGAAGCATGAGAAAAAGGCGTTTAAAGAAAATCGCATAAAAATCCCAAAAATCAGCTCCCCAATAAGGATTTGCCGCTATCATAACAACTCCTTCGATCGAGGGATCGGCTGATCATGGGGATCGTGCCGCGGATCTTGCAATAGCTCTGTGAGCTCTTTTTCTAACTCCGGTGTGAGGATATGCTCCATCTCTTCCGCGCTCCGATGGACTTTTTCGACCCCTTGCCCCAAATAGACCAAATAGACCTCCCAAAGACGATGCAGGCGGACGATCCTCTCCCCTCTTAACCAACCATCGCGCGTGAGTGCAAAATGCCCGTTCTTATTCTTTTCGACCCACCCCTGCCTTCGCAAATTCCATAAAAGGAACCTGACTTGCCAAGATCCCAGATGATGCCATTTGTGAATCTCTTTAACTGAAACGCTCCCATCCTTCCCTTGCTTCCAAAAATACTTAAGAAGATTTTCACTAAGGCACTGGATGCGAAACGCTGCAATGCGCAAAGACCTGCTAACGATTCCTTTTTCAGAAGCAAAGAGAAGAGCAAAGATACTCATGCACGAAGCGCTCAGCAAAATCATCGGTCCAGTCGGCAAGGAAAATTTCCATTCCAATCCCCTCTCTTGCCCCCACTCGGGGATCATGACCGAAAGGTAATTGCCTAAAAATCCGCTTACGGCACCGAAAATCGCCGCTAAGACAAGCATAACGGAAAGACGGTTGGTCAGTTGGCGCGCCGTCACAGCTGGCGCAATCAACATCCCCGCCATCAAAACAACGCCGACGCTCCGGATCCCAATGACAATTGCTAAAATTAAAAGTGCAAACAAAACAGTGTCGACAAGCGAAACCTTAATACCAACGCATTTGGAAAAGGAGCGATCGAAAATAACCATTTCGATCTGCCGAAATAAAGCGATTAGGATCCCAATCGTCATCACAACAAGGACCGTGTAAATGACGATATGCACATCGGTCAGCGTTGCAGCTTGCCCGTACAAGAAGATTTGAATAGTCTTATACCATAGCGCATGGGTCACTTGAAGACGGCTAGCAATCAATATACCGACCCCGAAAAACACGGAAAGGATAAAACAAAGCGCTGCATCGCTTTTGATAGAAAACCGCCTTTCTAATCGCTCGATGGCCCATAGACCTAAAAATGATGTTGCGGAAGCCCCGATTAATATGGCAACCGGCATGACCTCTTGAAATGTGGGAAAGAGAGCGGCAACGACCAAGACGCTCAAAACCACTCCGGGATAGGAGGCATGGGACAACGCTTCGCCGAGCAAGGACCTTTTCCGTAAAAAAACGATGACGCCAATCAGAGCGGATGCCAGGCACATCAGCATGCTGCCGATCGTCGGAGCTTGGAGCACAGGATCTGTAAAGGATTGAATTATCGAAGTCATACGCCTTTATCTAGTGAACCCCGAAGACTTGTTCTGGGTCAGCTTGACAGCCTCGTCAAGCAAATTGGCCCCTCTGCCATAGGTGCGCATGATCGTCTCTTTGTGGAACACTTCAGCGACAGGACCGCTTGCAATCAAGCAGGTGTTCAGCATGATCACCCAATCAAAATAGGTATCGACCGTGCCGAGGTCGTGGTGAACGACGCATAAGGTTTTCCCTTCCGCTTTAAGAGCGTCCATCAGTCCGATGATCGCCTTTTCTGTCGCCATGTCGACCCCTGCAAACGGCTCGTCCATCAGGTAGAAATCAGCATCTTGCAATAGCGCGCGGGCAATAAAAAGCCGCTGCTGCTGCCCTCCGGATAACTGGCTGATCTGCCTGTCGGCAAGGGCAAGCATCCCAACCATATCCAATGCCCTTCTAGCAGCTTCCTTATCGGAGGCTTTAGCCCATTTAAAATAGCCAAGTTTCCCATACCGGCCCATTAAGACAAGGTCGAAGGCTGTGATCGGAAAGTCCCAGTCTACCGAGGAACGTTGGGGAACATAGGCGATCTGATGACGCACTTTTTTAAACGGCTTTCCATAAAATTCGATGACACCGGAAAGAGGTTTAGTCATTCCGAGCAAACTTTTTAACAATGTGCTTTTTCCTGCCCCGTTAGGCCCAATGATCCCAACCATCTTTCCTTCAGGAATTTCAAAATGCACATCCCAAAGGACCGGCGTTTTATCGTAATTGACAGTCAGTTGATCGACGCGCAATGCGCTTGTTGTTTTCTTTTCGCTCACTCTGTTCTTCCTTCACGATCCCATGCAGAGATCATCACATCAGCGTTCTGCCTGATCATTTTAAGATACGTATCTGCTTTGCTGCCTGCACTGCCCATGGCGTCGCCGTACAGCACTTCTCTTGAAATTTCAACTTCTAATCCCTTTTGCCGGCAGGCATGGACAATTTTCTTAAGAGAATCTTTAGAGACATTAGATTCTGGAAACACAACGTGGATCTGATAAGTGCACAAGTGAACGATAATTCGTTGGATATCAGAGGCGCTCAATTGTCCGTCAGGAGCGAGGCCTTCGGGAGCTTCAAACCGCACACTCCATTGAGATTGTTCTGTTTCATCAGGCGTCCTCAGATAGCTGCGCGTAAAATAATTGAACGCATCGTGGCTTGTGACCAAATACCTTCTATCCGCTGGTACGCGTTGAAAATCCGATTGGATCGAACGATGCTCGCTCAACATCGCTTCACGCAAGCGATCGGCATTTTGTTCAAAAATTGGGGTCCCTGCGGGATCCAGCTCCTTCAGCGATTGAAGGATCGGATCAATGATGTTGCTCCATAAAGCAATGTCCATCCAAACATGGGGATCCAATTGACCGTCGACATAAAGGATCTGATCGGGAAAGCGTTCTTGGATCGATTGCCCGACTGCAATGGCATTGGCATGATGCTCGAGCTGATAGCGCAGGCTCGCCCCATGTTCCAGTCCTAAGCCATTATAAAAGATGACTTGCGCTGCAGACAGTTTTTCATCATCGCCCTTGACAAGCTCATAGCTATGGGGATCGATCTCACCGCAAATTAACGGGATCCGGTCGATCCGGTCTCCGCCAATTTGTCTGACAATGTCATCGATGATAGCAGTCGTCGAAAGCACTTTGACCTTGCCGTTTTTCTCCATCCACAGTTCCAAATTGGAAGCGGGACGCGATTTGCGTTCCGAACACCCGAGAAGAAAAAGAATTGGAACCAGGGACGTTAGAAATAATCCTGCAAGAGATCTTCGAAAAAATTTTATCATGGAGCAATCTATAATTTATCGAGGCAGTTGCAAAACAGCCTCTATCAATAAATAGAGCGATAGTATCAGTAGAAAAGATTTATTCACAAGCAAACTCAAAGTCATTAAATACTTCAGTCTCACAGAAAATATTTTTCAAAAATAAACTTGAATTTGCTAGCCATCTCCCAGCATTTCAGTGAAATATTAATTCCTGTTCAAGCTCCTACTATTAAGTTAATCAATGCCTTAAAAGAGAGGGGGAGATAATCCCCAAAAATCAAAATAATAAAAATTGGCTTCCCCTGATAAAAATTCAATCACATAAAGATAAAATCGACTGAAAAAAAGAGAATTATTGCGGAAAATATCAATTCCGCATAAAATCTCGAAAATAAATAATTGCAAAGGGAAATTACCCTCTTAACCGCAATGTTAAGCGATCACAATTTAGTTAGGTCCTCTGAAGTTTCAGCAGGAAAAACAAGAAAAACTAAAAGATTATTGCAAATAAAATAGGATTCAGTTAAATCAACTAATCAACATTACAAATACTGAGAATTTTTAAGTTCCTCGAAAGATCAAATGAGCGGGATTCGGGACTTTCTCAGATACTTGAAACTAAGATTGATTCAACTGGAAACTGAAAACAACAATTAAACTTAACTACAAATCGAAGACAAACCTTCTATCGTTTGAATACAGGGTCATCCTCAACTCAAGCGGAAAAAAGTTTAACTTCGAGAAAAACCAAAAGGAAACAGATATGAACCCACGTGAAGATGCTGTAGAACCAAAAGCAAAAAATCTTCGTGAAGTTGAAGATGTGATCGCGAAGGCGATCAAAAAAGTCAATGGCAGAAAGGAAAACGACCTTTGCAAATACCTCCCTATGTCTAGCGGGGGCTACATGCACCACTTTACGCTGAGAAAAATGAAAAACAGAGCGCCTCAAGAACTGAGCTCTCTTATTGAAAAATTCATTATCAATTCTGACAGACCTTCTTCTGTTGCTCCAAAGCAACGCGCAGCACGCGGATCCCGTAAACGCCGCGACCAAGTAACGTTCACACGTACACAACTGGAAAGAATGCTGAACATCGCCAGGCTCGCTGGAGACAAAGAAATGGTTTCTATCCTCGCTCCAAAAAAATCTTTGGCTTCATGCAAACGTGAGCTGATCGCTTCAATCCGCCATGGCAAAATCGAGCCTGAGCTCTGGAATGCTTATGTTGAGTCTTGCAATGCAGTCCAACAACAAGCTCTGGGGATGAACAACTTAAGTGAGATCATTGCTGCAGCTGCTGCAGCCGCTCAACGGTAGTATCCCTACTTGATGAACACCCCGGAGATTTGCATCCCGGGGTGTTTCTTTTTCGGAGGCTATCACAAATCAGCCTCTCCAGTCCTAACCAACTTCGACCACCGAACGCATGCAACACATCATTATCGGAATCCCCCTGCCAGATTTCGTAAAGAAAAGTCTTTATTTACAATGCTGCGGCCTCAGCAACGCCCACTGGATTGAAGCAGAACAGTTCCACCTCACTTTAATAGACGCCGGGAAAAGAAGCGGCACTGAGGTCCTCGATATTATTAATGTCCTGCAAGAAGTCGCTTTACCCCCATTTGCGATAGATCTAGAAGGGATAGCCAGCTTCTCATCCGGTCATGGGTTTCAAGTGATTGCAGCCATGGCGGCGATCTCACCACCTCTGAATAAACTTAAAGGTTTAATTTACTCCCAGTTCCGAAACGAGAAGATTCCGATCGAAACAAAGACATTCCAACCGCACGTTGCTTTAGGCATATTAAATCCAGGCAACACGACGAAAACATCCCTATATTTATTTGAAAACCAAGCCAAACCGCTCGGGACCTTCGAAGCAAGCTCATTTGCCCTGATTGAAACCCGATCATCTACAAAACACACCTTGTGCGAAATCTTGGCTGAATTCCCTTTATGCTAGACCAATTTCATTTCTATTTTCTCTTGGATTTAAAGAAATATAGCCTATAATCTCTAAGGTTGAGGTTTAATGAATCATTATGCCTCAAAAAAACCAGTTCTTTGAGCTTGTCAATTTCTCGCCTAAAATGGTATGCTTTTGGACTGTAAACTTTTTCTGTTAACTCATTAAATTGAGTAAGTAATTCATAAGGAATCTAAGGAATCAATATGTCAACAAAGTCAAGCGAGACTAGCGATGTAGCCTTTAAAGGGCTGCGCGGTATATTTTGGCCGATTCACCGGTTCGAACTTAAGAAGTTCCTTCCGATGGGCATCATGATGATGTGTATTTTGTTTAATTATACTATCTTAAGAGACACAAAAGACACATT
>JAFEGU010000340.1 GCA_018239725.1 Verrucomicrobiota bacterium | reverse complement strand
GCGGGCGGAGAGGACTTTTTGGTTCCCTTTGCGGATCAGATCGTTCGGTGTGTTGTCCGCTGTGATGATGAAGAAGTTCTTCAAGCTGCCTTCTTTATCGGCGATCGGAAAGTACTTTTGGTGCTCCACCATCTCAGAGATCAAGACTTCTTTGGGCGCTCTTAGATAAAGAGGATCGAAGGTGGCATGGGTCAGCTTTGGCCACTCGCACAGATGGAGGACTTGGCTTAAGACCTTGTTCTCTTCGAGGATTTTTCCTTTTAACCGTTTTTCAAGGGTCCGGAGCTGTGTAACGATCGACTTTTTTCTCTGCTCGATATCGGCAAGGACGTAGTGTTTCTTCAAGGCAGGAAGGTAATCTTTTGGCGCTTTCAAAGGGAACTCTTTGGGCTTTAATTGCGCATGGCCGCGGGATAGCCTGTTAGAGACGATGTCTCCGACTTGGAAGGGGATGACTTTTTCGCCAAACAGGGCGACGATCCAATGGAGGGGGCGCGCGTAGCTGATGTCGAGATCGCCCCAGCGCATCTTTTTGGGGAAGTCGAGGTTGACGATCAGGTTGGGAAGGGCGTCTGCAAGGAGATTGAAGGCAGGCTCCCCTTTTTCTTCAATGGTCGCAAAGAGGTATTCAACTTCTTTGATGATGCCGATCTTGAGTTCTTTGACTTTGCCTTTGCGGATGTCGGAGAGGGTAACGGCATCTTTTTTAATCGCTTTTAAAAAGCCTGCGCCCTGCGGCGTTGGATTCCCATCAGGATGGAAGGCTGCTGCGATGGCCGGTCCTTTCCTTTCGATCAGTTTCGATTCTGTTCCTTCGACGAGGCCTTTGACGAAGATGGCAAGGCGCTGCGGCGTGCCGTAGGTCTGGACGCTTTGATAGCTTAAAGATTTTTCGTCGAGCAAGCGGCGGACCGCTTTTTCAAGGTTGGTGCAGCCGATCGGGACAAAAGTAGCCGGAAGCTGTTCAGAACCGATCTCGAGAAGGAAGTCGTGTCGTTTTTTCGGATCGAACTTGACGATTGTCTTTAAAGCGATGGGCTTGCGGACAGGTTTTTTCTTTTCGAGAGCCAGTAAGGGGAATTTCATCTTTTCGCGCGTCGAGACATACTCCATGGCGACAAGGCGGGCAAGCTCGCGGATACGGGCGATGTAGCCTGTCCTTTCGGTCACAGAGATGACACCTCTGGCATCGAGGATATTGAACGCGTGGGAGGCCTTCATGACAAAGTCGTAGGCTGGTATGGGAAGATGGCGGGAGATGAGGGTCTTAGCCTCGTTTTCAAAGTCTTCGAAATGCTTGAACCACATCTGCGTCGAGGCTTCCGTGAAGTTGTAGGAGCTCCACTCTACTTCGCTGCGGTGGATGATGTCGCGGAAGGTCAAGGTATCGTTCCATTTCACATCGAAGATGCTGTCCTTGTTCTGAATGAACATGGCAAGCCTTTCCAAGCCGTAGGTCAATTCTGCGCTGATGGGCTTCAACGGCATGCTTCCGATCGCTTGAAAGTAGGTGAACTGGGTGACTTCCATCCCGTCGCACCAGACCTCCCACCCAAGGCCCCAAGCGCCTAGCGTTGGGCCTTCCCAGTCGTCGTGGACGAAGCGGATGTCGTGTTTTTTCAGGTCGAAGCCGAGCGCTTTTAAAGAGTCCAAGTAGACTTGTTGGATGTCAGGAGGAGAGGGTTTCATGATCACTTGGTACTGGTGGAACAGCTGGATCCGGTTGGGGTTCTCGCCAAAGCGGGCGTCCTTGGGACGGCGCGATGGTTCGACATAGGCTGTGCGGTAAGGCTCAGGTCCTAGGCACCGTAAGAAAGTCGCTGGGTTGAATGTCCCTGCCCCCACCTCAAGATCATGGCCTTGATGGATGATGCATTGCTTTTCTTCCCAAAATTGGGTGAGGCGGCTGATGATTTCTTGGAATGTGAGCATAAGTCTCTTAGGTGGTAAGTTTGGATTTAAGATTAGATTTTATCTCGAGAGCATATTTTTCACAACTCGAAGTGAGAGCAGATGCTCTATAGAGGTATTGCAAGTATTAGGAGAGGGGGAGTATTTTAAAGAGAAGAAATTAAGAGGATCGATGCCTTTTTCTCAGGATGCAAAACCTTATTTTACTGTGATCGTTCCGGTGACCGACCAAACGGCGTACATGCTGCCGTTTACCCTCGACAGCATCGTGGAGCAAGCGTTTGATGCTTTTGAGATTATCATCATCGATGGGCAGTCGAAGGCGCACACTCACGATGTGTTCCAGGCCTATCGGAACCGGATTACGCGGATCTACTCGGCGCTCGACAAGAACTTGTTTGCGATGATGAACAAAGGGATCTCGCTTGCCAAAGGAGAGTATGTCCATATCCTGATCCCCGGAGAATTTTATATATCCAAGCATGCCTTCACATTTGTGAAGCAGTTTATCGATTCGCAGGCAGATCCCGACCTGCTTTATACAGCCTACCTTTCCCGACACCAGTATTCTCCTTCCCAGATCATCTTAAAACAGATCGAAGAGGAGGATTTAAAGGGCGGGAAAGTTCCGATGAGCTTGCAGGCGTATTGGTTCAAAAACAGTAGTCTGCGTGCGATAGGCGCCTTCAACTGCCGCTACCGGCAGCAAGCGGGCTTTGATCTGATCTGCCGCTTTTATCGCGCTCCGATCATGAAGAAGAGCTTCATGCGCAGGGTATTGACCGATTTTGAATACCGCCTCCCGCCTCCGCGGCAAATTATCTCCCATCTGGTTGAAACGCTGATGATCATCTTTATCCATTTCGGCTGGAGCAAAGCTGTTATTTGGTGGATGGCGCAGAACCACTTGCGTTTCTTGCGCTGGTGGATGAAAAGCATCAAGGCCGCACTTTGGAAAGGATCGGAAGCGCACAGTTAAAGAAGAAAGCCGGGGAGAGCCCCGGCTTGCGTGTCTAAAGAGTTACTTTTTCATGAGTTTTGCCATTCCGTAGCCGGCTAAGAACCAAGCAACGATCTGTTCGACAAAGCTAAAAAGGGTAACCGAAAGCGGAAATCCCGCCCAATTGAAATAGGTAAAGTCGCTGCTGATTGCGATAATGACGCCGACGATCGTGATGAAACCGACTTTTTGCTTGAAACTAAGCCCTTTTGTCTTTAGAAGCAGCCAGGTTATCAGTGCAGCAATAATGATCTGTCCGATCAGGGACAGGACCATTGTCATCCCTAAACAATGCTTGTTTTGGTATTTAACGGTTCCATAGAAATAGGGGGCATTAGACTTGTCGGAAGGATGGATCACGTAGACTCCGTCAGAAGGGGCGTTTTCCTTAATGACATTAGATACTGCTTGTTCATTTTGGAAATGCATTGGCTTCATCATAGGAACTGCTCGCCATGCGAAAAAGTTCACAATAAAAACTATGATTCCTCCAATGATCGCACACTTTATTATCGTTTTCTTCATTCCATGTCTCCGTGCATATACGTAATTGTTTCTCTTTAATTTCAATCTATAACATTTATTTTTAATAAATCAAGAAGTTTTAATTTTAGAGTCATGGAATTTAGGTGTAATAAAAAAGGGACAGGTTTCCCTGTCCCAGCGTTTGGAGGAAAAAGCAAAAATTTTTTAGTTGTTTCTTCTAATCCATTCATGATCGACGCATTGATCGATCGCAGGTTTTACGAAGGGCTCAACGGGATCGAACCATTTGTGGAAAACGTTGTCGCGCTTGACCTCGTCTTCCTTGACGTTGTCGACGAGAGCGACAAAGTTGCCCATGGTATAAAAAGAGGTCATTAGCGCGTTTTCCAGGGTGGGGGCGCCGTAATCGGCTTTCCAGTCATTGGCCCATTGTTGAGGAAGGCATAGCCAGATGCCGCCGACGCTTAAGAAAATGAAGGAGCGAAAAACGGTTTCGACAACTCCAGCCACTCCTAAAACAAGAAAACCGGCTTCTGCAGCAACGCAGGTCAGGGTTGCGCTTTCATTTGCATTCTGAGCTTGGCTTACTGCATCATTCCGCCAATTTTGCAGCATTTCTGTGGCGTAACCTGTAGCGCTTTGTAAAGGATTAGTTGCCATTTTGTTCTCCTTAATTTCAGTGTAATTGCATCTATTTTATTGCATAGTTGTCTTATTTGTCTAATTAATAAGCGTCTAAAATTAAGTGTTCGAAGTTTGGTGAAGAAGAAAGAATTTATTATCGATTGGAATAAAAATTTTCTGGAGCCTCTTTGCCAAATTCCAATTTTTCAATCACTCTGCTTATAGGTATAAAAAGAGTTTGCATCCATTTCGTTCGATAGCTTAAAATAGACCCCAAAAATAATGAACATGGCGCTTTGCATGCCATTGTCAACAAAGATTTAGTTAAAGAGGTTTCTATATGGTCCATCTTCAAGCAATCGTTAAGAATCTCCAGTCTGGAGGTTCTGTCGCTCCGGTTCTTCCGCAAGTGCGCTTGCATGTTATCCCTTCGGTCCTTGCTTTATTGCCTCAAATCGGCGCAAACTTGCTAAGAAAAGCTGAGTTGAAAGTCTGTGAAACTGCCAATAAGAATACCCGTGAAACGCTCGAAGCGCATAACGAGGGGCATCGCCTAGAATCTCATCGCAGAGAAAAATGCCAGCAGAGCTACCATCGAACAGTCGTTGCGACAAAGAACGGGTAAATGAGGATCCATGCCCATGAACTCCAATTAGAGCAGTGGGCCGAATGGCTTGTTGCAAATGGAGAAAAACCATTCCGCGCCAAGCAGATATTAAACTGGGCCTATGAGCGTCTGAAAACGGATTGGGAAGAAATGACCGATCTGAACAAGGCGCTACGGCAAAAACTTTCTTCCTCATTTCATTGGAAAAGCCTTTCCCAGTCCTCGGTCCAGCACTCAAATGACGGAGAAACGATCAAGTTCCTTTGGGAGCTTGCCGATCATCAGCTGGTCGAGTCGGTGTTGATTTGTTCCGGCGATAGAAGAACTGTCTGCGTTTCATCCCAAGTGGGATGTCCAGCTCGCTGTGCGTTTTGTGCTTCCGGAAAAGAGGGGCTTATCCGCAATTTGACTGCCGGTGAGATCTTTGAACAGGTCTTTGCCATCCACCAGTATCTCCAGGAAAAGGGGGAGAGGGTCTCCCATGTCGTGTTTATGGGGATGGGCGAGCCGTTTGAGAACTATGACAATGTCTTGAAAGCGATCCAGCTTTTGAACGATCCTTTAAGATTGAACATTTCCCAAAGAAGGATCACAGTCTCCACTGTCGGCGTCGTCCAGGGGATCCGCCGGTTTATGAAAGAAAGCCTCAAAGTCAATTTGGTTTTGTCCCTGCATGCGCCTAATCAGCATATCCGTAAAAAGATCATCCCTTATGCAAGGCGTTATGATCTCGAGGAAATTATCGGGGCAATGATCGATTATGCACGGACTACCCATCGGGACATCACCTATGAGTACACGCTGATCTCAGGGATTAACGACCGCCCTGAACATGCCGAAGAGCTTGCAAAATTGGTCCAAAGACAGCCTTGTACGATCAACCTGATTCCTTATAACCCTGTTCCTGGGCTGCATCTTAACCGTCCGGAAAAAGAGGCGATCGAGGCATTCCGCGAAATTTTAGAGGAGCATCGGATCGTTACGACCTGGCGCTATACGAAAGGCAAAGACATTGCAGCGGCATGCGGCCAGCTCGCCCTCCAGAAAAAGACAGAAAAAAATCCCTTATCTTTAATCTCGAATTAAGTAAGAAGTGACAGAAAAATAGGGAAAAAAGTATATATGCCTAGAAATGAACGGATGGATTGATTTTGAGTATTCCAATCGCTCTTACACTTTCTAGGATTTTGCTAGGACCTCTCTTTATAGTAGTCTACATCTACTACCAAGAGATGGGGATCACCCTTTTGTGGCTTCCCTACTTGCTCATAGCGCTGGCTGTGCTATCGGAACTATCTGACAT
>JAFEGU010000033.1 GCA_018239725.1 Verrucomicrobiota bacterium | reverse complement strand
TCGAAGTAAAAAAACAAGATAATCACATTATCTTGTTCCTCTACTGCAGCAGCCCTTAATTTTGGAGAAACTTCACCTATTAACCCATACATCAATGATAAAATCAAATTGATGCGCTTCTTATTCTCAGTGCTGTTATTTGGGTCTGGCTGGAACAATGTGAGCTCCTTTTTTGCTATTTAGATCAAAAAAACAGTTGTTGATCTTAAAACTGTTTCAACAAAAACACAAGCCGTTGAAAAAGTGTTCAGCCATTCCAAATTTAAATCGTAAACCCTATATCCCCTTCTTAGAAATCTGGCGTAAAAATTATTTGAATTGTAGAGTGAGGTTTTATAGAACCACCTAGCCCACCTAAATATGACCAAAACTCTTATTTCAGTTGATCTATCCAAAAGACCAGACCAGCAGAGCTTCCCCTTGCATAACAGGTGGCACCCTGAAATTCCAGCGGTTGCTGAAGTTAAGCCCGGAGACCAGTTCCGCGTCGAATGCATCGACTGGACCGGCGGGCAAATTAAAAACAATGACAGCGCAGAAGATGTCCGTACGATCGATTTAACACAAGTCCACTATTTGAGCGGACCTATCGCTGTGCAAGGAGCAGAGCCTGGCGACCTGCTTATCGTCGAGATCCTCGACATCGCCTATCTTCCGGAAGCGGAATGGGGATTCACTGGGATCTTTGCCAAAGAGAACGGCGGGGGTTTTCTAACAGACCACTTTCCCAATGCCTACAAAGCAATCTGGGACTTGAAAGGAATCTATGCAACATCGCGGCATATCCCCCATGTCCGATTTGCTGGACTGATCCATCCCGGGCTGATCGCATGCGCCCCTTCCCATGAGCTTTTAGCGGAATGGAACAAGCGGGAAAAAGAGCTCGTCGATACTGCGCCTGACAGAGTTCCTCCCCTTGCCTGCTTGCCGAACCCTCAAGGAGCCCTATTGGGTACTGTCAAGAAAGAAAACTTTCAAAGGATCGCAAAAGAAGCAGCGCGCACTGTTCCTCCGAGAGAACATGGGGGCAATTGCGATATCAAAAACCTGACGCGTGGATCCAAACTCTTTTTGCCTGTCTATGTGAAGGATGCTCTGCTCTCTTTAGGGGACCTCCATTTCTCGCAGGGAGACGGCGAGATCGCCTTTTGCGGCGCAGTGGAAATAGCAGGAGGCTGGGTCAACCTCCAAGTCGATCTCATTAAAAAAGGGATGGCCAAGTACCATATCCTCAATCCGATCTTTGAGCCTGGGCCGGTCGCCCCCCTCTACTCGGAATATCTGATCTTCGAGGGGATCTCTGTCGATGAACAGGGGAAACAGCACTATCTTGATGCCCACATCTCCTATCGGAGGGCTTGTTTGAATGCGATCGAATATTTAACGACATTCGGCTATTCACCGGAGCAAGCTTATTTACTGCTCAGTTGCGCTCCTTGCGAAGGGAGGATCAGCGGCATCGTCGATATTCCAAATTCCTGCTGCACCATCGCTTTGCCCACCCAAATTTTCGATTTTGATATCAAGCCCAAGAAAGAAGGTCCGTCAATTAAGGTAATGCAGAAAAAGTGACATGAAATTATCACTGCGATTAATGTTCAGTTCTTTGCTTGTTTTATCTGTATTCCTCCTTTTTTTATTGGGAGCGTTTTCCTTGCTTTTCAATCATCGGCAAACTCAAAACCAACTTAACTTGCTTCAGGCTAGCAAGATTGAAACTTCGCTGTTCACAATGAGCAACGCGTTGTCCGCTTTGCTGACAAGGCAATCTTTGGTCCTGTCCATTCGAAATGTTGAAGACTTTAGCAAGCTGCCGCCCTCGTCGCAGATTGAACAGCAGTTCGTCCTCGTATTGGAACGCCTAAGTGCAGAACCAGATCAAAACCTCGATATCAGATCGATCACTAGATCGATCCAATCAACGTTCCAAGAATTGCTTCAGAACGAAAATAAGATAGCGGATGGATCTAAAGAGATGTTGAAGCTAAAGATCCAGCTAACTGAAAAATCTATTCAGCTCGAAACAGAACTCAATAATCTGAAGGGTCTTTCAGAAAGCGTCTACGGCAACTTGTTTTTGCAAAACAGGAAAATTATTAATCAACTGACGAACGAGCTCCAGGATCAAAGCGTCCAGAATAAAAACGGATCAAATACCGAATTGTACAATTCTGTCAAACAACTCATCGCCAGCCCTTCTGCAAACGCCCAGCGAATCACACAAAAGCTAAATGTGGGCTTTGTTGCCCTTGACGCCTTGATGCACCAGCTTATCAACGAATCGAACTCTGATGTGTTAAACAGCTTAAAGGGCAATCAATTGCTGCAGTTGATCAACCTGATTCAGACCAACATTATGCACCTGAAAAAGCAGCTGGCCGGTTTCCCCGAAATGATAAAAATTGCGGACACTATAGAAGACAAATTTAACACAATTTCCCAACAGATGGTCCAAGAAAAGGGGAACCTCTTTGAATTGCGCTATGACTTTAATGCAAAAGACGCTGCTGTCCAAGAAGCGGTCTTCCAAGCTCAAAACAATCTTATCACCCTTCAAAAAGATTTCACCATCTTAAGCGACAATGAGAACCAGGTCAAAACGGAACTTTTAGAAAAAGCCGATCAGCTTTCTTCAAACAACCGCTTGAGCATCATCCTCATCAGCTCAGGCGTTGTCCTGTTGATGCTAACGTTGGGCTTTTATGTCCAACACACCAGTTCAAATGCGATCCAAATCCTGACAAATGCCATGAAAAAGCTTGTCAAGGCAGAAGGAGGTTTAGAGTATCGTCTATCAATGACAAAATATGCGGATTTGAATGAAGTAATCGAAGCGTTCAATACCATGGCAAATGATTTGCATTTCACCCATGAGCATTTGCGAGAGCTTGTTGAACTGAAAACGCACGATTTAAGCCTGGCCAATGAATACCTGGCTAAATTGATCACTGAGCTGAAGGCTGCAAAACTCCAAGCGGAAGAAGCGAGCCGGATCAAGTCTGAATTCGTTGCGAATATGAGCCATGAGCTGCGTACTCCTCTTAACGCCATCATCGGCTACAGCGAAATGCTGATGGAAGATGCTGTCGATGCGGGGCAAAAGAGCACAATCGATGATTTGAGCAAAGTGATCGGGGCCGCAAAACATCTTTTAAGCTTGATCAATGACGTCCTCGACTTGTCCAAGATCGAATCGGGAAAATTGGACCTGTTTTTAGAAGATGTCAACATCCCGGATCTTGCTAAGGATATCGAAATGATCATCGGACAGCTCATTGCAAAAAATAACAACACCTTCACCATGACGATAGATCCCGAGCTGAACATAATCTTCACTGACCTAGTCCGTGTCCGGCAGTGCCTGCTTAACTTGCTTAGCAATGCCAGCAAGTTCACTAAAAATGGAAAAATTACACTGGATATTAAACCCGTTTTGCGCAACACCGAGAAGTGGATCCAGTTCACTGTCAGCGATACAGGGATAGGGATCCCTGCCGAAAAGTTAAACTTGCTCTTCCAAGCGTTCTCTCAGACCGATGCAAGCACAACACGTCAATATGGAGGAACTGGGTTAGGCCTCTATTTGACTAAGACATTCTGCATGATGCTTAGCGGAGAGATCTCTGTGAAGAGCGAAGCAGGCAAGGGGTCGGAATTTACCATCCTTTTACCGACAACTCGGGAACAAATGATACACAAACAACCTGAAAAATCGGGAATTTAGCAAGGAGGCGCCATGAATTTGAGCCAGTCGAAGCCGGCGTTGAAACAGCTCAATTTGAATAAGTTGGGCGATGCAGACGGGTCTCAAAGTCATTGGCTGCCGACGCTGCCAAAAACCGATTTTTCAGGTTATTTGTGTATAAAGAACTCAGTTCTGCCAAAGGCTTGAAAAATGATTAAAATATTACTTGTCGAAGACAATGAATTGAACAGGGACATGCTTTCGCGCCGCTTGCAGCGTAAAGGATATGAAGTAATCCGTGCAGTCGATGGACAGCAAGGGGTCTTCATGGCCAAATCCGATTCTCCCGACCTGATCTTAATGGATATGAGCCTTCCTGTGATCGATGGCTGGACAGCGACAAAACAGATCAAAGCGGACCCTCAAACGCAGACGATTCCCATCATTGCATTGACCGCCCATGCCATGACAAGCGACAGGGACAAAGCGATAGAATGCGGATGCGACGACTTTGATATCAAACCAATCGATTTTGAACGATTGCTTGAAAAAATCCATAAACTGCTCCCTGGAAAAGAACACCCATGCTGAACGAAAACAACAGCAACAAAACACCAGAAGCTAACCAAGTCGTTCGGCTTGTGCAGATCCGGACAAATATTGGAGCTATCCTCGATGAACTCATTGCCAAACTTTCCCCCTTTATTCTTGGAGAGAAGCAGAGCATCCTGACGAAAAATAGGGCCGATCTTGAAAAGATGCACGAAGGTTGTCTTGTCCTTAAACAAAAACTACTCGAATTTTTACAAGAACAAGCCATCCAAAAAGATCGCAGCGAGGCTGATCTACAGCAATACTTGTCGAAGGTCCGCCATGATTTGCGCAATGTGGTCAATGTGATCAATGGCTATGGGGAGATGATCATTGAAGAATTGCAAAAAGATGAGCAGCCAGCTGCCGATGCTTTTTTGGAAATGACAGGAAAAGCCGGGCAGATCCTTATCTTGATCGATGCGATCAAAAGCCCCGAAACACAGTCCTCACTTCGCGCAACCACCTCGATGCGAGTGAGCAAGCCGATCCCTGCGGAACTGATAACCGACAGCGAAGAGTTCCTTAATTTTAAGAAAAAAGCCTCTATTCTCATTGTGGACGATAATGAAGAGAGCTGCCAGATCCTGCAACGCTATTTAAGCAAGATCGATTACCCAAATATCCAAGTCGCCTACAACGGGGTCCAAGCATTGTCGATGCTGGAAAAACAAACTTTTGACCTCATCTTGCTCGATATCGACATGCCTGAGATGAACGGGATAGAAGTGCTTCAACACATCAAAAAGGATATTATTCAGCAAAATCTGATGGTCCTGATGATCTCTGCTGCTGATACGATGGACAACACGATCACATGCATCCGTTTAGGAGCAGTCGACTTTTTGCCCAAGCCTTACAACCCTGATTTACTCCGCGTTCGAATCGGCTCATGCATCGAAAGGAAATGGTTCATCAACAAAGAAAAGCAATACCGGGAACGGATTGAATTCGAAAGGCAACGGTACGAGAACTTGATGAAGGCAGTGTTCCCATCGGTCATCGTTGATGAATTGACGCAAACGGGCACGGTACAGCCTGCCCACTACACGGAAGTTGCTATCATGTTCGCCGATGTTGTCGGCTTTACATCCTATTGCGATCGGCATAGCCCTGTTGAGATCTTAGACAACCTTCAAAACTTCGTCGAAATGTGCGAATCGGTCGCTCTTGAAAACAACTTACAAAAAATTAAAACGATAGGAGACAGCTTCCTTGCATCGGCAGGAATGCTCTCCGAAAGTAAAAATCCGGTGCTCGACTGCATCCATTGCGCAAGGACACTGATTTCAAACTCGGTAAAATTGCCCTCGAAGTGGCAGCTTCGCGTCGGGATCCATTTCGGATCTGTCATTGGCGGCATCGTCGGCCACCGTCAATACCAGTTTGATATCTGGGGCGATGTGGTCAATACAGCGGCACGGATTCAGACCCAAGCGGAACCCAACTCCATTTGCATGAGCAAGCAAGCATGGGAAAGAGTCAAAGACCTTTGCAACTGCCGCTCCTTAGGCATGCGCAACGTGCGGGGCAAGGCTCCTCTTGAGATTTTTGAGTATGTGAAAGGAGGCTAACTTGAAGCTGCTGATCCTGATTTTTGTTTCTATTTTTATGAACACTGCCTCTGCTGATTCTGTTCCACCACCACCAATCAAGATTGGAATGACAGCTGCGTTCACTGGGCCAACTGCTGAACTTGGACTGCAAATGAAACTGGGTATCGATATCTACTTTGCAAAGGTGAACAGCACGGGAGGAATTGAAGCACGGCCCTTGAAACTGATTGCATTGGACGACCAGTATGAGCCGCGCCTTGCAGCGCCGAATATGCGCCAGCTGATCGACGAAGACCGTGTATTGGCAATAATTGGAAATGTTGGGACGCCGACAGCGATTGTCACCGTACCGATTGCCAATGAAAAACATGTCCTGATTTTTGGAGCGCTATCTGGGGCCCAAGTTTTACGTCAGACTCCGCCGGACAGATATGTATTCAACCTGCGCGCAGACTATCAAGAGGAAACTGCTGCGATGATAAGCGGACTGCTGTCTCTTGGCATCAAGCCCGATGAAATTGCATTTTTTACTCAAAACGATGCGTACGGCGATGCCGGATATAACGGCGCCATTAAAGCGATCAACGCTGCAGGGTATCCTATCGAAGAGCTGCCCCACGTCCGCTATTCACGCAATACTTTGAATGTTGAAGAAGGCTTGGCCGAACTCCTCGAATTACCGACACCCCCCAAAGCGATCATCATCGTAGGAGTCCATGCACCGGCCGCAAAGTTCATTAAGCTTGCAAAACAAGAGTTCCCAAATACCCTATTTTTAAATGTTTCTTTTGTCGGAAGTATGCAATTTGCCAAGGAACTAGGCCCCGACGGCAATGGCGTTATCGTTACGGAAGTTGTTCCCTTAATGAATAAAGACCTCCCAGCCTACCGCGAATACCAGGAAGACATGAAAACATATGGCCCCCCGAACGCTCAGCTTGGATTCATCTCCTTTGAAGGATTCCTTGTCGCAAAACTTTTTGTCATTGGTCTTAAGGCAGCAGCTGCCAACCACCAGCTCACACGAGAAGGGATCATCAACACTTTTGAGAACATAAAAGATGTCGATATTGGCATCGGCGTGCCTGTTTCATTCGACAAGAACAACCACCAAGCCTTGCATGAAGTGTGGCCTATGATCATTGAAAACGGACAGTATGTGCCTTTGAACTGGAAGACCTTGAAGCTAAAAAGCCCATAAAATTCTCCTCTTATGATAAAATTCTGAGGGTATCGAAAAAAAACAGAGCATTCCTTTGAATTTTTTTTTAAACGTTCTTCTGCCTATTTGCTGCAGCCCTTTTTCAACTCGACCGCTATTTCCTTAAAGAAAATGATGGCTTTTGCCTAAGAACGATCTTGGGACAAGTTCCCTTTCATGAGCAGTGGGAGATCAATGCTCCTCTTTCCCTAGAGCTTCGGGATGCATTAAACCAGCCATATCATTACCTGGCCAAAGGACACCAATCGTATGTCTTTGCCAGTGAAGATGGAAAGCATGTGATCAAATGCTACCGGTTTCCTTCCCATATGCGTATTTTCCCCTGGCTCAACCACCCTCTTTCCTATCACTTCAACCCTGGCCGAAGGAAAATCATGGACTACAACCATGAAAAGCTCGACCTCTCGTTCAACAGCTATAAGATCGCCTTTGAACAGCTTCCATCTGAAACAGGCATTGAATGGATCCATCTCAACCGGACTGCCTGCAACTATCCTAATGTGCATCTTATCGACCAGACAGGCAACCATTACCATGTTCCCCTCGACCAACTTTCGTGCGTGATGCAAAAACGGTTTACATTGATTTTTGACGCTTTGGAAACGATGCGTGCAAAAAACGATCGAGAAAAAATCTTGTCCGTAGTCTCTTCCCTGCTCCATTGCATCGCGGAGCGGTGTCGAGAAGGGATTGTCGATAAAGACCCGGTGTTAGGGAAAAATTATGGATGGGATGGCACTCAGGTAGTCTACATCGATATCGGCAGGTTTGTCCGAGAAAGCAAGGTAAAAGAAAATTTTAGTCCTAAGGAGCAAGCTGCACAGATCACACCGATTCTAGTCGATTGGTTGCAAAACTATAATGAAGAACTGCTTAAGATTTATAATGAAATGTTAAATAATCTAGAATAACTTTATTATTTAAACCTTCTCGCAATCGACAAACGTTGATATAATTCCATCTGTTTTAAATAACGAGGGATTATGGAAGTTTATTCAAAATTACAATCTGAATGGACCAATAAAGTTCTGTTAGCAAGCAAAGCTGCCGTACCAAAAGACAGCTCAACACCTCTCATTGGTGTGGTCGCTCACCTCATTACGGACGCTTTCCACGAGCTGATCTCTTTTAAAAAAGACCTTGACGAAGCTTTAAATTCTTTCCTTTTCCATTCCACCTCATCAACCTCTCTTTCCACCACGGAAGAACAATCGCCGAGCACTTATGAGCTAAGCTTTGCAGCCTCCGACAAGCTCCACTTTGGGATCTTATGGGATGAAGTTCGAAGAACAGCAAAATCGGGCAAGCTCTTTGAACTAATCTCTGAAAGGCGCAAGGAATTAAGCTTTCAAAAAGAGACTTGGCGCAAATTTATCGAAAAAAACCGGCAGATTGAAAATCCGTCTCTCTATGATTCGATCGACAAGGTTGTCAAAGAAGGCAAGTTATCGCGCGTCGACGCCGGATGCGGCAGCGCTTATTTTCTCTATGATGCCGAAGGAAAGCCACGTTACGTGATCAAACCAGTCGATGAAGACATTTTATGCCTTAATAACCGCAAAGGCTTCGGCTCTCCATTTAATGATCAGGAACACCTTGTTCGGGATGGAATCCCCCTTTACCGTTCAGCACAAACGGATGCATTCTGCTCCACGCTTGCAACCCTTTGCGGAATCGGCTCGATCACCCCAAAGACAGTGATGCACCTGATCTCAAATGAAAACTACTACGACATCAGCTCACTTCTTCAAGGAGAAGAGCAAGAGCAGTTCTTCCGCTTGACCGGTTTTCCAGATCGGGAGAAACTCTGTTCCGTTCAAGAGTTTGTGCAGAATTCAGACGACCTATACGACATCCTGCATGAACTCTCCCAGAAAAACGCCGATTTTCTAGAAGCATTTGACCAAAAAGACATCGAAGAGGCCTCTGTTTTCACTTGGCTGACAGGCGATACTGATGCCCATGCGGGCAATTTCCGCGCTTATGTCAAGTCGGCGGCCCCCGACGGAAAACCGATCTACGGGCTCAAAAAGATCGACAATGGGCTGTCGTTTGCTGAAAAAAATGAGGGCTTATATAGTATGCTCCAGTATTTACCCAATGCCGAGCGGCCTCTTTCAAAGGAGACCATCGAAAAGATCCGTTCTATCCCGATGGAACAAATCTTAAGAAAAATGGATGAATACCAGTTAGGAAATACAAAAGATGCTTTTATCGATCGGGTTTCCGTCGTCCAGCAACTGGCCGAAAGAGAGGGGATCACCATTGAGGAGATCTACGTGCGCCTAAACCTCTTGGGCCGAACAGATGGAAAAACGCTGGCATTAAGCAGCCGATCCCTTTCAGAACTGAAAAATATCCTATATGGAATAACAGATGATCCCTTTCCAACAACAACTTACCAAATAGAGGCCTAACATGAAAAAACTCGCCTATTTCAGCTTATCGATGCTGTGCTTGCAATCTGTTCCCAGCCATGCCGAAGAGGCTGCAAACCAACCATCCATTATGGAGGACATTGTATCTATGAAGCTCGTCAACCTAAAGAACCAATTTATCGTCGTTGAGTACAACGATAAAGAGACCATCTTCCATGACAAAATCCTCGAAAAAGAGATGAAGGAACGGGGCGTTTTGATCCCGCCTGCTTTAAGAGACAGATTTGGTGGAAAATCCAACGTCCGCATGAACGATCCTGAGTTCCAGGTCGCCTTTAAAGAGGTGTTCTGTCCGAACGTCTTCAATCCTAAAAACTTTGAATGGACAGAGTAGCTCTTAAAGACGATCTCTAAAAATCATAGATCAGTTTGAAACAAGCATCTTCGTCTTGGATAAGTTCAAACTTAAGAGCTTCTTGAGGCTTTATCCAGGTAAAGCCTTTGTGCTCATTAAAATTGATCTTCACCGCACCTGGGTCGCCGACGAGTTTAGCACGGAACATATGATAGATAATATGATCCTTATCGCTATGTTCAATATAGACTGTTCCTAAATGTTCGATAGACTGATCGGAAAAATCATAACCCGTTTCTTCTTTAACCTCTCGAATTGCAGCTTCCGAAGGGGTTTCCCCTTTGTCAATCTTCCCTCCAGGAATACCCCAAAGGTTTCCCTGAGATTTGCATTCTTGCCGATGAAGCATCAAAACACGATTGTCATGCTCGATAAAAAGAGCTGCGATTTCTAC
>JAFEGU010000339.1 GCA_018239725.1 Verrucomicrobiota bacterium | reverse complement strand
ACATGGATCCATCAGATGCCGAAAAAATAAAATCCCAATTTAAATTGGCGTATTCCCTATTTGTAGAAAAACAATGGACCGCAGCGGCAGCAAAATCCTTCTATCCCATCCTTGCAATGAGCAATGAGGAAGAACGCATATCTGCTGCTCAAAGCTGGACGCAGGACTATTTTTCAGGGATCGGTTACTTCAATGCTTTTGAGAACTTTGCCCCTGTCATCGTTGCAGACTTTGTTGCGAGAATCGTCGATAGGACAACTCCAACTTTGCATGCTTATTGCCATGAAACGATCCAACAGAACATTGCGAAAATGCAAAAGAGGGCAGAAGCCGATCCTATTTCCTTTAACAACAAAATGGAAGAGATCGACGCTAAAGCAAAAATAGATCCTAATTCGCTGTCTGCCGAAGAAAAAGAATATATTGATTTCGCTGAAAACGTAGCCGCTTGCATCACGATGTACTGGCCTTCAGTCTCTAAACAAATAGAACTGCTTAAAAAATGCGTTTGGCACGGCTTCACATTGCGCCAACACAACTGGTCGATTGTTGGAACAGACATGGCCCAAAAGCTATTTGCAAGCGCATTTGCAGAAAAACTCTAAGGGAGAATTTTCTTAATTTAATAAGAGTGATGGGGCGCTAAGATTTTCTGTTACCTGTTCAAAGGCCTCTATTATCCTGCCCTGCGGCATGGTAAAGAGGCAATCGCTCATCTTGCTGCCACCGCAGCCATCCTGGTAGCAAGGGCGGCAGGAGAACTGCTGAGCAACGACTTTAGAACGGGGATTCATCCAAGGACCCCAATTCTGGTCCGAAGTGGGACCGAAGAGGGCTACGACGGGAGTTTTGGTTGCCGATGCAATATGCAGAGGAACCGAGTCAACAGTGATCAAGGCTTTTGAAAAGGCGATCAGCGCAGACAGTTCTTTAAGCCCAGTTTTCCCTGCAAAATTGACAAGGGGAATTTCAGGAACTTTTCCGATGATATCTGCAATCATTTGAAGCTCGTCCGGATCGGGACTAGCCGTGAGGATAATTCTTTCTCCCTTTTGGTGCAGCATCGCGATCAAACGGGCGATTTGCGCAGTGGAGAGGCATTTAAAACGCCATCTTGAAACAGGATGGACAACGACGTACTGCCCGATCGAAAGATCCTCTTGAGAGAGCATCTCTTTGACTTTCTGCGAAACGTTGGCCGGAATATGAAGGCTGACATCTTTCTCTTCACCTGTTGGAAAGATCCCGATCTTGCGAAGCACATCCAGTTGTTTTTCAACCGTGTGGCGCGGATGCGGACAGTTTTTGACAATGTGGGTATAGATGCTTCGTTTGCCGAACAATCCTTTTTTTCCAGGATCGAATCCGACACGATAGCGGCTTTTCGATACCCATGCTGCAATAGCGCCTCGGTCCCCTTCTGTTAAGTTGATCACAAGATCGTACTTGCCCTTGCGGATGGCGTTTAGCAAGCGCAGTTCTTTAATGATCTTGTACAGCGGAGAAAGTTTTTTCCAGCTTCTGTCGTAGAGAAGAAATTGGGAAATACTCGGGTGCCCTTCCAGCATCGGCAACGTATCTTTGTAAACAAAAGCATCGATCTCAGCTTGAGGCATCGCACGCTTTAGGTTGGAAAAAACAGGGGAGGTCAACAGGACATCGCCATGATGGCGCATCTTGACAACGAGGACGCGTTTGACGAGGGAGAGATCAGGATAGTTTCCGTAAGCCATTGATTACCAGGATTTTACACCGAAAGCCGAACACTCTAGAAGACGCATCTGCAGAACATCAACGATTTTACCATCGAGTTTAATCTAAGCGCCTACTATAATCAAATCCTTTTCCGAATAGAGGGAATTGCCAAACTCGCTTCACGGCCCAAATTCGATGATTTAAAGCCGGATTTGAGCTCGAATGGAGTTTTGCAATTTCCTCAGATACCTTAAATCGGTTCATGAACTAACATTTGGAGAATTTTTCATGGCTACTGAGCAAACGCTTTCTATTTTAAAACCTGATGCCGTTGCAGCGAATAACATTGGCGCAATCATCTCCCGCTTCGAAAAAGGGGGCCTTAAAGTCATCGCAGCAAAGATGGTCCATCTTTCCACTGAACAAGCAAAAGCGTTTTACGCTGTGCACGCCCACAGACCTTTCTTTCAAGAGCTCGTCTCTTTTATGATCGAAGGGCCTGTCATGGTCATGGTGCTTCACGGCGACGATGCCATCGCAAAAAACAGAGCGCTGATGGGAGCTACCAACCCAAAAGAAGCGGAAGCTGGCACAATCCGTGCAGATTTCGCTAAGTCGATCGATAAGAACGCAGTTCACGGATCCGACAGCGCAGAGAACGCTAAAAAAGAGATCGCGTTCTTCTTCAAGCCGCAAGAAATTTTTCCTCGCTAAGAATCTATTAGCAATGTGACGGGGCCATCGTTGATGAGCGCGACTTCCATCTGCGCTCCAAAGATCCCCGTCGCAACATGCGCTATCGACTTCTTTAACTCTTGCACAAATTCCAGATAGATCGGCTCTGCAAGCGCTACAGGAGCTGCCTGAGTAAAATCTGGCCGCCTGCCCTCGCAGCAATTTCCATACAAGGTGAATTGGGAAACAACGAGGACATCCGCTTTTCGATCAAGCAGCGAGGCGTCCATCTTTCCCTCTTCATTATGGAACATTCTTAAATTGATCAGCTTATTAGCAAGCCAAGGGATCTTGGAAAAGTCGTCGCTTTTGTGCACGCCGAAAAGGACCAATGCGCCCTTTCCGATCGCGCCGACGACCTTTCCATCGACAGCTACGCTTGCTTCTTTTACTCGTTGGACAACAATCCGCATGGAGCTTCTGCAATCCGGTGTTCAAGGTTATGGATCTCTTCTATAATTTGATGAGAGAGATGCTCGCTAAATTGGATGAAATACTGCTTTAGGTCTGCAGTCTCGTTTTTCCATGCGGACAGATCGATGTGAAACAATTCCCTCACATCGTCCATTGCGATCTGAAGACCGCTCAAGTCGAGATCTTTCTTTTTCGGGACTAAACCGATGACAGTCGGCTTCGCATCAATATTGTTGCCAATCCGTTCAAACATCCATTTGAGGACGCGGGCATTTTCTCCAAAGCCTGGCCAAATGAACTGCCCATCTTTTTTACGGAACCAGTTCACATAAAAAAAGCGGGGCAGCTTCGAAGGATCTTTTCCTTGAGACATCTTGCACCAATGGGCAAAGTAGTCTCCCATGTTGTACCCGCAAAAAGGGAGCATCGCAAATGGATCATGCCGCAATTTCCCAACTACTCCTGCTGCCGCTGCCGTCATTTCTGAAGAGACGGAAGCTCCTAAGAAAACCCCATGCTGCCAGTCAAAGGATTCGTATACTAGCGGAACGACCGTAGAACGGCGTCCGCCGAAAATGATTCCGGAAATCGGCACGCCGTTCGGATCTTGCCAGCGGGGATCGATCACAGGGCATTGGGATGCGGCGACAGTAAATCGTGCATTGGGATGCGCAGCTGGCTGTCCAGATTCGGGGTTCCAAGGATTTCCCTTCCAATCGGTCAACCCTTCCGGAGGGACAGAGGTCATCCCTTCCCACCACACATCTCCATCTGCAGTCAGTGCCGTATTGGTAAAAATAGCGTTCCGTTCGATTGTCTTCATGGCAGACGGATTTGATTTAACAGAGGTTCCTGGAGCAACGCCGAAAAAGCCAGCTTCCGGATTGATCGCGTACAACCTTCCATCTTCGCCAAAATGCATCCAAGCGATGTCATCGCCAATGCACTCAAATTTCCATCCCGGCAAAGAGGACTGCAGCATCGCAAGATTTGTCTTTCCGCATGCGCTAGGAAATGCTGCGGCAAAATACTTCTTTTCTCCTTCCGGATTCGTTACTCCCATGATGAGCATATGCTCTGCAAGCCAGCCTTGGTCCCTTCCCATTACAGAGGCGATCCGCAAGGCAAAGCTCTTCTTTCCAAGAAGCGCGTTTCCGCCGTAGCCGCTTCCGAACGACCAGATGCTCTTTTCTTCAGGGAAGTGGACGATGTACTTTTGATCAGCACGGCATGGCCATGGCTCGTCTTTTTGACCGGGCTTTAAGGGAACGCCTACCGAATGCATGCAAGGGACGAAAAAGTCATCTTTCAAGGCCTTGATCACATCAGATCCGATCCGCGTCATGATCCGCATGTTGCAAACAACGTAAGGAGAATCGGTGATCTCGACGCCAATCTGCCTCATCGGAGAATCCAAAGGACCCATGCAATAAGGGATCACATACATCGTCCTTCCTTCCATGCACCCATCGAATAATTTGAGCAAAAGGGAGCGCATCTCATCAGGATCTTTCCAGTTGTTGGTAGGCCCTGCATCTTCTTGCTTAGCTGAACAGATAAAGGTCGCTTCTTCCACCCTTGCAACATCGCTTGGAGAAGAGCGGCACCAGAAGCTATTGGGACGTTTTTCAGGGTTTAATGGAACGAAAACACCGGCATCAACAAGCTTTTGCGTAAGCTGATTGTATTCTTGTTCTGAACCATCGCAAAGATGGATATTTTGCGGACGGCAAAGGGAGATAGCATCTTGAAGCCATTTGATCAGCTCTTTGTTCGATGTCCATTTAGAGAAATCCTGAGAAGTAGGCATATCGTCCTCTTGAGTTACATGCAGCATTGATAATTCCTTCACCTGTTCAGACTGAGAAGCTAAGAGATGAGGATAATAAATGAGGGAAATTAAAAGCTGAAAAAAAAACACGCGCAGGCAAAGAAGTTTCCATTGGTCGGTTCTGTTATTCATGGTTCACTTGAGTTTGTAAGAGCTTGCCGCAGAACTTTAGGCTTCGTTGCCTTTTGGCGATTGTATTAAGCTGATTTTTTGTCCAAATGAGGGGAGCAATCTACGATTAAGAGATCTTTCTCTCCTCTTAGCATCGAAAAACAGCTTAAAAGGACCAAAAAAAACGACAGAAGCTTGGATCAGCTACTGGCTCTAAAGGTTTTACCCAACGGCAGATTCTACCATTGAGCTTTAGAGACTATCCACAAAGCTTGTTTTTGTTTTTTGGATTCTTTTTGTGATCTTTCATATCGGACTTCTCACCCATGTGTTAACACTTGGCGTCGTCGTCCGAACGCCTAAAGTCTTATGAAATCTCATCAAAAAGAATCTTAAAAAACTAAATAGCCTGGTTTGTAGACAGTCTCTTAGATTGCAATCGACTTTCGTTTTTTAAACTTGTCAAGGTATTCAAGGGCCTTTCCAGTGCCCATGCAGACTGCGAGTAAAGGATTGGGAGCCACGATCACAGGAAGTCCTGTTTCTTTGATCAAGGCCTTGTCCAGACCTTTAATTAACGCACCTCCCCCTGCAAGCACCATCCCCCTTTCGACGAGGTCTGCTGCAAGTTCAGGAGGACATTTTTCTAAAGCGAGCTTCACGCTTTCGACAATCTGTTGGATTGGCTCAGCGAGACACTCGCGGATTTCAACAGAGTTGATCCGTTTTGTGATCGGAAGGCCTGCGACCTGGTCGCGCCCTCTGACTTCCATTTCAAGTTCATGGTCGCCCAAGGGATAAGCGGACCCGATCGTCATTTTGATCTCTTCTGCAGTCCTTGGACCAATCATGAGATTGTAGGTACGGCGCATGTAGTTCACGATGCACTCATCAAACTCATCGCCAGCGATGCGCAGCGAGCGGGACTCAACGATCCCCCCTAAGGAAATGATCGCAATCTCAGTTGTACCGCCGCCGATATCGATGATCATGTTCGCAGAAGGTTCGTGAACAGGAAGGTCGACGCCGATCGCTGCCGCCATCGGCTCTTCGATCAGGATGACTTCTTGAGCTCCGGCGCGCAGAGCGGAATCTTCAACAGCCCGCTTTTCAACACCTGTAATACCGGAAGGAACTGCAATTAAGATTTTCGGTCGGAATAGGCTGCGGGCAGGCGTTACCTGTTTGATAAGGGCTTTAAGCATCCCTTCTGCAATTTCAAAATCGGCGATTACGCCATCTTTCATGGGACGGACAGCAAGGATGCGGCGAGGAGTTTTGCCAAGCATCGCCTTTGCTTTATGCCCAACGGCCAGTACTTCATTAGTGGAAGAATCAACAGCTACAACGGAAGGTTCGGCCAACACGATCCCTTTGCCGCGAACATAGACGAGAGTATTGGCAGTTCCAAGGTCGATGCCGATGTCATTGGAAAATAGGCCGGAGACCTGACCAAACTTATCAAGGACTCCCCGTCCAAACTTTTCGACCAAATTTTTCACGCTCTTTTGATTGTAACTAGCCATATTTCCTTAATCTTAAGTCTTCAAAAGCTCTAAAACATCTT
>JAFEGU010000338.1 GCA_018239725.1 Verrucomicrobiota bacterium | reverse complement strand
CCCAATTATTCAGACAATTTTTAAAGTGCAAAAAATCCCCTGGCCGGGGATTCTGGGGAGCTTTTTTGTTTTACGCGACCGTTTGAAAATCAGATTGTTAAGGTTTTATCGGCGGGAATTGCTGAAGGTTGGACAGTTATGACAGCGCTATTAGCATAAGGATTTGAACTAATATTTACCCTAAAACCCATTATTATCCCCCTAGAATAATATTACCAAAGCAACAAACCTATAATTTTCCAATCGTCATTTTATTAAAAAATGATTTAAAAGTATATTAATTTTTAACAATAAGCGATGTAAAATAAAAGCGTTAAATCATTTACAATCAATAAGATGAATAAAAATTGACAAATTGCTGATTATAAATAAGTTATGTTGAATAAGTTCGACCAATTTCAAATTAGTGAGCAAAGTTTCAGAACCTCCCTTTTAGCAGCTCGCAATTTCCCGATTTGATGCTATTAGCCCGCGCCTCAAATAGGTGACAATATGCGACAGCGAGGCAAAGCCAAATCGAATAGTGTTATAACCTCTCGTTCTGAAAGAAGAGCAACATTGCCAAAGGGCAAGGGGAACGATGAAGATCGATTTTGCTAGGCCGCAGCCAGCAGATTGTCACCTATTTGAGGCGAGGGTTAATAAGCGCGCTTATCCCCAAAAAGTGGAACATCGAGTAGTTACGACCTGACATGATAGTCCCCTCTGACGACCCATTTGTACGATGTCAGCTCCTTTAATCCCATCGGCCCCCTTGCATGGAACTTTTGCGTACTGATAGCAACCTCAGCGCCTAGGCCAAACTGCCCTCCATCAGTAAACCGTGTTGAAGCATTGACATAGACCGCTGCCGAATCGATCGCCCTTGCAAAATGTTCTGCATTCCCCTGATTCCGTGTCAAAATCCCATCGCTATGTCCAGAACTATGCTCTTGCACGTGCTTGATCGCCTCATTCAAGTTTCCCACGACCTTAACCCCTAAAACAAGGCTTAGCCATTCGGTATCCCAATCCTGAGGTCCCGCCATCTGGCATGATGGGCCTTGGGCAAGCTCCATGGCATATGGATCGAGCCGAAAGCTAACACCGAGTGGACTTAGCCGCTTCACAAGCTCAGGAATCAATTCACAGGCAATCGCAGAATGGACTAGCACAGTGTCCAAGGCATTGCAGACCGTTGGGCGCTGAGTTTTTGCATTTGCAATGACCTTTATGGAAGCTTCTAGATCTGCGCTCTCATCGACAAATAGATGGCAGATCCCCGCTCCCCCCATGATCACTGGAATGGTGCTGTTCTCTTTGCAAAAACGCTGCAACGAAGAGCTTCCTCTTGGGATAATCAAGTCGATGTATTGATCGAGCTGAAGCATTTGCTTTACAACAGATCGATCAGTGTCAGCCACAAGCTGGACAGCCTCTTTGGGTAACCCTGCATCATGAAGCGATTGCTGAATGAGCTCAACCAACCGCAAATTGGTCTGCAGTGCTTCAGAACCTCCTCTTAGTAGAGCGCAATTTCCCGATTTGATGCTAAGCGCGGTAATGTCGAGTGTGACATTCGGCCTCGACTCATAAATGACGCCCAGGACACCGATTGGCACGCGGCATTTTTCTAGCTTCAAACCATTAGGTAGGACTTCCTGTTCAAAAACCTCCCCGATCGGGTCGGGAAGCAAGAGGACCTGCTCAATATCATGAATGATCCCTATTAATCGGTTTTCTAAGGAGAGCCTCTCTAACAACGGCTTCTCCAATCCCTTTTCCTTTGCTAATACAAGATCTTGCGCATTGGCCTTTAAAATGGACTCCTCTTCTCGCATCAAATATTCCATTAATGCTTCCAAAGCTTGCCTCTTTTGTTCTCCGCTTGCTCTAGCTAGATGGAATGCAGCTTCTTTAGATCGTAAGGCTATTCTTCCGATATCTGAGTTCATCATTTTATTCCTCCCTTTGGTTTAAAAAGACTGTTCCTACCTGCTTGCCATCTGCCAGTTCGATCAATACATTCGGGCGAGAAGAAGAAGCGATGATTGTTTTGATCAATGATTTGGACGCCAGACGGGCAGCTTCAATTTTAGTTCCCATTCCTCCTGTTCCCAAGGCCGACGAAGAACCGCCTGCAATAGCAACAATCTGCTCGTCGATACAGTCAACAACCGAGATGAGCTTTGCATCGGGATCTTTCCTGGGATTGGCTGTATAAAGCCCTTCTTGATCGGTCAGAAGGACAAGCGTGTCCGCTCCTGCCAGATTGGCAACAAGGGCCGATAGATTATCATTGTCTCCGATCCGCACTTCCTTGGAGAAGACAACATCATTTTCATTAATAATTGGAATGATCCCATGGTCCAAAAGACAGGCAATCGTCTGCTCTGTGGAAAAACGTTTGTTTTCTGAGAAGTCCTCTTTGGTGAGCAAGATCTGTCCCACATGCAGATCGTATAGTGAGAAGAGTTCAGCCCAGACCTGCATCAACTTAACCTGTCCGATCGCAGCGAAGATCTGCTTGCAAAACTGCGACGATCCCATCTTGGAGGGCTGAAAGAGTTCTCTTCCTGTTGCAATCGCGCCTGAACTGACAAGGATCAGTTCAATCCCCCGATTCCTCAAAGCGGCCATTTGTTGGACCAGGCCGATCATGGTCCTTTTCGATAATTGGTTCGTCCCCTGGGTAAGACTGCTCGTCCCCACTTTAATAATGATCTTTTTCATATCGTTACAAACTTAATCTAAAGAATGCATGCATGCACACAAACCGGTTGCAACGGCAGAAAACACCAATAGCTGAACGCTCATGGCGCAGCAAAAATGGTATTTGTGCATAGTTAGCAACAGGTTCAATCGTCTAGGTCCTAAAATTTAGGACCGAAAACAAAGGAATGTATTGAAAAAAAAATTGATTACCCTAAAACGGGCGGGGGAGGGGGTAAGTTAAAAGACTGACAATGTGCGACGGAACGTAAATGTTCTTCCATATTGACACCAGCAGTGGTTACCACTGTCCTTAACACAGCCTATATTATACAATCTTCTCAATTAAATCAAGGATCGTAAATGCAGCCTAAGCTTAAAACAAGGCTGAAAAGTGAAAGACTTAGCCTGCCCCGCCGCCCTTGCCGAGCTCTGGAAGGCATCCGCTAAGCTTGAGGGTTTGACGTAAGAGGTTGATTTTTGCGTCATCCAGCTCTTGGAGCGAATTCATGCCGCTGGACGTTGAAGGAGTGCGGCTCTTCAGGCGCTCTGCTTCGACAAATAAAGAGCGATAGGCTTCATAGGCAGTAGGATCGACGGACTGCTTGACCATCTGCCGCTCCAGATCGCAAATCTCTTCAATCTGCGTCTTTATGGCCACAAATTTCTTATGGACTTCATTGATCTCTTTTTGGGCCTTTTTATAGCGCACAATGGAAACCTGGGGCTTCATCGCCTCCAGGCTATCGAGTGTCAGCTTTCTTTCCTGATTAATGTTGCGGATCGCTGCCCGGAATTTAGCCCTTTTGTCTGAAACCTCGGAAAGCGGGAAGATCTTTTCAAGTAAAGGAGAACGGTGCTCTTCCAAGTATTGCTCGAAGGCGCTGATATCGCTATGGACCTGCAGCAAGAACCCATCCAGTTCCGCAAGACGCTCATTCAGCACCTTGACGCTGCTTTCAATTTCCTCTTCGCTCAAATTGCAATGGATCGGTGCATTGACTTTATGGACCTCTTTGATCTTCACCCAGGCTTCTAATTCATTCTGCAAAGAGCTTAACTGCCTCTCTAGCGTACAGCGGCTCTTCAACATCTCATCAATAGACCCGAAAGAGGAATGGGATTCGACGAATGCATCAAATGGGGCTAAGGGGACCCTTTTCCCAAAAGAAAATAGGGAACTTTCTGCAGTTCGATAAGGGACCATTTTCCGCTGGAGTTCATGGACAGCCGCTTTGTTCTTACTACCCGATGCCAAAACAGCCTTTGTCGGAGAAGAAAAATGGGCTAGCTCCCTCTCTGCTGCGATTTTCATATTCCTAGACTTTTCAGCTGCAGGAAGGCGTGGATAAACGATCTTCGGAAGAAGGTCGATGATTTTTCCAGTCTCGCCCGATCCGATGCTGCCCATTTGTGTCACTTCATGGTCGAACAACTGAAATGTGCTGACCTCGTCATTTTGAAATCGGACGGTGCATATCTTTGCAAACAGGTCGAATTCCACGCTGTTCAATGTCAAAAGGGTATTCAAGCCCCGGTCCCAAGCATGCACTCCCTTTGTTTCGATCTTAGCCTGCAAAGGCTGGTGCGCGGGCGAAGGGTCTTTTTTAATCGTAATCGTGACCATATGGAAAACTCCAATCATTCAATGATATGCACATCTCTTTAGTTTTATTTTATCACTTAATAAACATTTAAAATCATCGATAATTTAATAAATTATTAACAAACTCACAACACTCTCTAAACAATTAACTTATGACAAAAAAAGACTCAAACACTTAAAAATCAACAACATATAACACGCATTAATAATAATTAATTTACTTTTATCACACATTATTATATAATTATGTATAAACCTATTTATTAATAAAATTAACGAGGAATTATGACACTTCGAGAAATGTGCCTTAACGTTTATGTGAACAATTTTCCAACGGCTCCAGACCTAACTTCTTCACCTGCCGGGGAATCCCCAAACTCTCAAGTTGTCGCATCCCAACTTATTGCCAATCAATGGACTAGACTAAAAGACCATGCACCACAAGGGCTGTACAATATCCCAAAAGCGATGGCCCACATTGAAAGAAGATTTCACATTGTAGACTCTGAGGCCAGCTCTTCATCCAGCAGCAGCCAATCCACCATGACAGTTTCCGGCTTAAGGATTCCTCAAACTGTAAAAGTCAACTCTCTATTCCACAGTCTGGCGAAGTTAATTCAAAGAGACCTAAAAAAAATCGGCTGCACTTGGGTCAACTTAAGGGAATGCGTGCCAACATCCATCTCTGAATATAGCCAGCTGCAAGAAGATCTTGCTTTATGGATCGTATGGAAGGAAAGGATTTCCCCTAAAATGGATTTCGGCCATGACGCGCCTCCAGCATCTCCTCAAGAAATCCGCGCTTGGCTCAGCAATGAGGCAAACAGAGATCAGGTCCAACGCTTAAGACACCTAGATCTTTCTGGACTTAACCTCTCTACAGTACCTTCTGAACTTGCTCTTTTTACCGGTTTGACTCGACTTGACTTATCACACAATCGCTTGAGCCAGCTTCCTGAAAACATCGGTAATTTTTCACACTTATGGAAATTGGATCTTTCCCATAACAAATTGTCCGAACTGCCTGAAACATTCGGGAACTTAACTCGATTAAGGGATTTAAACCTATCTGAGAACCAGCTTACAGAGATCCCTGCGTCTTTTAGCCAATTCGTCCGTATGGAAAAGATCGATCTCTCCTCCAATGAATTAACTGAGATTTTCCCGATCTTCGATTGTTGTCCCCACTTGAGCACGCTAAACCTTTCCCACAATTTTTTGAAAAAACTACCTGAAATACAAACCCAGCATCACCCGTTGAAAAAACTCTACCTCTCAAGCAATCATCTGAAAGAACTCCCTGCATCGATTGGCAACTTGTCCCGTTTAAAAGATCTCGATCTGCAGTCCAATAGGCTAAGCATCCTACCCGAGTCATTCCAATATCTTACCCATCTTCACTTTCTTGATTTAGGATGGAACCAACTGATTGCGCTTCCTCAGAATTTTCCTCCTTCGCGCCAAATCGTTTTTCTTGGCCTCTATCATAATAGTCTGATAACTATTCCTAATCAGTTAGCTCGGACGGCTTTGCAAATTAAGCATGTTGACCTGCAAGGCAATCCTCTCATCTTTAGTTGCCCCAGCAAAGCAAAAAGTCCTTTCTTTACTCAAGAGATCTTATATCGGTATGGAGGGTCGATCGAACATCAACCTGTCACAGCTCTTGGCAATCTGACCAAAGCCCTCCTTACGCAAGAATGGAACCCAGTACGTATTGAGGAGCTATTTTTACAACTTGCTCCAACGATTCAAAATGAGATCCGTCAAAGGATTTACGACCACTTAAGCTCTAGCGACGAAGAACGCTCTCCATCACCAACCATCTCTTCTAGCTCCACGTCGAGCAGTCCTGACCCTGAAGAGATCAATATTTTTGAGAATAGAGTCCTGTTTGCTCAAAAACTTCAGCAAACGATCTATGACACATTCGAAGCTTTGCCCGAGGATGCAAAAACGAACGTGTACGGAACCCTCTATGTACTGAGTGGAGAGGAGCGCAGCGCCCATCCGGATGTGTGGGGCAAGATTCATTTGAATGACAATATCGTCGCCTTTGCTGACGCTATAAGCCTCGTCTAAATCAACATATTTACAGCTCTAGATGCAACCAACAGGATCGTCAGATAAACTGACGATCCTTTCTTTTTCCATCCAAAGTTAATATCAAACAGCCCATTTTTAATATTAACATTAAAAATCAAACCGCCATTAACTAAAAAAATAATTTTTAATAGAAAAATTACATAAATTGATGTATCTTTTTTAGCTTTATTTTATGGAGGAATCATCATGGCAGCTTCATGCTCAAGAACTTCTAGCCCTTTCCACGGCAGCTGGAGCAAATACATTTTGCAGAACAAAGATTCTTCAGTGCTCTATTCTTTACCGCCAGGAAAACCGAATACCAAAATCCCTCTGGTTCCTGGAGAAGCTGATCTTCGTCCCAGAGTCAACCAATCTCCTCCAAAAGGACCAACTTGCTTTTATTATGCGTTTAATCTCCTAAGGGACAGGATTGGAGCAAATCCACCAAAACAGTATGAGCGCAAAAGAGAAATCGAAGCATTTATTTCAAGCTATCGATATCAGATCGAACAACTCCACCATCCTCATCGAAGTCCTGAGGTTGCAGTCGATTCCGTTTTTAAGCTTATCAAATTCGATAAAGACCTCCATTCGGTCAAAACAAGCCTTCCTATGATCATTCAAGCCATTCATGATGCGATTCCCCATCTTATGTCTGGGTATAAAGATGCGTTACCCGATCTGCCCGCACGGGCTGCTTCCCTCGTTCAAGAGTTCTGTGCACAGACAGAATATGGCAATCTGGATGATTATATTAAAAATATCAAACATTCAAAGTTCATTGCCATCCACCAAAAGTTCTTCGAAGTTCTCGGTATTGATCCGAAAAAAAGGTATGACAAGTTTCAGAAAGAGAATACGAAGGTTCATATCGATTCGAAGAGTATGAGGCTTTCAGAAGAGATGAAACTCTATCTGTTGGAAGAATGTTTAAAACAAAACCCTGCCTGGGACATTATTATTCAAAAAAATCCAGCAATTTTAGGCATTTACTCTCAAATAGCTATTGCAGAAGCCTACGGATTTAAGGAAGCGGAATGGAAGCCTTCCCAACCAATCAGTTCTTTATTTCAAAGCTTAAAAAATCATGGACCTCTCTATGTCGGAGGCCTTTTTGGACGCAGCTACTACGCAAAGGGCCCTACCATTAGACAAACCATTGAAGGACGTCCTATCTACGGATGGGCCCCGGAGGACCGCTTGCCTGCAGCCACTGCTGGGCACCTATTCGGAGAGCAAGTAAGCGCTGGCCACGCGATCGTGATCATTGGAGCCGCGATAGGCGGTTCCAAAGGCGGCTACGTCTACTTCGTCGATCCAAGCGACGGGAGCAGCGCAACGGATCCCTCCCAGCAAAAGATCTATGTCATCAGCTATGAAAATTTGGTTGCAAATGTCATCACCACCGATGGGAGAAAATTCGACAGCGGATTCGCCCTCCCTTCTGAGAGGTATGCATGGTTTTATCCAAAGTAGAGAGGCTTTAGAGATATTCGACTAACAAAGTTAATAACTTAAAGGATTCAATATAGCAGCTTCAAGCCCATTATCTTCCAGACTTCCCCAATCTTCTATAGGATGGGATAACCTAAGGGTCCGCAACGATGATACATCTGTGATGTACATTTTGCCGCCGGGAAAACCTGATACAACAGTCCCATTGGTTTCCGTTGAAGAGGACCTCCGTCCAAGAGTGGACCTGTCTTCAGCAAAAAAAGGACAAACCTGCTTTTATTATGCTCTCAACCTAATCAGAACTCGCATCGGCCCGAATCCCCCTCCAGAGTACCAAGAGGCAAGAAGGATCGAAAAGTGCATTTCTGACTGCAGAAAACAGATCACGCAAATCGACATCGTAGATTCCTGGAATAAACTAAAGACCGTTGAGACTCTCGTGCAAACGGCGCTCCAACATTGCAAGGCCGCCCCGAATGCGAACTCCATGAAAGGAAAAAGGGTGAAGATTTTTCAAGCGCTTAATGCAATGGGACAAAAACTCAGTACAGAGTACAAACCCTGCCTTGAAAAGGCGAAGGAATTAATTAATACATTCTGTAAACAGAGCGCCTGTAAAAACATTTACACCTATATCCAGAATGCTCAAATGGCCTCGTACTACTCGATCTTCCAAAAATATGCTGCCGAATTAGGATGCGACCTTAAGGAAATGCATCAACGGCACGTTGAAGATATTTTCAAAACAATGTTTCCTGAAACATACCGCACACTTTCCCAAGAACACAAAGCTATCGTCTTGTCCAAATTGGGGATGAAAGCGCTTCTATTATGGGACGAGCTCATCAAAAATGAACCTTCCACTTTGGATACTTTTTTTCAAGAAGCAGCAGCAGAGGCGTATGGGTTTAGAAAGTCCTCATGGACCCCCTACCAACCCATTGAGAGCCTGATCGAATCCTTAAAAAGCAATGGTCCTCATTGTGTCACAGGCTTCCATGGAAGCTCTTGGTACAGAAGCCCGCCTGCTGTGCAGCAGACCATCGAAGGGCGTTCTATTTATGGCTGGGATTCCAGCGATCGTCTTCCAGAATCTTCTTCAAGCGCCATTGGGGCCAAATCCCTTACATCGCACACGATCGTCATTATTGGAGCTGATAAAGCAGGTGGAATTGTCTACTTTATCGATCCAAACGACGGAAGCAGCGTGAAAGACCCTGAGCAGCAAAAGATCTATGCAATCCCATATCAGAGTTTGACTGAACATCATGACTGTTTAAATATTGTTACTTTGCGAACGAAAGACTATCAGCCTTCAGCAGGATACGCCCTCTACTATCCAAAGTAGAGATTTGCATTGGTTTTAGGAATTTGCTATAGTCTTTTGTTCACAACAGAAGGCTTATGGATAGTAACGTTCAAGAACCATCACGCAAAGAGATCTGGAAGATGTTCGACCAGATCTCTTCGACTTATGATTGCGTCAACCGGGTCATGACCCTTGGGCTTGATCAACACTGGCGCAAAAAAATGTGCCATTTTCTTCCGCAAGGCGATCAACTCAAATTGCTCGATTGCGCAACAGGGACCGGCGATCAGATCATTGCAGTCATGGAGCATGCAGGACAATTCTCTCATGCAGTCGGGATCGATCTAGCTGAAAACATGGTCGCAATCGGCGTCCAGAAGATCGCCAAAAAGCCTTACGCCTCTTCTGTTGAGATGAAAGTCGCAAGCGCTCTTGAAATCCCCTTCCCTGATGACTCATTTGATTGCGTGACGATCTCATTTGGGATCCGCAATGTGATGGATGTGATTCTTGCTTTGAAAGAGTTCTTAAGGGTGTTAAAACCTAACGGAAGACTCCTCATCCTTGAAGGGACAGTTCCCCGCAATCCTTTCATCCGGGCATTCCATCTATTTTATTTGCGCCATTTTTTGCCTCGAATCGGCGGGTTCATCTCGAAAAAGCAGTCGGCATACCGATATCTAAACGAGACCATTGAAACATTTCCGAATGGCGAGCGGTTTTTACAGCTGATGCGGACAGCTGGCTTTTCCAATCCTTGCGCCCATCCGCTGACAGGAGGGATCGCCACTGTTTACCAGGGAGAAAAAGGAAATGGATAAAGAGGCTGTTGTCGACCTTGAAGAGGAAGAATTATACCGAAAGAATCTGAAGAATCGGGAATCTGACAAGGAGGGGCCTCAAAATTTGCATTTGG
>JAFEGU010000337.1 GCA_018239725.1 Verrucomicrobiota bacterium | reverse complement strand
CAACTAGTTTATATACATCAGAATTCAAAAGCCAGTTTTGAGTTAGAGACTGTTAACAGTCTCTTATACTCATCGTGGTTCAAAAAGTCGTTTTAGGTTTGCCAAATTCCAATTTTATACTGCCCACTTACAAATACAAACTTAAATATATCAATTACTGAAATTTTAATCACTGAAATAAAAACAAATCAACATGAAAAGATTTATTCAAAGTTTAAAATAGACTCGACATTCATATATAATAAGCACTATCGTTAACTTCAACCATATAAAGGGGTAAACATGAGCAGATTTATCGATGCAATCAACAATTCTCAAGGAAAAGACCAACTAAAAAACTTGTTGGACTGTTCAGGCTGCCGTCCTGCGATTCCTTATCTACTTCCAGAAGATTTTAAAGTGTATACCAATGGCGGCGCGGTCATTAACCACCCGTTTCCAGGATTCGAAGAAAGGACCCTTCCTACTTTTAACGACTACTTAGGCGAAGATGGCGGATATGTCGCAATCTACTCCCATGAGCAAGAAGGGAGCATCTACGGCGTTGGCGGAAACATTTACGTCATGGGCCAAATTCGGGTCAAAGGCCATTATGAAGGACGGGTCTTCATTCCTGAAGGATACCGCTCTGGAGATGACATCACAGGCGACCGTCGTATTTTACAACAATGTGAAAAGCACCTTCCTGAACTCAAAGGAAAAATGTGGATCGGCGGCGATACAGGCGGCTGGTTCGGCATCCAACGCTAATGACCCAGCTCCATTTCTTAAAAAAGCAAAAGCCTCTCTTTACCGAGAGGCTTTTGCATTTCTAGACGAAGTTGTTTTTAAGCCGCTTTTTTCGAAGGTTTTGAGATTTTCTTAGACGCCCACACTTGGTTCAGATAGTTTGCCGCCACATAAATAGCTCCGCGGGCAGCCGGCGTTTCGGACAATGCATTGAGCATCACAAAGTCATGGGTCGTCCCGAGGAAACGGGTCGCTGTGACATTAACGCCAGCTTGCATCAATCTGGACGCGTATTGTTCGCCCTCATCGCGCAAAACATCATTTTCTGCAGTGATGATAATCGCTTGAGGAAGACCTTTGAGCTGATCGATAGGAGCTAACAGCGGAGAGCAGAGATGATTTTTGCGCGCAGAAGCATCCGACTCATAAGCATTCCAGAACCATTCCATCGCAGGTTTTGTCAGCCAAGGGCCATTTGCAAATTGGTTATATGATGGCGTATTCATCTCAGCGCTGGTTACAGGATAAAAGAGGACTTGGCAGTCGAACTTGGGACCTTTGCGCTCGTTTGCCATCATGGTAAGAGCAATCGACATGTTACCGCCAACACTATCGCCGCATACTGCTAAACGGCTCGCATCCAGATTCAATGACGCGCCATTTTTAGTCAGATATTCAGCCACTGCATACGATTCTTCAATTGCAATAGGAAATCGAGCTTCGGGAGATAGAGAATAGTGGACGAAGACAACAGCAGAGTTAGTCCCTACTGCAAGTTCTCTGACAAGGTGGTCATGGGTATTGAAACTTCCCAATATCCAACCGGCTCCGTGGACGAATAAGATGACAGGGAGCTTCTCTTTGGAGTTCTCCGGCCGAACTATACTGATGGCAACTTTACCGCTTGGCCCGCATGGCAATGCCTTTTCCTCAATACTGACAGCTGCCTTTTTCACAGGCCCCGATTGGACTTTCTCTAAAATAGCTCGAGCCTCTTTCGGGCTGAGCTTATAGATAGGCGTTCCCCCTTTTGACTCTAGCTCGGAAATAAATGCTTGCGTAGCTGGCTCTAAAATTGGCTTCATGACCTCTCCTTAGGTGATAGAGATCCCTTGCACATTCTGTGCAAGAGGTCTTTTTCCCACCTATAGGACATCTGCAGCTAAAGCTGCAAGCTCCGACCTTTCGGTGCGCTCTAAAAAGACGTGCCCGAAGATCGGGTAGTCTTTAAATTTGTTCACCGTAAAGGTCAATGCGTTCGAGTCTTTATCAAGGTAAGGGTTGTCGATCTGGGTTGGGTCGCCGGTCAGCACGACCTTGGTCCCTTTGCCAGCTCGGGAAATGATCGTCTTCACTTCATGGGGCGTCAAGTTCTGCGCCTCATCGATGATCATGTACATCTTCGGAAGCGATCGGCCGCGGATATAGGTCACAGCTTCCATTTCGATCTTCTTGCTTTCCATGATCCACTTTTGAGTTTCCATCCCATTGGTCTCCCCGCTTGTCGATTGGCAGAGAAACTCCAAGTTGTCATAGATCGGCTGCATCCAGTGGTAGAGCTTTTCCTCTTTTGTACCCGGCAAGTAACCGATATCTTTGCCAAGCGGAACGATCGGCCGGCTTACTAAGATGCGCGTATAGGTCCCCTCATCGAACACCTTGCGCAACCCGGCAGCGAGCGCCAATACCGTTTTACCCGTTCCAGCAGGCCCCATTAAGGTGATCAGCTTGACATCATCGCGCAGCAGCAGGTCCATCGCGCATTTCTGCTCGACATTTAATGGGTGGATCCCCCAGATGTCGCGCGTCAATTTGATTAACGGCTCGAGCTGTTTTTTCTGATGGTTAAACTTGCAAATGGCGGAAGACTGTTCCGGGGAATTGAGCAAACAGTACTCGTTGGGGAGCAGATCGAACTTTTCCACCGGAAGAAAGCCGTCTTTATAAAACAGGTCGATATCCTTCTTGGGAACTTCAATTTTCCGGTATCCTTTATAGATATTGTCGTAAGAGACTTTTAGACTGACATAATCTTCCGATTCGATCCCTATCGCTTCCGCTTTAACGCGCAAGACGAAGTCTTTAGAGACAACGACCACTTTCTGGCCTGCCTCTTGAATTTTATAGGCGACGTGGAGGATTTTGTTCGTGTTCCTATCAAGAGGGAGGGGAAACCCGTTTCGATCGCCTTGCTTCGTATCGACATAAATACGGATGGTGATCCCATTTTCAATTTTGATGCCGCTGTGCAAATCCCCATCTTTGCGTAATTTCAATGCGTCGATGTACCGGATGATGTGACGGGCATTTTTACCAAGTTCATCGGAGAGCCGTTTCATTCCATCAAGTTCTTCTAAGACAATTAGGGGAATGACAACATCGTTGTCCTTAAATTTGCCGATCGCATCGGGGTCGTGGAGCAGTACGTTGGTATCGATTACAAATGATTTCCGTGCCACAAGTTCGTCTCCTCAGTTCAATTGATTAAGAAGCTATAGAATTTATGCAGTTCTACGCCAAAAAAACCTTAACGGATGGCTTTTTGAAGCGCGGCTGCCCTTTGGAACCGATAACCTCCTTTAATAAAGACCTATTTCATCTTGGAAACTATACGCAGACCCTGCACTCGAACGCACTGACAGAGCCGCACCCAAGAAGCTGAGCATAATAGCAAGCACCGCGAAGCTCAACTATTTTTTTGTTGTAATCGCATATATTTAATATTAAAGCATTTACACTCTCGTTTTAGCAAACGAAAAAAACGAGTGCTAAGTCATTGACAGAAGAAGGGCTTTCGCGTTATAATAGTTATTAGAAAAAGGCGCCGTGCCTTAAATATTGGAGCTTTACCATGCTGATAACACCAACCATACTAAGCATACCTCCTTATATTTCAACATCTTGGAAAAGCATTGCCTCCTTGCACGTTGAAACCCAGCTCTCCCATCCCCTCCTGGTTGTGACACTGACCACCGGCGCACGGATCAACATCCCCCATTTAGACACAGCTTCTCTCGAAGCCATCTTTGCCAACCACGCAAAACATCTAGAGCTCGAACAGGGCATTGCAACGGCAAAGCTACCACCTAAAAATCCAATTAGCCAAACTCCAACTGGGCAAGACAGATTGGCTGCAAGCTTCAGCTTTCCGCTCGAGACTCCGTTCAACGCCCCGCTTAATATGGATAATATGGGCGCAGTCCTTCAACACAACCCCGAGCAAACGGACGCTCCAGACCTTCCTAAAGAGCTAATCCAAAAAATTACGGCCCTTTCCAAGACGATCGGGATCACAGATCCTAATATGATCCCTCAGCCTGAGCCCCATTGCAATTGCACCCACTGCCAGATCGCGCGCGCCTTGCACGCTGGCTTTGAAGCGCATGATCAAGAACAGGGCTCCAAAGAAGAAGAAGAGGTTGTTTCGGAAGAGGACCTCAGGTTCCGCACATGGGACATTAACCAAACAGGCGACAAGCTCTTCATCGTCCAAAACCCTTTGGACCCAAAAGAGCATTACAGCGTCTTCTTGGGAGAGCCGATCGGATGCACTTGCGGCGAGAAACACTGCGAGCACGTCAGGGCTGTTCTCAATAGCTAACCTTTCCGATCACCCTTCCTGATCGCAGGCTGTTTATCAACCGCCTTTGCTCTGCCTATTGCGAGAGTTTCTATCGCTTTTTAATGCTTTTTCATGCAATTCTCAAAAACTAGATCTCTTGCATAACCCCATTCACCTGGCAATGCGGCTTAGGCAAGAGATCTAGTAACGAAACCTAAATTCGTTAACAGCCTCTATTGTTTAGGCTACTTCTGTATTAATCCCATAAAATTCTTTGCTGAAGAGCCGAATAATCTGCTCTGAAAAAAACATGGAGTAAAAAATGGGCAAGTCATAGAATAAGAAATTGCATTGTCGAATTTATTTTAATGGCAGACCATTTATTTGGCGTTCAGGAGGAACCAATAACATGTCTAAGTTTTATCAAACCCTTTGCGTTTCACTATGCGCGTTTTCGATAACAGCTCTCTCTGCAGATGAGCCAGCCCCTTTGCAAGCACAGGAAATGCCCGATGCGATCGCCGAACTGACAGCTCCAGCCCTGCCTTCACTTTCTGCAGTCGAAGCTGAGCCTGTCATTGTCCAAGAACCTGTTATCGCCCAAGCCCCTCCTGCTCCTGTTGTAAAGCCGGTTGTTAAAGCTCCAGAAGTTCCCTTTTCTCCTTTTACAGGCAAAGTCAAAGGACGAAAAGTGCGCATGCGCCTTCAGCCCGACCTCGACAGCCGGATCATCAAAGAGCTCAACAAGAACGATTTCCTCTCCGTTATTGGGGACAAAGGAGAGTTCTGGGCTGTTGAACCTCCAGCCGGGATCAAGTCTTTCGTCTTCAGAAGTTTCATTTTAGACAATGTCGTTGAAGGCAACCGCGTTAACGTCCGCCTTGAGCCAAATCTCGACGCTCCCATTATCGGACATCTTAATGCTGGCGACAAGGTCGATGGCGTCATTTCCGCTATCAACAACAAGTGGCTTGAGATCGCGCCTCCTTCTGGAACACATTTTTACGTCGCAAAAGAGTTCGTCGAATTTGCTGGCGGACCAGAAGTCAAGCACCAGTTGGACAAACGCCGATTGGCAGCGGAACAACTGCTGGACGCAACCTCGTTGCTGAGCAGCGCAGAACTGAGAAAGCCTTTTGAAGAGGTCGATTTTGACAGGATCAACAAAGGGTTCAACATTGTCATTTCCGATTACAACGACTTCCCTGAATATGTCGAGCAAGCTAAAGAGTCATTGGCCTCTTTCCAAGAAGCCTATCTGCAAAAGAGGATCTCCCATTTAGAGTCGCTCCCTAAAGTGGAAACTAAGCCTTCTAAAAGTGATTTCGCATCTGATGCCGCAGCTTTAGAGTCCCTCTATCAAGTTTCCGACAAAATGAAATCGTGGGAACCGGTTGAACACGCCCTCTTTTCCAGCTGGACAAAACTTGGCGAGAACCAAACTTTGGACCAATATTACGAAGAGCAAAAGCTAGCTGCTGTTACACTGACCGGCATTCTAGAACCTTATAATTCTCCAGTTAAAAGCAAACCTGGCGATTATATCATCAAGGACAAGGACTTGCCTGTAGCCTATGTTTATAGCACTGTCGTGAACTTGCAAAGCTTAAACGGAAAACAAGTGAAGCTGATCGCTTCTCCTCGTCCGAACAACAACTTTGCTTTCCCAGCTTATTTCGTTCTAGCTATTGAATAATTCTACCCTGCACTGCGAAGAGCCATCCTCTTCGCAGTGTTTTCTTAAGTCAAATAATCCCATGGAAATGAGAGAATGGGCGACCCGAATTCTCGGCGCCGATACATTAGAAGAAAAACTCTTTTGCCCTGATGAACTGACCGATTTTACACCTGGTCCCGCTCAATTTTGGAAAGAGCCCTCCCGTCCTCCTGGAATGGGATTCCAACGCCATTCTAAAAAAGAGAAGCTTCCCGCTTTTCACGAACACCGGGAACAAGACAATCGAGCAGTCTGTCTCCACCGGTTTGCTGGACACGAACTCCTTGCCGTTGAGATCATGGCCCATGCGCTCGTCGCCTTTCCCGAAGCCCCTGAGCGATTCCGAAAAGGGGTCGCCAATACTCTGCGCGAAGAGCAAGAACATGTCCGTTTGTACATCAAACGGATGGGTGAACTTGGCCTTAAATTCGGCGATCTTCCCCTTTATCGCCATTTTTGGGCCCACATCCCCTATCTGACCTCTCCGATCCGCTACATCAGCGTCGTTAGTTTAACTTTTGAAATGGCAAACCTCGATTTTGCTCCGATGTACGGCCAGTCATTTGCAAGAGTCGGAGATCTGCAGTCTGCTGCATTAATGGATCGAATTTTAGAAGATGAGATCAGCCACGTCTCTTTCGGATGGAACTGGCTCAAGAAAATGAAATCTCCTGAAAACTCGGAGTGGGACGCGTGGCAGCAGAACTTGCCGCCTTTGATGACCCCGAAACGGGCTAGAGGGTTCCTTGTTTTTGAGGAGAATCGGAAAAAAGCTGGCATTCCTCAAGAATGGATCGAAAAGCTCAAGCATTCCTAATCGCACCAGACCAATTCCACCTATTTTAGTAGAGCCACCCACAAAACTTAATTTTATCCCTTTACATTTATCGATAAATTTAATAAAACTATCGGGTTTTTTTATTAGATTAAAACGAGATTTACATGGTTACGATCTATAATAGATCTTTATCGAGATCACCCGCAATTGAAGACATACACGCATACTTAACCAAGATGCAAGATCCTGAAGAACACGATGCTGAACCTCCTTGCGACTCGGAACAGCTTGCCGTTTTAACGACTGAACATTGTCTAACCAGAGAGCCTTCTCCATTTAGTCCAGACGATTGCGAAGAAGATCTCTTTATCCCCTCATTACAAACACTCGAAAGGAGAGTATAATTATGGCAGCACCCACAGGTTTACACAAAATAGGACCAAGCCCCGCTTTGGAGAGCATTACTGATACGATGTATCAGAACTTTAACTTGTTAATTGATAAGGCCATCTCAACCCGTGATTCTTCACTTTTAGATAAACCAATGGAGGATTACGTTAAACTCATGGAAGTAGCGCCTAATCACTTGGAAAATCTTGTAGAACAAGGAAGTTTTTATTCCGTTCTGACCAAGTACGTTTCTCAAGGACAATATGACAGTGTCGTAGAATTTATGCGTGAGTTTATCGATAAGCCTAGCAGCGAAGTCTTCATTACCGACGAGGTCTTCCTGTGCTTCGCGGCTTGCAAACTCGCAATCGATCCTCTTGTCCACCATGATATATGCGCTCAGCTTATCCAAGAAACCCTCCAGGAATGTCCTGACCTTTATCAACGTTTCGATTCGTTGATGCTTTCTGATCCTGGATTTACTGAATTCTATCGACCGCTCGGTCAATTCTTTAAACAGTAACACTCTGCCCTAAAAGCCAGAGCATCAATTTGGAAGGGGCTTCGCCTCCCCTTCCAAAATCGGCACCTCTATACGGAAACAACTTGAAAAATTGGGAATTTGGCAAGGAGGCGCCCTAAATTTGAACCAAGACCAGTTCGTGCCCAAGGGCTCTTCACCTGCTTTGCACTGCGAAGGCCCACAGGGCCTTCTCGTGTCTCCGCAGCCAGCGCCGAAGCAGCTCAACTTGAATAAGTTGGGCGATGCAGGCGGGTTTAAATTTAGCGGCTGTCCGACGCAGCTAAAAACCAATTTTTCAAGTTGTTTCGGTATATAGTAGTGTCAACTGAAACGTACCAGGCGATAGCTTTTAAACCAAATTAACAGGGTTCAACTTAATAATCTGAAAATTGTCATTAATCCGCGACTTCAGAAT
>JAFEGU010000336.1 GCA_018239725.1 Verrucomicrobiota bacterium | reverse complement strand
TCTATTCGATGAACTTTACCAAGATGGGGAATGCCTCGATTCATTAGCTCCGCTACGATGGTCGCTCCCTTCAGTCCCGAAAGACCCAATACCAGGCTTTTCACAAGAATCTTCTCCAATAAGTACTGTAACTCGGTCCACTTCCGCTGTCATCGCAGCCAAGTCCCCATTCCCCTCGATGACGCAAACAACTTCACAAACCCCGTCCATTACGCCTATGCCAAATGGCGAGGAATCTCAAAGTGCGTTCTTCAAAGGACTTGACCAATCGCCTGCGCCATCTCCAAGCCCATCTACACCGACCAGCTATGAATTTAAAAGCCCCATGTTTCAAGCGCTCATCCGTGAGCAAACACAACCTCACCTCGCTTACCGCGCCGAAGGAAAAGAGGACGCCGTCCGACCTGCCGCGCCTCGAATGACCATGTGCAAGACCACCGATCATCGGATCCAATCTTCGATTTCAACGAGTCGAATCCTTTCTGAATCGGAATTCGATCTGATCTGTTCTTTTTTCAAGGATGGCCAAAAAACATTTAAGCCGCGGTCAGGGCTTGATCACCCCATGCACCAGGAAATCAATAAGCATGTCAATGCCCTAGTCCGTTCACCTAAGGTTCTTAAGCTCGATGCGGAATCTAGAGTCCAATGCGAGCAGCTGGTTGCAGAAATATGCCAAGCGACCAATCTTCCTATTCCCCAGGAGCTCATCGAAGTCGCCGTCCGTTACCACATGTTTAAAGCATTTATTAACAACCTTAGTTCATGCAACGACCAGCAAAAAGCCATCTTATTTGCCATTGCAACTGGCAACGGTCTCTTTAGCTTGCCTGAATTGGACGCAAGCGAACGCCCTCTTACCGCTTTAGGCCAAGTGATCACCAAATCAAATAAGCTCATTAGCGACGGGATCCATACTGTTGCCACAGCAGCGAAATCAAGTACAACCGCAATTCGTCAGTTTGCTAAAGACGCTTCCTCTTCCTTTAACGAAACGTTTTCTTTGCAGCGCAAGCCGATCGATTTCTCTTCCGTTTCACTCCCTCCAACCCTACTAACTACAGCCTCTGAATTGCCAACTCCTCAGCCTGATCGCAGCACACCGCCTTCTACAATGCCAACACCATCCGAGCTCGTACATGAATCTCTTTATCCGAGTCTGATGGGTGCGCCAGCAAGTTCACCTTCAGAATGGGAGCCGCCAGCTGAAGGAACATTAACAGCGCCTGCTGTTGGAAATCTTCATTTCACACCTCCAAGATATGTAGCTCCCATTACAGGCAGGATTGCCGTCAAATACGCAGGGGAAGAAGGGGATGCTCTCTTCATCCGCGGAACAGGCCCGAAGATGGGCTATTGGAGCCAAGGGATCGAAATGCGCAAAGAGGGAGATATGTGGATCTACGACTTAACCGATCCTTTTGAAAAATTTGAGTTCAAAGTGATGCTGAACAACCACTTTTGGGAAGAGGGAAACAACCACACGATTTCTGTTGGACAACTCAATGAAATTCCTGAAATCAAATTCCATGATTTACGATAAAACCCTCGAATTTTTATAAGATGAAACGCCTGGACTAGT
>JAFEGU010000335.1 GCA_018239725.1 Verrucomicrobiota bacterium | reverse complement strand
TAGTTGTTGCCACCAGGGGTAATCATCTGGCCGCCTGTTGGGGGGGTATTTCCTGAATTAACTGCTGTTGTCATATTATTTAATTCCTTTTTTAGTTTTTATTATACAGTTTAAGCAGAAAGGACATTTGCGAGCGCTTGGCCAGCTTTAGCGAGGTCTGCTTGCAGAGCTGTCAATTCTTCCGTATGGGCTTTTTGCGTAGATGTATCAAATTTTGTTCCGCTTGTTATTGCACTTTCAACGATTTTGGACATGTTTTGGAAGAGGGACACAAATGATTCATCGGATCCCAAGCTAAGTTCTAGTTCTGCTTCTTTAGCGTCAATGCTGGCAATCTCAAAGTTCCCTAGAGCGCTTGCTCCCTGACCAGCAAAACCGCCATAGATCAAGCCTTTCATAACGGCAGGAGAAAATGCAGACTCTGCAGAAGTTGCTGCTGAACCTGCAGCTACGCCAAATCCAGCGCCAAGGCTAGCAAGCGAGCAAAGGATGTCTACGATGATTCCTATGATTTTTTCGAGTTCTTGACGTTGCTTGTCGCTTAAGTTAGGGATTGCAGCAATGATGTTGTTGGCAAGGTTTGTTTGCATGACCGCTTGCGATCCTGTGAGGATGGACATATTGACGGAAGCTGGCAACTTGCCGAAAGTAGCATCGATCACTTTCATGAACCCGTTTTTAAGCGTGTTCCCGATGTTTTTCAATGTATTTCCAACAGATGATCCCTGGTCTGCGGCAGTCTCTGCTGTTACTTCGGTGGTCTCTTCTGCAGCAGTTTCAGCGGCAGTTTCTGCAGCTTCTGCTGCGGTATCAGCCACAGTTCCAGCGACGTCAGCAGCAGCTTCTGGTGCAGCGGCTCCGCAAGTAGCGATCGTTAATACGATCGTGGCGACGATGACTATGACGCTTGCGATAATGTTCGCGTCTTTAGCCGGTACTCCCATTGCTTGAAGGGCTTGGCTAATCAGTTTTGTAGCTTCTCCAAAGGCTCCAGTTTCAGCAGCGACTGTCAATGCGATAATGACAACAGCTAGTGCAACCTGGCCTGTTGCGCAAGCAATCAAAGCAAATACAGCGCCGACAATTGCAGTAATAACTTTTAAGAAGATATCCCACCAGTGGTGGCTCGATTGTTGATCTTCAATTTTTTGCAATTGGTCTTGAGCTTGTTTAAGGAATGCTTGAGCTTCTTGAACCATGGATTGCATATTGTTGTTTTCCATAGTGTTCTTTTCCTGGCCGTATTTGCCGAGAAGAACTTGAAGTTCTGCCAATGCTTCCGCGAGCTGGGCGACGGCATTGCTCATTTGAGAGTTAGTCGGGCCGCTGCCTGGGTTCACCTTTGGTTGCGGGACAAAGGGATTGCCTGGTGTAGTTGGTGTTTGAGGAGTTTGATCGCCGCCGAGAGAAGCTAAGAGCTCTGTAAGCATTTGGATGATGACGGCTAAAATAGGATCGCCATTACCTTGCGCTTTTTCTTCAGCTTCAAGAACTGCTAGTATGGCTTTTAATTCTTGAATTTCAGCACTGTTTTGTGTTGATGTTGTCATGATTTTCCTTTTAATTATTTTATTATTTGGATCTTTTAGATCCGATTTTTTTAATTTTTATTTACTGTTAGCTTGATTGACTACATCTGTAGGAGGTGGATTGCCGTTTGCGCTATTTTCCTGAAGAGAATCTAAAAGTGTTGTGATGTTTTGCATCATAGCAACTAACTGAGCAGTTGTTTCATCCTGTGTATCGGAATTCTGCTGGATCTGATCTTGTTGGATCTGTTGCAAAAGAATGTCCGAGTTGCTGTTAATTGATGAAATTGATGACATAAATGTCCTCTAGTGTTTAGTAGTGTTGAGCTAAAATATTAGCTAAAAACGAACCGATCATATTGATCGACTGGGCCAACTGGGTCTTTTGCTGCAAGTTGCTGCTGTCCTGGCCTGTCTGAGTTTGTGCATTCTGAACAAGAGTATCCGCTTGGCTTTCATTGCTCTGGGCAGTTGATTGCGCCGCTGAGAATGCCGACTGCCATTTAGAGATCTCTGCTCCCCACTTCTGGCGTTGGGAGGTGTCACCGCCTTGCATCCAGGCAGCGTACTTAGCAATTTCTGAATTGGCGTGGGACATCGCTCCGCCTGGACCGTTCTGTGCACTATAGATCTGCTCTTCGACCTGTGTGAAAAGCAAGGCGCTATCGCCGTCAATGATCTGCATTTGGGAAAGGCTCGACTGGTCATTTGCCATTGCGCTATAGATCATGTATAAAAAACTTTCTGCCATAAATAACCTAAAATATTATCGATTAATTAGTTTTTTCGTTGGCAACGCTATTGGTATTCAAGCTGCCAATGGATTGGAAAATATTGTTGGTAACGCCTTGGGCCTGGTTATAAACGTTTGTCCAATACTGTTCTGAAGCTGTCGCAGAAGAAGAGATGGCGCTGACCGAGTTATTCAAGGTTTGGAAGTCACCTTGCAGAGCTGTGATTTGAGGGGCTGGAGGGCCGCCAGGATTTGGAGGATTATTAGGTGAGTTGTTGAACCAATATTTTATGCAAGCACTCACTAAACCTCCATTGAGGTTACCATATTGTGAGGTTGATAGACCAAACTCAGAATAAATGGATTTAAGTTGGTTCATGATGTTTGTATAATCAGAAGAGTCTCCATTCATCCATGTAGGGCATCCGCCTTTCATCGAGTTGTAAAACTCGTTTAACCATTGAGCAAAATTATTCGCATCATTGCTGTTAATGCCGCCGCCTTCATTAAAGATACTTTGCAGGTCGCCGATGATATTCCGGATGCCCGTACCCAGGTTCTCTACGCCCGCAAACTGTCCTGTGTTATCGCCGACGCATTGCATCGATTGAGTCATAACGACCATACCTGCGAACTGGAATGCTTCTTGTACATTCCCGCCCTTCATCATATTCATCATTGTGGTAATAGCGAGACCCAAATTCGTCAGGTCCTGCTGCTGTTGTTGCTGCTGCTGCTCCCAAGCTTGGATATAATTTTGAAGGGCTGAGTTCGGATCTAATGTTGTGCCTGAACTTGCTTGTATTGCCATAATTTTTATTTCTTTATTAAAATTTTTAAAAAAAGGATCTCTTCAGCGTGCCATATAGCATCTGTTATTCGTTGCTACTGATGTTCTTTTATCGCTTAGGTCAGATTAGCTCTTTTTAATCTGACTATTTTGAAGAGATGATTTGGTTCATTAACTCTATTATGTTTTTATTATCTTTTATCCCCGTCAGAGAAGTGATCTGAATCTACTTCCCTCGAGCTCCATTTTAACAAATCTTTATTTAATCTCAACATAATCTTAATTTAATTTTATATTGCTGTTGTTAATTGTCTGATTATAAGAGGTGTGTGTTGTTAATTATTTTTTGGGCTGGGTGGAATGAGCCTTCTTAATAAAGGCGATGGGCTCATATTTAAAGAGGACAAGGATTCATTTTTGGGCAAATTCCACTTGCATTAGGGGTCCCCCCAATGGAAGGATATGATCCATGCTGTTTTGGAAGTCTTTGTTATTAAGGTGGTTAAGGAAAGTATGGGGAGGGGTGTTTCAAATGCAATTTTTGGGTTTTTTTAACTTATTGAAGGCTAACTAGAAGCATTAATAACATCCGGTTCGAAATTTGAAAGTTGTTTGTGGTTAATGTTCAGTGGGTTTTTCGTTTTATTGGTTTTTTAGTTAAATAAAGCTGAAAAAATAATTCTGATAGCCTAGCTCTTGTATTTCGGTTCAAGATGTTGGCGGTCAGTGTTTTATGAAATGTTTGCGGTTGTTTTGTTTTTCGCTGTTAATTTGTTTTTAATTTTTGATGTGATATAATTAATGTTATAAAAGATAAAAACATGGGAATAAGCACATGGCAACAACAACAAGACCAAGATCTGCTTCAGAACCGAATCTGATGAAAAGGGAGCCACTCCTAGGAAAGGATGGTGGAAAGGATGGTCTTCCAAATTCGGAAAGGGCAGCTTCGCTGCATACGCGAGCTGATAGCGTAGCTCGAAAGCGTATTGGTGACTCTCCTCAAGATCCACGTAACAGAAACCGAGAAGTAAAGAATGTGGGTGCTCAAGTACCATTGGAAAGTAGGACTTCAACTAGCGCAGTTGACGTTACTGTTCCTGTCGGTGATCTTGATGATCCTTTACCTGCTACAGCACGAAAAGTTGAAGATACCGTCGTACGAATTACAAGCGATCCAGAGTCACCCACGGTCTTACAACTAAAGAAAGACAACCCGCCTAAGGCACCTGTTGCCCTTTACAATGCATATACTAGCAATGGAGAGAAAAAAGGACACTACTTCGATCTAAAAGCAAAACACCATGATCAGCTCCAAGATACTTTCCATTTAGTTAAAAATTATTGCTTAAAAGACGGCGTGATTCCTGAAGATGCTACCGGCTTTACAATCAGTTTCAGGACGATGCAAGTCCGTTATTATGATCCTGCTACCGATAATATATGCATTCGTAGTCTTAATGAAATAATGGATGCAGATCCAGATGTTAAGGTGTCCGTCGAAAAATCGATAGAACTCATCAAAACAAAGATTAATAAAGGCGAGATTTGCAGTAAGATGGAAGATCATTGCAAGGGAGCTGCCGATGGAGCAAGTCCTTGCTACCGTTCCAATGCGGTACTAGCCAATCAGCCGAAGTCAACCGGTGCTGAATCCTATAAAAAAGCGCTTGAAATTGCCCAGCCTGTTTTAAGAGACGATACGCAAATAGACCGTGCGATCCATCGTATGGGCAAGGCTGAGACAATCATTAAGAGAACAAAAGACAAGATTGCTGAAGAAAAATTGAAATTAACAACGCAGTTCCAAACTGCTGTTGATCCTACTGCTCAAAACCAGATCCGAAGGAAAATTCAGGAATTGCAAGCAGTTGAGCAGAGGTTGGAACAGCTTGATACCTTTGCTATCTATTCAGCGCTTGCTTTCTATCCGGATGATGCTGTTCCGAGCCTCGCTACTGTTTCTCGGAACGCGGAATTATTGCAAAACGCAATGTCGAGCAAGCTTGAGCAAGAGCGGCAACAAGCTATTGATGATGGAACAGCAAGGAAATGGATCCCTAAGAGTTTCCCTCTTTTAAACCGATTGCGCAAGCCGCCTGAAATAGAGAAATCAGATTCTTATGCTGTCGATGCGGCTGGACTTATGTTCTCCGGTCTTGAAACTCTAGAAGCTCGAGCGGGCTATAACGATTTTTGCCGCGCTCATCATGAAAACTCGAAAAAAGACGGGCTCGAAGACGCTATTGTGCGTGAAGTCTTGCGGCCACAAAGTTTAGAAAATGGTGAAAATCCAGTTCTTGAGCGTCTGTTCGAGGGAATTTCTGATCCAACTATTAAACGTAGTTTGGCCGATGAAAGGGGTGCCGCTATTAATGATGCACATGATCCTAGCCGACAATTCCCAATGCCTGCTACCTCCACTCCATCTGCCCGAGTAGACAGCTACAGAGGACAAGCCAACCTTTTACCTTAAAAAGAGCGTCTATTAAGCGCTATGGGACCGGATGATCTCCGGCTTATTCCCATTGACGATGCAATCCTTATTGACCACGACTTCTTTGATCGTCGGATCTGAGGGGATATCAAACATCAATTCTAAAAGAAGCGTTTCAACGATCATGCGCAGGGCGCGTGCGCCAGTCCCTGTGCTTTTGGCTTTTTCAGCCATGGCTTGCAAGGCATCTTGCGTGAAGCGGAGCTCGACATTCTCTTCATGGAAGAGGTGCTGGTATTGCTTAATGATCGCATTCTTCGGCTTGACCAGGATATCGACCATGTCGTCGATAGTCAGTTCATTGCAGTTGGCGATGCTGTTAAACCTGCCGACAAACTCGGGGATCATCCCGAACTGGATCAGGTCTTCCGGTTCGACTTTAGAAAGTAGATAGTTGGTCTCGGTCGGATCGAAGTGGCGGGTGTCGGCAGCATCGAAGCCGATCGTGCTTTTCCCAAGACGTTTTGCGATCAGCTTTTCGAGGTGGACGAAGGCTCCTCCGACGATGAAGAGGATATTTTGGGTGTTGACCCGGATATACTCTTGGTTGGGGTGCTTGCGTCCGCCTTTGGGAGGAACGTTAGCGACAGTTCCTTCGACGATTTTTAAGAGCGCTTGCTGAACCCCTTCGCCAGAGACGTCGCGGGTGATCGAGACGTTGCCGGTCGTCTTGCGGATCTTATCGATCTCGTCGACGTAGATGATCCCAAGCTCTGCACGGGCGATATCGTAGTCTGCAGCCTGGACAAGGCGCAAGATGATGTTCTCGACATCTTCTCCGACGTATCCGGCCTCAGTCAGGGTTGTCGCGTCGGCGATAGCAAAGGGCACATCGAGGATGTTGGCAAGCGTTCTTGCAATCAGTGTTTTTCCAGAGCCTGTAGGTCCGAGCAATAGCACATTCGACTTGCTGTATTCGACCTCGCCTTCTTTATGGAGGGAGCGGATCCTTTTGTAGTGGTTGTAGACAGCAACCGAAATCGTTTTTTTAGCGCGTTCCTGTCCGATCACATATTCATCGAGAGCGGTCTTAATCTCTTTGGGCTTGAGCAGCTTTAATTCGTGGTGGACCGGTTTCTTTTCGACGATCTCCATGCAGAGGCGTACGCACTTGTCGCAGATGTAGGAGTCGGGTCCTGAGATCAATTTCTCAACAGCTTCTTCTGGTCTCCCGCAAAATGAGCAGGTTGCGCCTTCTTTTTCTTTTTTTGTCATAAGATCTTACGTTGTACTGGTATCTAGTTGCAAAATTTGCTGGCTTATTTTATTCATCTTTTCCAGCCTGGTTTCCTGCACAGCTCCAGAGTGGCATATTCAAGTCTACCCTGGAGCCGTGCAGGAAACCAGGCAGAAAAATCTGAGCAAAACAAGCTCAGGAATTTTTCCAACTAGACACTGGGTGTCGGTTGTTTTTGAGGCTGTGTAGCGATCTTATCGATCAGCCCATAATTTTTGGCTTCTTCGGCATCCATAAAGAAATCCCGTTCCGAATCTTCGAGGATTTTTTGGATCGGATTTCCTGTCGCTTCAGCAAGGATCGAAGCGCACATTTTCTTAAGCTGAAGGATCTCTTTGGCTTGAAGCTGAATGTCGGCAGAGGTGCCGCCAACGCCGCCGGAAGGTTGGTGGATCATGATCCGGCTGTTGGGGAGTGCGAAACGTTTGCCTTTGGTTCCTGCGGCGAGAAGAAGAGCTCCCATTGAAGCGGCCTGCCCTAAACAGTAAGTATTGATCTCATAGCCCATGAAGCGCATCGTGTCATAGATCGCAAGGCCTGCTGTAATATAGCCGCCTGGGGAATTGATGTAGACATTGACGTCTTTCTTAGGATCTTCCGCACGAAGGAATAGGAGCTGTGCAATGACAGTGTTCGCCACTTGGTCGTTGATCTCTGTGCCGATGAAAACAATCCTGTCCTTCAATAGACGGGAGTAGATGTCCATGGCGCGTTCGCCGCGGCCGGTATCTTCGATGACGTAAGGAATCGTATACATGCCAGTCCTCTATAAGCAATCGATGTTGGAAGAGCCGCGAAAACCATCCGCGCTCTTGGATTCATTTGAGTTCATATTGCCCATCAAACGGATAAAACACAAGTGGGTAGGGCAAAGGAATCGAATAAACAAAGAGCCTCTAACAAAAGTCTAGAGGCTCTAATTGGTAGCGCAACGAAAAATTTATGCAGCAGGTGTTGCGTTTGTAATGATATGGTCTTCCGCTTTTTCAAGCACGAGCCTTGAAAAGGCTTCCGCATGTTCGATTTCAGCATTGCGCTGATGGTGGAACATCTTTTGCGGATTGAGGAGGAACTCAAGCGGCGATGTAGCTGGAGGAGGAATGTCTTGGGCAGAAATGCGGATGTTTGCATCGGCGATCACTTTGCGGCAAAGATAGAACATCCTGACTGCTTTTTCCGACTGTTGGTGGATGGTAGTCAAGGTCTTTCTACGATCTTCCGTTTTTAAAGACTCCCAATACTTGACGAAGTCTTTATCGTTCATGAGCTGCTTGAGGCGGAAATGGGTTTCTTTCTCAATGAGAGTAGCTGGCAGGTCGAACGGATAATGGGTTAATAAAAATTCGCTGGCTTGTTCGCGAAGGGCTTCCTGAACATGCTCGTTTGCTTGTTTTTCGAGCAGGTTATGCACATTTGCGCGGAGCTCATCTACTGTTTTAGCGCCGATCTTTTGCGCAAAGGCATCATCAAGGACTGGCAGCGTTGCCGTGTCAATTGCTTTGATCGTTATGCGGACTTTCTTCGGTTTTAGTTCTTCTTTGTCTTCCTTGGAAGCGTCTTCGTCAGGAACACTGACCCCTTCAACAGAGTCGCCAACATTTTTACCTAATACAAGATCGTACATCCATTTCGACATTGATTTTTCTTTGACTTCAAAGCGGGTGTGGTTGAAAAGGGAAGTCGGCGGCGTTTCTTCGATCACATCGACATCGAGGAGGACATAGTCTCCATCTTGAGCTCCTCGTCCTGTAACGACTTTCCACTCGGCAAAAAAGAGTTGGACTTGACGGATCGTCTCAGAGACTTTTTCATCGTTGACTTCTGGGCGTTTGACCGATTTTAGCTGCATTTGCTTTGGGTCGACGCTTGGAATGGTCGGCTCCGTCTCAAAACTGAGGCTGAAAAGTGCTCCGTCTGGCGAATGGCTCTTCATCTTATAGGTGACTTTAGCATCGCGGTGCAAAAGGGGGATTTTAGCAAGTTTTTCGCAAGCGCGGAATCCCATGTCGGCGATCGCCTGCTGCCATTCTTTGTCGATCTGGGGAGCGTAATTTTTAAGGACGAGCTCATCTGGGGCTTTCCCTTTGCGGAAGCCAGGGAGGGTGACTTCTTTTGCAATCCGCTTGACCGCTACCTTATGTGCTTCGCTGACGAGTTTTTTGGAGGCCTCGACATCGAATTCGACAATGCACGCAGGTTTCCGGTGGATGGAAACTCGGACATCGTCATCGGATAGGATTTGCGGTTCTACGGCCGTCTGCTCCATGGTTCATTCTCCTTGAAACTTGTGAATATATAGCGGGTGATGAGGTTCGAACTCACG
>JAFEGU010000334.1 GCA_018239725.1 Verrucomicrobiota bacterium | reverse complement strand
GATAGCAGCGATCACATTACTACTGCAGCACTATTAGATATCCACAAAGCGCTCGAAAAGCAGCATGCGCAAAATGTGCGTACGCTCTTCATCTTCGATCAAATGCTTACCGCTGCTGATGTTCCCAATTCGAGAATAGATGCGATCGTCGCCCAAAAAATCCAAGTTGCAGTACAAGGCGTTCAAAGCCGGATCGCTGCACAGCAAACAAATGTTGGCGTCGACTGGAAACAAACAGCTGTCCATATCATGTCTGGAATCGTCATTCCGGTTACAGCCATGATGTTGGCTCCTTCATCTGTCGATCCAAGCACTGGATTGCTCTAACATGCCTCGTTAACTGCGCCTCCATTTGCTGGAGGCGCAGTTTACCCTTACTTTTTCTTCTTGTCTCTTTCCAAAGCTCTAATGAGCCGCTTGTCAGAATAAAACGAATAGACAGACACCAAACGTGCTACTAAGATCGCCACATAAAATTGTCCGATAATCCCTTCTAAAACGGTTACCGTCTGCCCCACATCTTTGACCGCCACAATATCCCCGTAACCGATTGTTAATAGGGTTATAAAGCTGAAATAGAGCATTTCAGAGATGAACCGGGTAAAGGAAAAAACGGAAACTTCCCCTTGCGCGAACATAAACGTTCCTGGAACGAGATATTCGAGCAGGAAATAGACGTAGGCAAAGGCAAAGGCCACCATAAAATAAGCGCAAATAACCCCTCTTAAAGTCTCCAGTGTCACATGCGCCCTTAACACCACATCGTAGAGGATCGATGTCACACAGACAAACATAAAAAGGATCGTCAGCACCGCATTAGCAACAAATACTGGCTCTGAAGGATGGGCCAAGTTTAACCAGCTGAGGACTACACTCGGGACTGCAAGAAGAGAAGCGATCCATTTGACAATCCTCTTGTGGTGGCAATTGAAAATGGAACTTAAGATAGTCCCCGCTAAAAAGAGCTTCCAGATAGCAACATACATTTCGCTGCGGCTATACGGTCTAAAAACAAAAAGAAGCGTCGTGAATAGAAGAAGAAGATTGTAATAGCCTGCACAATATTTTCGGCATTTTTCAATAATATTTCTACACAAAGCAGCACCAAATTAAATTTTAATCTTAACACACCTATAATAATTTGATGAATTATCGTCAAATACACACAAACACCATCAAAATTTTTAAAAAAACAACAAGCAAAATATCGAATTAAATAAACAATACATTATTTTAATTCATATATGTTGTTTAAAATTTACTACAATAACAAAATTAACGTGCAGAATAATTAAAACTGGATGCAATTGAATCGCTGAGGTTTCAATCGACGCTTTCCAAAACCGAGCCAATTGGCGCGTACAGAATCCTAATCGAAGAAGCCATCTTCAGAGTCGGAATAGGGGATTCCACTCATTTTGAGCT
>JAFEGU010000333.1 GCA_018239725.1 Verrucomicrobiota bacterium | reverse complement strand
CGGCGAGCATAAGGAGGGCGCGTCCTTTGGGTAGGCCTACTTCTTTAAGGCCGGCAATGATCCCAGGGCCAGGAACGGCATGGGCATTGATGATGTCGGCCCATGAAGCAATTTTGTAGATGCCCCCTGCGTATTGCTGGACCACCGTATTACCGATGTCCGCGAACTTCCTGTCTTCAAAAATGAGGAACTGGTGCTGCTCGGCAATCTGTTGCAAGCGGTCTGTCACCTCTGGCGAAAAGTCGTCGAGGATGTCGATATGGGTCTTAAAGACGCAGATATGGGGGCCTACTTGTTCTGCCAGTGCGAGCAGCTTTTTCGAAGAGGTCACATCGGCCGCAATGCTCAAGTTCGTTTTCTTTTCGGCCATCAGGCGGAACAGCTTGACAGCGGTTGGATTCGAGCTGAGCAGGGCCCGTTCTTCAAACGCGATCCTAGAGCGGTAGAGTTGGACTTGCATAGGATTTAGCCTGGTTATCAGGAGGTTGTATCGAAACTAGCATTCAAGCGCATCTGTCGTGAATCCTAGCATAGATCAAGTAAAAGGAAAGATTAAAATATTTGCCCCTGCGGGGAGGAAAATTTTTATTATGTAAAATTAATATTTTAATCTCTGTTGGCCAGGAATTTAAATTAAGTTGTTAGATTTAAAATTTTATCTATCGTTTAATTTGATAAGTGATTGTGTTATAATATTGCCTAATTAATAAGCAAAAACAATCTCAACCAAGGGATCAATTTTTATGGCAACGAAGGCAATACCAGATTCTACTGGGATCAACGTAGAAGCAGCGGCAATGAAGCTAACCCAAGACATCATGCACGGATGTTCGCAAGTGGGCGCGCTAAGGGCGGAGAACAGAGCCATTGGAGAGGATCTAGGCCAAGAACACCCATCTCAAGGAACCTTCGGAAAAACACAAAATTTAGCACGTCAAGTGAACTATTTGGCAGAGAGCGCAGTGGAATGGAAATTGAGCTTAGGATCAGAGCCGATCTCTTCTATTGATGGCCTTGCGCGGCAGCTTTTGACAGCTCAATTCAGTCAGTTTAATGAGGAATTGCAAGCGTTAAAAGACAATGTATCTTATACGATCGTTGATGTTATCTATGCAGCTCGTCAGGAATCTCGGGAATTGCAGCCTGTTTTCGAAAAAGCTGTTGGACAATATCTGCAAACGCGGAACGCTAAAGATGCAGCTGCAGCTACGGAATGCAGCGGCAAACTGTATGATCTTAACCGTGGGATAGTAGATTTAACATATACTAGTAATCAGTTGAGTGGCAGAAAAATAGAGCACATTTATCAACGTGATCTGGATCAGGAACGAACAGAGAAACTTGATAGGCTAATTGGCGACAACGTTTATAATGCTTCCATTACGTCTATTTTCCTCAAGCTGGATCAAGTTGCAGAGGAAGGAGATGTTGCAGCATTAGACGAATGTTGGGGAATCAACAAAGAAAGAATAAACGGATTCATTGACGATATTCATGAAAAAGTCGGCTCCGACCAAGTCAACTACTGGGTCTGGAAGCTCTCGGGCGAGAAAGCTGGCGAGAACTACGGGCAAGTCCATCGCTATGATGACCTCGGCATCTTGAAAGAGGCGATCCTCCGCACAATGAAGTCTTTGGCCGACAAGATCATGAAAGAGGAAGCTGCCGAGCTAGACCAAGAAGCTGTCTACGCAAAGCTCTATGAGATCATTGGAGAGCCTGAAGTTGAAAATCCGATGGTTTGGATGAAAGAGAACGCTTGCTATTACACTCGAGAACTTCATGAAGCAATTTATGAAGTGAAGTTTCCAAGACGGGACTTTGCTGTTTTTGAAGGCTTCGATGAGTTCCCACCCACCTTTGATTTTAATCCAGGCGGCTTACCAATACATTTCCCACAATCTTCTAGTTTTTTTACGCTACCTCAAAAACAGGAGTTCACATCCATTTTTGAAGAGCTCGATGGCGCAGCAACAGTCGAGCCTGAGCTTAGAGAGCGAATTGAAGCGATGATCGGTAGGCTTTCTGAAAAAGGTCTTGCTGACACGATCAATTATGAGATCTGGAGATTAGGCGGTCAAAAACCTGGCGACAATTGGGGCGTTGTCCACCGTTACGACGATCCTGCTGTCCTCAGACAAGCATTGATGATTGCAGTCCGACGCGATGTGCACAAGGAGATGGTT
>JAFEGU010000332.1 GCA_018239725.1 Verrucomicrobiota bacterium | reverse complement strand
GGAATGTTCTCGAAGAGAGATTTTGGGGCAATCTCACCGGATCAGCACAAGCCCCTTTTTATATAGACAGCGATGGAAACCTTCCAGGCGCCGAGTCGTATTGCAAACATTATGAATATCTTCCAGGATTTAATATCCCCACGCTGGAAGAAGAAGAAGGAGGGTTTACCTACCATTACGCCTACCTCCCAGGAACGGATCTATTGATATCCAAATTGACGTGCGATGGGGATAAGATCCTCATGCGTCAATTCTACTTTTATGATGACGATCATCTGCTTGTTTGCGAAGTTGTGGACGACGGCGATCGAGCTAGTCATTTCGACATCCATGAGGTTACAGAGCGTAGGATCAAGCGATATTACAGAAATCCCCATCATGGATTGATCATCGCAGCTGAAGAGCTCTTTTTAGATACAAGTGCAGACCAAGAGATCTTGATCAAGCGCTCCGAATATACCTATTCAGATCAAAATCAGATCATTGCTGAGGCTGTTTACGATGCTGATCGGATTTATCGTTACACGCTATACACTGATTATGATCCTTTTGGGCGGATCACCCGAAAGACTACGCCGCTTGGCCAAGAAAATACATATGGTTACGACGCAAATGGAAATCTTCTTGAAGCTAATGAAGTCGGTTTTCCAAAGAAGCTTTACACCTACAATCTTTCCGGCAAACCGATTTCATCCCAAGAAATCGATGAAATGGGCAATAACTCCATTACTTATAGTCATTACGATCCAAAAGGGCGGCTCCTTTCGCAAACGGATAAACGGGGAAATGCAACAGTTCAATCTTACGATGCTTTTGGCAGGTGCACAAACACCCGCTTTTCTCCGATCCAACAGGAATCTGGAGAGCAATGTTCGCCTATTGCTACTTATACCTATGATCTGAACGGCAACATTGCCTCAGTAACCAACTCTCTAGGCAGCACGGTCCAAACCACTTATAATTCCCTGAGAAAACCAATCCATATCGTTCAAGCAGACGGCACTGAAATCTTTCACTCCTACACAAAAAACGGGATGCTTGCTCAAACGATCAATCCTGATCAAACTCGAATCGAATACACCTACGATCTATTCCAAAGAATGACGTCGAAAACGAGCTATGCTGCAAATGGTGAAGTCCTTGCCCAAGAGACTTGGCGCTACAACACATTTCATCTTATCTCCTATACCGACTCCTCAGGACTTACCATCCACTATTCATACGATGGCGCAGGGAGAATCATCGGCGAGGATGCAGAAGGAAGATCCAAATCCTATGAATACGATTCTTTAGGCTTTTTAGAGAGGACTATAAATGGCCCAATTCAACATGTCCAAGTTCATGATGTCCAAGGACGCATTGTCGAAGAATGGACAGAAGATGAGCATGGGCGGCGTGAGAACAGGATGCAGTTTTTCTATGGTTTTAACAACCGCAAAGAAAAAGCCATTCGCTGGACATCTCAGGGAGAAGCCATCGACTTATTTTCCTATGATGCCGAAGGAAGGCTCATCCGGCATGTCGATCCTATTGGCGCTGTGACAGAATGGCGATATGCTGAAGTACAGAACGAAATTGGTCAATGCGTTCTCCAAAAACAGTCGATCGATCCTTTAAAAAACACGACTATAGAAACTTACGACGCTCTAAACCATATCTCTTCCTTTGAGAAAAAAGATCCTCTAGGAAGAACAGTTGCATACGATCGCTTTTGGTACGATGCCAACGGCAATCGGACCAAGCGGGTCTCAACCATATACCAATCAGACATCCCCATTAAAACGATTTCAACGACATGGGAATATGATTCCATGGGACGTGTGACCAAAGAGTCTGAAGCAGACCAAAGGACAACCCATTACCGGTATGATTTGCGAGGACGAATCGCAGAGAAGACATTGCCAAGCGGCACTATCCTCTTCTATGCCTATGATGGGATAGACCGCCTTCTAGAGCTTTCGAGTTCCGATGGCACAGTCCACTACGCCTATTTTTACGAAAGCGGCCCCGATCCTACCATTATCATCGACCATATCCATCATTTCCGGATCCAACGCAGCTATAATCATTTTGGAGAACTTCTCCATGAGTTCGCCCCAAACGGGCTCCAATACTCTTGGAACTATGATCAACATGGACGTTGCATCAATTTCACCCTTCCCAATCAAGCCGCCATCGCCTACTCATACTCAGGATTCCATCTAGCGACAGTTGCCAAATACACCCCTGAAGGCTATCAGCAGTATGCTCATCACTATACCCGCTTTGATCCGAATGGACATGTCCAAGAAGAAGAGCTGATCAGTCACCTTTCTACGGTTATTACCCAAAGAGATCTGCTAGAGCGTCCTATAGCCCAATCTTCCTCCTATTTGCAGCAGAGCATTGCGTATGGCCCCTCAGGCCTCGTCATGCAAACAGACAACTCTTTCTTTGGAACAAAAGACTACGCCTACGATCCGCTCAACCAACTCGTCAAAGAAGCTGAAAACCAATATTCATTTGACTCCTTTGGTAATCCGACCGATTGCAAAATCAACGACTACAATCAGATCCTAGAGAACAAGGATAGTTCCTTCCAATACGATCCGGATGGGAATCCTACAAAGCGCTCATCTAAAGATAGCTCTACGGAATACCATTACGATGCCTTGGGCAGACTCACCGCGCTAATCACCACTGAAAGAACTGTCCAATATTGCTATGATCCATTATCCCGCCTCATTTCAAAAGAAATCGAAGATCTGCAGGCAGGCAGAAGCAAAACCCTTTATCTTTATGACCATGAGCATGAGATTGGAACAGCGACGGAACAAGGAGAAATCCTTCAGCTCAAGGTTCTTGGACTCGGTATCGCAGGAGATATCGGTGCAGCTATTGCAATAGAGCTCAACAATGCAGTTTTTGCCCCTTTGCATGATTTCAATGGCAATATCATTGCCCTGGTCTCTTCACAGGGGAAAGTTGCCGAATCCTACGATATCGATGCATTTGGCAAGGAAAAAGATTCTCCCGAATCGAGCCCCTGGCGATTTTGCTCCAAACGCTCCGAAGAAGGACTCGTTTTCTTTGGAAAACGTTTCTACGATCCTTCTCTCGGTAGATGGCTGACTCCCGATCCAGCCGGTTCAATCGATAGTTCCAACCTATATCTCTACGTTCGAAACAGTCCCCTCAATCGCCTCGACCTTTTCGGCCTCTATTCCGCACCTGTTATGCCATGGTCGAATCGCCGAGAAGATTCGCCGAGAATTGAGGTTTCCATCCGTGACATTGAAGCTCGAGAAATAGGAGACGTCCTTTGGTGCAAAGGCATTGTAGGCGGTGTTGAAGTCGACTGCT
>JAFEGU010000331.1 GCA_018239725.1 Verrucomicrobiota bacterium | reverse complement strand
ATCGTTCCTGTTGAAACTGAACAGGCGCGTTCCCCAGGAGCTATCCCTATTGCGGATATCGCTTTCTTCAAAAAACTGGGTCCCGTCGAATTCCCTTAAGCTGCAATCATCGATGACGAAGTGGGCTGGGACAAAGTCGTAGATGATCGCAACCCCATTCTCGTGCATGATGTTGACAAACTCTTGGAAGTCTTTGAGGGAGCCGTTGCGCGATGTTGGCGCAAAGTATCCTGAGACTTGATATCCCATCGATTCATCGACGAAGTGTTCGCAAAGTCCGTACAATTCGACGTGGGTAAAGCCCATTTTTTTGCAGTAAGGGGCAAGCTGTTTAGCGATATCGACGAAGTTGACATATTTGCTATCTGGTTTGAGCCAGCTTGGAATATGAACTTCGTAGATGTTGACAGGGCCGTCTTTGCGCTCTTTACGCGTCTGCATCCAGGCTTTGTCTGTCCACTCGAACTCTCTTGGAGATGCGACCACTTGGCTCGACTGTCTTTTTGTTGGTTCGAAGCCAAGGGCAAACGGATCGTTCTTTCGCACAATTTTACCTTGCGCTGTTTCAATCTCGTATTGGTAGATAGTTCCTTCTTTGGCGCCTTCAATGAGGATTCTCCAAGAGCCATCTTGTAATTTTTCCATTGGGAAAAGCACTTCTTTGCCGTTAGGTTCGATGATAACGACAGAGACATTTTTAGCAGCTGGCGCCATGACCCGGAATTGGACGCCTTTCTGATCGACAATGTGCGCGCCGAACTGTGTATACAGGTCGGACTGGATGCCTTGTCCGAAGTAATCGTCGCTTGCAGGAGCAGGCGATTCATCGACTCCGATCAGATCGACCGGCTGTGTTTGGCGCACTTTTTTAGCCTCGATGGCCTCTTTAAGCGTCACAAGGTAGCGGTCAACTGGAGAAAGGCCGCTTGGTGAAGTGGTCCAGCTCAATTGACGGCCATCGACCATCAGCCTTGAGATCATCTGATTTTTTTCCTCTTTGCCAAGGGATGTCCAGAAAGAGATCGCCTCTCCGACAGCTTTTGCTGCAGCAATGTCTTGCTCAGGCGAGTTCCAATCATACAGGCGCGGATAAGTGAAGCCGTTAAAGCGCTCGCTTGCTTGATCGCTAACGATCGTATCGGCAAGTCCACCTGTTTTTGTACCGATCGCAGGGGCTCCAAAAAGCCAGCCCTCTCCTTGCACAAGACCGCAAGGCTCGAAGCAAGATGGGACCAAGCAGAAATCTGTAGAAGCCCTGATCAAAGGCCCTAATGCAGGGATGCCTCGTTCAGCATTGCCGATCTGCATTTTCAAGCTCTGCTGTTCATGGCCGCGTGTGATCCATCCGCATTGGAGCTCCTCCGCCCGTCTTTGCAGATCGTCCAAAATTTGCGTAGCGCCGTTGATCTCTTCGGTTCCCATGCAGATGAAATGCCCGCCTTGAGCGTGGGCGGCTTCCATCATCGGCTTGAACTTATCGAGCCCTTTTTGCGAAGCGTCGTATCTTCCCACATACAGAAGAAGGGGGTTGTTGATGAAGTCTTCAGGCGATTTGCAGTTCATCGCCTTCAACGCTTCCGGATAGTATTTTTGCAGCGCTTTATACAATTGGAACCGGATCATTTGTTTGTGGCCGACGAGGTCTTTTGTCTGCGGCGAGAAGGTAAGGTCGATCGGTTGCCCAGTTTCAGGATCCTTCCATTCTTTCAATGCTTTGTTTGTCTCAGGATTCCAAAGGTCTGGATTGCTTCCATTGATGATCCCGTGGAACTTTCCTTCATCGGCAGCTCTGCGGACCCAAGGTCCGATTCCCGATGTAAGCGGGCCGTCTTGCATTTCAAGAGCAAAAGTCTCTGATACGGTGACCGACCTGTCAGCAAGTTCGATCCCTTGGAGCATCACATTGAGCCCTTTTCGCTGATCTCCGAACATTCTGAGGATATCTTGATCTTCAAGATCGTAGACGCCTTGGCATCCGAAACTATTGTTATGGATGACAAAGACGTTTGCCGGGAATTTTCCGCAGACCCACTCCTCAAAGTGGCGATGGGCCAAACGGTCGATCGAATAGGCAGCATGCCAGTCATTGTAGAGGACCGCGTCATACTCGTCGCTATGCTGGGCGATATACTCTGCCGCAGCGCTTCCGACGTAGGCCATCCTTTCGCGCAGCCCGTGCCAAGGCCTGTCGGGATCTTCCAGGTTGCCATCTTTGTAGACGAGAGCGCCCGATGCGATCGCGAACATGTTTCGTTCCGCATTGGTATCTTCGAGGTAAGCTAAGGTGATCCCTTCATCTTTAAATGTCCAGACTCGGTCCTCTTTCATTTGGCCTGAGACCATATGTCGCAGCGTCGTTGATTGCCCTTGTTCGATTTTCCTTTGGATATCGACAGGCAAGCCAGCAAATTTAGGCATCAGGATCGTGACTTCGCATCCTTTGTCCTTAAGCGATTTTGCCATTCCATAGATCGCCTCTCCAAGCCCGCCGAGCTTAAGCCCGTACTTGGAACACTCGTAAGCGACCAGAAGGACCTT
>JAFEGU010000330.1 GCA_018239725.1 Verrucomicrobiota bacterium | reverse complement strand
TCAGCAACCAACTCCCAAAACTTGGCTTCCATTTATGCTAAAATCGATGAACTTGAAAAGAGCGAAGCCGATGAACATGTTTTCTTGATTAGAGAGCCCCTTTATCAATATCCTTTAGGCGTTTCCTTGCTTGTTTTGCTGGCTCTTACCCTGTCCCAGCTCTTACCCCGGAGGACAGTCTATGGATCTTAGCCAACTTCATTTTGCTCAGCCTCTTTGGTTATGGACTCTGCTTGCCGTCCCTCTAATATGGGTTCTTTTTTTCCTGTACAACAAAGATCAGCACCCGATCCACCAATTAGAGAGCTTTATCGATAAGCATCTTCTCCCCCACCTTCTATTGAACAATCATGATAAGAAGAAAAAGCTCATTACCCACCTGGCTGTTTGGTCGTTTGCGTGGAGCTGCCTAGCGTTTGGCCTAGCCGGCCCCCGCTGGGATTTTCGCGATATCGTTACTTTTAGACGAGATCAAAGCCTTGCCGTCCTTCTCGATCTTTCTGAGTCGATGAACGCTCAAGATGTTTCACCTTCACGCCTCCGTCGCGCCAAACAAAAAATTGAAGACCTTCTTAACCTGTCCAAGGGGGTTAGAGTCGGCCTGATCGCTTTTGCAGCCGATCCCCATATGATCGTCCCTTTGACAGAAGATAAGGAGGCGATTCGCCATCTTCTTTCTTCTCTAGAAACCGATCTTGTCTATGTGCAAGGAAGCAAGCTCGCACCCGCCCTTGAAATGGCTGCCACGCTCTTCAACAACGACCCAGGCACAAATAATGCAATCGTTGTGATCAGCGATGGGGGGTTTGAAGATGGCAGCGCTATTCATACTGCCCAAAAGATCGCAGAGAAGGGAATTGTTATTCATACCCTAGGGATAGGCACTCTTGAAGGAGCCGCTCTTAAAGATTCCTATGGTGCAATCGTCAAAAAAAACGGCTCCCCGGTCATCTCTAAGCTAGAAAGAGAAAGGTTTCGCGAAATCAGTAAAATTGGGCGCGGCCGTTATTTTGATGCTGACCATTCAGAACAGATTGCTCTCCTATTCGAAGATCTGGAAAAACGGAGCGAGCTCCAGCAACAGATGGAAAAAAAGCAACGTTTTTGGGAGGAGCGCTTCTACTTGTTTCTCCTGCCCGCACTTCCTTTTTTCCTCTTATGGTATCGAAGAGGATTTATTTTTGCTCTTGCACTCTTCATCCTTAAACCTGATTGCTCCCAAGCATCTATACTGCTGACAGTTGGAAGTTCGAGTTTTGCCTTAGCCGAAGGGGCACCTTCGCATCCGAGCTGCCCAGGCTCTAGTTTGCCAATAGTAACCGGGGCGGGATCGGATGCAAATTTGCCGCCTTCGACGTTGGCAAATTCTCCAACGTTCAACTCTCAGCACTCTATTAGCCGTCATTTTTACAATGCAGAACAAAGGGCAGGCCTAGCTTACGAAAACAACGACTACTCAACTGCTGCAATTGAGTTCGAAGACCCTTATAGAAAAGGGGTCGCCTACTATAAAATGGGCGATTACCCTGCTGCGGAAGAGATGTTTCGGCAATCAACACGTCCAGAAGTTGCCTCTAGCGCAGCTTACAATTTAGGCAATGCGCTGGTTCAACAAAACAAGCTGTATGAGGCAATTGCCGCTTTCGAAGCTGTTCTGCAAAAATGGCCCGAACACAAGCTTGCCAAAGAAAACTTGGAAGTGGTCAAAAAAATGCTCGAACAGCAAGAACAGCAGCAGCAACCAGGAGAGGAAGGCGGCCAAGATAAACCAGAGGAACAAGAAAAAAAGCAAAATCAAAAACAAAAAAATGGCAGTCCTCAACAACAGGATTCAGAGAAGAGGCCGGAAAACGAATCGGAAGAAGATCCACTCCCCTCTAAAAACGAATCTAGCATGGCTCAAAATCAAGAGGACTCTGATTTAGAAGAGCCTTCTGAAAATCCCTCTGAAGACCAAGAATCGAAACAGGATAAACAAGAAACCCAGCAACCTGATGAACAGCCGGTTGCTTCAGAGCAAAAGGGACAAAGACCGGAGCCCCGTTCTCAAGAAGACTTGAACGCAGACCTTTGGCTGAACCAGATTAAAAGTGATCCCAATTTGTTTTTAAAGAACAAATTCTATCTCGAATCTAAGAAAAACGGAACAAAAGAGGAAACTGACCCATGGTAAAAAAGACATTTTTTATCGTTCTATCAGCATTCTTTTTGAACCTAATTTCAACTGCGCTTCTTACTGCAGCAGAGCTTACAGCGAGCGTCAGCAGTACGCAAGTGGAGCTAACCGATCGTTTTTCCCTTTATCTTACTCTTAAAGATTCCTCTGCAAAAGAGGCGCCTGACATCTCCGTATTAAAAGAGCATTTTTTGATCCACTCACACCACAAATCGACTAATACCACAATCGTCAATGGCAAAGTCTCATCAAACATCACCTGGAAGCTTTCTTTAACCCCAAAAATGGAAGGGCAGCTACAGATTCCTCCTATGTCAGTCAACACAACCGATGGTGTTCTTTCGACTCAGCCAATTCTATTAAACGTCACAAAAGGGGCCGATCACCAATCGAATGAAGATACGTTGGGACTGAACATGTTCGTTAAAACAAGCAGCGCCGCTCCTTATCAAAATGAACCCATCATCTATACAGCTCTGCTCACTTCGAAATTGCCCATTTATAATGTGCAAACCCAAAAAATGCAGGTAGAAGATGCCATTGTGGAACTTATCGATGAACCCAAATTGGAACAGAGGGTAATCGACGGAGTTATGCTCCATACCATGGAACTAAACTACCTCATTACTCCGTTAAAAAGTGGATCCCTTACGATCCCATCTGTTGCTGTTCAAGGAAATATCCTTCAAAAAAGAAAGGGGCAGCTTCGTTCTTTCTTTACAGATGATTTCGACCCTTTTTCCGCTATGCAAGGATTTGAAAGACCCGAACCTTTCACAATATTGGCGGAAGCAATTCCTCTCGAAATCCTACCAGCTGTTCCAAGTGTTTCCCCTTGGCTGCCAGCTAGAGATCTTGTTCTGGAAGAGCATTGGAAAGAGGATCAGACGCTGCGTGTTGGCGAGCCGTTTTCTCGCAGCATCCTGATTAAAGCAGAAGGCGTCAAAGCAACCCAGCTTCCCCACTTAGAGGATTTACAGTCCAGCAATTCCGCGTTTAAATCCTATGCCGACAAGCCTGAGGAAAAAGAAAACATCGTTGATGGTATCATCTACAGTACGCGCAAAGAGCAATATACTCTCATTCCGCAACAGGCTGGCACATGCGTGCTGCCAGAAATTTCCATCAGTTGGTGGGATAGCTCAAAAAAAGAAAAAAGGACCTCTATCATCGCTGCGCGCACCCTCCAAGTTCTGCCAGCGATCGAAACAGCAACTTCATCCTCACAGCAAATCGATATTGTCCCTAGAGAGATGCCTCCTGCAGAAAAGCTTCCTCCTTCTTTCAGCCCCTCATCCATGCTTTATGGAATCATTGCGACACTTGCTTTTCTCCTAACAGGAGCGCTTATCTGGGGATTCACTTTACAAAGAAAAATCGCCAGCTTGACGCAAGCTTCCTCCTCAAACCCAAAACAAATGCCTTCTTCTAAAGTATTTTCCGACCGCTTAGATTTTGTGAATTTCGAATCGGAAAAACAAAGTAAAAGCGCAGCAAACCATTCCGAAAGTCGAGGCCATGGCCCAAGTAGGAAGGATGAGGATCGATTTATAAAAGCCGGAGCGAGTCAACATTCAGAAAACTTAAGCGGTTGCAGCATTATTAACGAGATGCCGCCATCTGAAACAAAAGCTCCAAAAACAAAAAAGGAATCGCTGACCGATCTGAATCCAACATAAAATGGCTTCCTCTCCGCATACTGCAGACACTTCAAAGTCCTCGTTGATTTTGGAGTGGATCAAGCATGCACAAAGTCGAGGTCCAAGTCCTCATAGAAAATGCCTTTTTAGATGAATTTAAAGTCTGGTTGCACGAGAATATTTTTGCGTGCAGAACGCAATTTATTCTCTACCATCCCTTATAAAAATTCACATCCAGCCAACGAGGTATATTATGAACCGTTTCCCATTTTCAAAAGTCATCGCCAGCCTACTATTTGTTTTTCCATCTGTTTCTGGTTTTTCCATCGAGGAAAATTTCCTTCTGATCAACGGGGAGACCGATGAGATCGTGCAAGAGATAGGCCCCCACATCAACGAACGGATCAGCCCCTGCTCTTCGTTTAAGATCACTCTAAGTTTAATGGGATATGATGCGGGCGTCCTCGTCGATGAAAACACCCCAGTTTGGGATTTTCAAGATGGCTATGATGATTGGCTAGAAACATGGCGCGCTCCCCTATCGCCCCAATCTTGGATGAAATACTCATGCGTCTGGTATTCCAAGGTCTTAAGCCTGCATTTAGGATTGGAAAAGATGCAAAGCTATTTGGAATCTATGGAATATGGGAACAAGGACATGTCGGGAGGATTGGCGCAGCCAGGACCTGGAAACGTCGCATGGATCAACTCTTCCATACAAATTTCCCCAAAGGAGCAAGTGGACTTCATTCAAAAGATCGTCGAAAGAAAGCTTCCTGTTTCAGACCATGCTATTGAAATGACAAAAGCGATCTTATTTAAAGAGGAGTTGGCTGAAGGATGGAAATTATACGGAAAGACCGGATGGAGCGGCTCCGACATCGCAAAAGACGGCATCACATTGGAGCATAGTTGGTTTGTAGGATGGATCGAAAAAGATCATCGCTTTTTCCCATTCGCTTATCTCATCCGCGACAAAAAAATAAACCTCGATCAACGGATCCCAAGGGTCAAACAACTGTTGATGGAATCTCAAGTGATGATTGAAATATCAAACGACTAACAACGAGCTAATTCAAGGGGGCCTATGAGCGGAATCATATTGAAGGTGTTAGTTCTCGGAGGAACCAGCTTTCTTGGCCCCCATCTCGTACAGGAACTGCAGCAAAATGGCCACGATGTAGCCATATTTACAAGAGGGAGGCAAAGCACGGAATCTTTACATGTTGAACAGCTTCATGGGGACAGAGACGGCAACCTTGAGGCCATCAAGGAAAGAAAATGGGATGCCGTCATCGATACTTCCGGGTATCTCCCTAGAGTAGTCAGGAACTCATCGGAAATTCTGGCCAATTCCACCAAACACTATACATTTATCTCTTCGATCAGCGTCTATCGAGACTTCCACAAACAGACGATCGATGAAAGCTATCCTCTGGCGCAGCTCGAGGATAAAAACAATGAAGAAATCACAGAAAAGACATACGGATCATTAAAAGCAGCCTGTGAAAAGGTCATTTTCGATTACTTTCCCGATCGATCGCTGATCATACGTCCTGGATTGATCGTAGGCCCGCTCGATCCAACCGATCGGTTTTCCTATTGGCCTATTCGGATTAAGGAAGGCGGTGAAATTTTAGCGCCAGGCTCCCCTACGCAGCTTCTACAGTTTATCGATGTCCGCGACCTTGCAAAATGGGTTGTCGCGATGGTAGAAAAGCAGGCTATCGGCATTTACAATGCAACAGGGCCAGAAACTCCACTCACGTTCGAAAAGCTGCTGCAGGCATGCCAAAGAGTCTGCAATGCCGGTTCTGTCTTAACCTGGGTGAGCGAAGATTTTTTAATCCAACATCAAATCCAAGACTGGACAGAGCTGCCACTATGGCTTTCCTATAAAAGGAATATGCCCGGGTTTTTAAACGTGGATGCAAATAAAGCGGTTCAGACCGGGCTAACATTTCGCCCGCTTTCAGAAACCCTTAGTGCCATATTAGATTGGGAGTCAAGAAGAGGCTCCAAAAGAAGGATCGGATTAGCTCCAGAAAAGGAGCAAGCCCTTTTAAAACAATGGGAACAAGTTAGGTTCACACCGAAACAACCTGATGAGTCAGGAACTTGACGTCGAATCTGTGATATTTTTCTCCCTATTTTTTTGGTGTTGCAATGTGTAAATGGTTCTGATTTAATCAAACCTATTAACAAAAAATTTACTTTTCATTGATCAACATGCAACAATGAAGGAGAACGATGATGATGAAATCCAGCCTTGCCCTCGCAGCACTGCTCGTGCATTCCACGATCTTTGCAGATTATTTCCCTCCGCAGGAGACAGATCAGCAAATTCAAGCTACGATCAAATTTCTTTCCGATTCCAATACGCAGTCAGGAATCCTTTATTCCGGAACTTGCGGTGGTTTATCCGGTAAAAATCTCCCCCTCAGCTATTTTTCCACTCCCGACTACTGGGCCTTATATGTTGGAGCTCTGCCGGGCAACAATATGACGGTCGTGGACCAATACGATCCGAATGCCTATACATTGACGCCTCTTCCCAACTCCCCGGGAGCTAATCTGCAAGTAGAGCGTGTCAACGTTAACTACGGGACAGATATTTATGACGCCGCATGCTGGCAAATAGCTCTTGGCGTCTACGGAAAAGCTTCTTCGCAAGCAAACATGTTCACCCTCGCTGAAAATCAAACAGAGCTGCTTACCTTGGGCTATGATGGAAATAGCGACCAGGCCACTGCAAATGCCAATCGAGCAACAACTAAACCAGACGGGACCTTCGGCTACAATGGAGCTGACATTTCCAATCCTCGGAATGCCTACTTCTTCCGCATGGTGACAAGGAGCTGGCTGTCCGTCGATCCATTCATGAACACTACCTATATCTCATACATTACTGCCAAGGACCTGCCTTCCGGCAACCCAGAATATGCACCCGGCAAAATTACCTGGTTGGACTGGAAGCCAATCACCGGAGAGAACGCTTGGGGGTTTCTGATCGGACCTATCCAAATCGAACGTTTAAATGCTCAGCTGCAGAAACAAAATTACGTCCCTTTCACCTCTGATGCCGTACAAAATGCGGTCGATGCGCTTGTCGCATTTGCGAACATGCAATCACCCATTGGTGCAGTCTACTATGCATGCAAAGGATCTTTGGGCAACCAAGGGGACCAACCTGTAGACCCTTATGGCGTTTCAGTAGAAAACAATGCATCGACTCTAGCGGGCCTTCTAGTCCTTCAGCAGACGCTTCAAGAAGAGCTGCAATATGAACAAGACCTCTCAACCGCTCAGAAGACCAAGATTCAAGATACATTGAAACAGATCAATGTGATGATCAATGGCGGAGTCTCTGTTCAAGGGTATCAGACTGAGGGAATTCTCGCTTTCTTTAAGAAATATGCGTGGGACAGCGCAAACGGCATTTTTCTGCAGGGCGGCCTTGCTAACAAACCCAATAACCCAACGTGGGTTCCTACCACAGAGCCCAAAGCGGTCGATGTTTGCACATGGGGAGCTTCTGTCTTAGGACAGCCGCTCATCGATAGCTGGTTTGGTTTTGGCGCCGCTTACAACCTATGGAAAAATGTAAAAAGCTGGGGAGGGTTTTACGGCCCCGACAACACTTTATGGGGCGTTGGTTATTCCGATCAGGATGGCAATGGACCTGGAAAAGATTATAACAAAGGGATTATTTCCGCCGAATGGACAGCAGGGGCCATTAACTTTTTGCGCTGCATGATCACCCAATACAACGAGGTTACAGATCCTGCCCATCAGGCACAAGCGAAGACCATGGCCGAAGACATGAGAAAAGATCATGACAGCATGTTCACCCATCTGATGACCTTGAGAACAGATCAATACCCAACAACGAAAGCCTACGATGGCGTGCGTCCAAGCAACTACACGAAGCTGATCCCGATGCCATCCGACAAGCTGGCATTCCTCTATTCCAGCAAGCGGTATCCGATCCCATTTGGATGGTTTGCGAACCCCATTCCATCGACGACATCAACGTCATGGGCTGTCATGCTCCATTACAATTTCAATCCGTTCCAACCGATGGGCACCTACGATGCCTTCCTGAAGCCAGGAAGCAACCTCATCGAAGCTACGGCTCTTCCAAGCAACGAGGATTGCAATCGGTATGCCGAAGGCTTGATTGCCTGTTTGAACGGGCAATTTTATCCTCAGGACCTCATCTGCTTGATCAAAAACGCTCAAGCTATGTTGGATGCCGATTTTGATTTGAGCATTCAGGATAAGAGGATTGCGATCGGACAGATTATGAATAGGATCATCGACGGGACTGGCACGCCTTTCCTACCTGACTTCCTTGCCCATCCTTTGTTTAAAGAGATGGTGGATCCATTTGTCAGACTCTTAGTCACAGAGGATCAAAATTCACCCAATTTTCATCCTATCGACGGCAGCCCAACAACCTCTGCCATTGGCGCCTTCACTCAAATCCTTGTCCAACAAACAGACGGATATCTCTATTTGCGCGACTTGCCAATGTGGATCAATGCAATTGCATTGGAAGTGGAACGTTATCATCAGATCTCCTTAGAAGAGAAGATCGCTTGCGCAAGAGCGATATACAATGATTTCATCGATCAGACCGATACGGCCTATTTGCCAGACCTACTTGTCGATCCAATCCTGAAGCAACTCGGGAACAGCCTCATCGAGGAAGTTCTTGCAAAAGATTAGCCGCCTTGTCAATGCATTCCCAGTACTTTGCTGGGAATGCTCTTAAGCGTAAATCAAACGCCTGCCTTTTATCGTTAGAAAGTCGGTCAATTCGTGCTGTTTGGCCGTGATTCTACTCTGGATGTGCAGTACTTTCCACTTTTTCACAGTAAGAGCATCTGCGACCAAAGAGCGATGACAGCGCCAAGGGACCGCTTCGGCGCACATCAGAACGCATCGGCTTGCCTTGGCATCTTCGATCAATTCCTTTATGTCCTCCCTAAAATCGGCTGTTTGCATGTAGTCTGCATAACCTCGGAACGAAGCATTTTCCCAGCCTGTGTTTAATGAGTCTTTCTTCGGATGCCTTAACCCGCCTAGTATTTCAAGATGGATGTAGCGGATCTTTTCCTTTTTTAGGCTTCGCTTCAGTAGATCTTGATTAAATTGGGGATTGTGCCTTGAGCGCGGGATCGATCGAATATCAATCACTGTTTCAATCTTGTGGGCCTTGAGCAGCTTCATGAAGTCTTCTATAGGCCGGTTCGAGTGGCCGATCGTATAAATGGTCTTTTCTCTTATTCTCATCGTCTGCCGCATTGTGAACACTTGGAGACTGCAAACGGATTTAGGTTTCGTCGCTAAAAGTCCAAAAAATCGACAGAAACTAAATTCGTTATCAGTCTCTTATCCTTCCTATATACGATTGCTGATAGTTTGGCGACAGGTTCTGCTGTGCAATGGCCTCACCTTCTACTTTTCTTCTATCATTATTAAATCGCTTGTACGATTGAAACCATAGGAGTATATTTACAGTTCAATCAAAGCAATTCCAATTTCAAGAGCTACTCTCATGAAAAAACTCATTCTATTAAGCGTCTTATTTTTCCAAACAATCCAAGCGGACCAACCGCTGGATCTGTATTTTTCATTTCTGAAACAGCTTGGGCAGCCTAATGGGAATTACCGAGAGGGCGAGATCGAGGTCGTCATCGACCCGGCAGAAATTTCCAAGGTCCAAAAAGTCCAAGAGAACCGGCTCCTTCAAAAGGGATTTTCTGCTGCAAGCGCCAAGGAGTTCAGCCGGATTGGTGTTGTGAGTGAAGACCAGTACTGGGTCTGGCTCCGCGACGCCGTATACTTTCCAAAAGGAGTTCCCGGGACATACGACAGGCTTATCTGGAAAAGCGCCATCAAAAGCCGCTATCCC
>JAFEGU010000032.1 GCA_018239725.1 Verrucomicrobiota bacterium | reverse complement strand
AGAGGAACTAGAAAAACCATCCTTGAGGTTCTTTCTACTAAAGTGCCTATAGCACTTTTGCTTGCCTTTCCTACGATCAAATCTCCCTCCCAATGTCCAGGCACCTTTCGTCCTTCTACTTCAGATGGCCTTTCTCTAATCGAAACCGGATCTTCTAAAACCTGTTTTCTTAGTTTTAATTTTCCTCTTCCCCCTCTTAGGCGCTTTTTTTGTCTCAGATAGTTGATCATAGTTTTCTTAAGCACTCCCCTTGGAAATGCATAAATATAACGATAAATCGTCTCATGAGAGATCCATGCCCATGGTTCATCTGGATAGGTCCTCTTTAAATCCTCACTGATCTGCCTGGGGGACCAACACTTAAATAATCGTTCAAAAACGTCTATAAATATCTCAGGATGCGTATCCACAAATCCCTTCCTTCCGCTCAGAAGGTTGCGTTTGTCAGCTAATTTCTGAGCTTCTAGAGCAGTATATCTGCTACGACCTCTACCTGAAAGCTGAACTTCGCGCAATATGGTGCTATGACTTCTCCCTAGAAGGCGCCCAATCTCTCGATAGTTTTTCTCTTTTGCTAGGAGAATTGCGATCTGCTCTCGTTCTTCAATTTTTAAGCGCTTGTGTTTCATGACTTAACACTCCATGTAAAATCTGATAATTTACATGGTGCAATCGAAAGTTGACAGTAGCGATGCTCCAAATTTAATGCACTTTAATATAGAGCATGCACCGTCTCCATTTTTGATCGATATTACTGATGAAATCGAAAACAGTAGCTTTACGCTAAAAAATAACGAAAGGACGGAAGAGTATTTAAAAAGAAAACAGCAGGCGAAACAGAGGGTCGATAAAATTATCATTCGAGCTTCAGATCGAATTAAACAAAAGTACCATAATTACCCGATCGTTCTAAACTGGGTAGATCGATATCTAAAGTTAAATACTCTTGTTGTTTCTCGAGCTAAGCAGCCAGAGGTCGATTTTGGAATGCTTAATCATCACCAAAGCTTTTTCAATAGAGAAGATTTTGATTCTAAGGAACCAGAAAGTAATGATGCTTGGGCGCTATCCTTGATCCGGAGTAACTTTCTCGAAAGAAAATTCAGCTCATGGCTATCAGTTTCAGCAGTTGGAATCGGAGCTGTCAAGTTTCGCTATGCATTAGCCAGCACCATTCATGATCCTGCAGAGCTGATGATACAGATCGGCAGCAACGCTGTTGCTTACTCAGTAGAGGAGCCTGCGGTGCCTGATTTATATCCAACCCCGAGCAAAATACTTAATACAAATATTTTCAAGTCAATGTGCGAAATCGCCAGGGGACGCTTTTTCAATCATCCCGTAGGAGCTGCACAACGCATTCAAGCGGAATTTACCGTCGCTATGATGACTACGTTATTTGATTCGATCAATGAAGGATCGTGGAAAATCCAGCAAGATCGCGACCCTGCAGTCCAAGAATTGACACAGACTGTATGCCTTCGCATCCAGCAGCATTTGTCAGAGGCGGTCCAAAATGTCGATGATTTTAGAAAATTCAGCCAAGCTATCGACCGTGTTCATAGCGAAATGGCATCCCTCCTTTTTTTTTATGCGCCTTTTGACCCTGAAGCTTTCGACGATCAATTCACTGATTTTCTAAGACCAATGTTACCCAATGGGATGCAGATTACAAGCGTTGGAGTTGCTAAGTCTGCTATGAATATTTTTTCAGGGGTCAATGCAGCTGTCATGGCAATGAACCCAAATCCTGTCCGAGCGTATTGCCCGCATAGTTATTATGAAGAGCAAGGTGTTCTCGGCGAGCATAAAATACTTGATGAGGTTTTGACAGATGATAGTATCAAAGTGGACCTGTATGTTGCTGAATTTCACCATAACATCGACATCGATAGCGAACATACCCATTATGAGAAAGGAAGGGTGGTCGAAGATATTCGAAAGATATTAACTAAAACAGAACAGGTTACAGTCGCAATTGATGCGACAATAGATCATACCCGATCCAACGACTTGCGAGAGCTGCTCTATGAATTTAAACTGGAGATCGATGCGGGAAGATTAAACCTGGTGGTCTTTCGAAGCGGCCAGAAATTTGACATGATGGGATTTGATAACTATTTTGGTGCAACTTACTTTGTCATTAACAATGGCGATCCGAAATGGGATGCATTTCAGAACCTAAAAAGAGATGCTGCATATCAAACAGATCCATTATCCCGACAGTATTTTACCTGGATGGCTTTTACAGGGCTTGGCATCATCGATGGCTATAAAGATTTGATTTTTAGAAACACTCGAGCGGTATTGAACGTGATTCCTGAAAGCTTGCTTCCAGGGCCCGGAAAGAAGGTGTGCGTGAGTACTTTTGCAGATGATGTGAAGACTCCATTCATCGATATCAAAATCGGCGATGAAAATGACGAGCTGCGGAGGTGGGCTCAAAAGCGCTTTTTTGAGCTCTATATCGACGCGGACAAGATTGTCTATCGAAGAGGAAGTTTTGGATTTCCCCACCCCAATTTTACATGGATCTCTCCAAAAATACGCCTTAACGTTGGGATTGATCCTAGCGAGATCCTGCTTTATGAACAGTTTTTCAAGGAATTGGCAGCTAAGGTAAAAGAGATGGAATTGGCAAATGAACTGCTTTAGAGAGTCTCTTAGCGATGGAAATAACGGTTAAAAACTTGGGAAATGCAATCAAAAAACGATTTTGTTTGCTGTGTCGTTTCAACATGAACTGTGATCGTTTTTTGAGCAACTCCTGCATAGCAACCGGTTTCCACGTTATGGTGGAAAAGCTGGGTGATCTGCTTTGCAATGTAAAGAAAGGAGGACTCAGTTTTTTTTCCATTAAGGCTGAAGTCGTGGTCTAGGCCTTCAAAAAGGACGATCTCTTTCAAGCCTTGATATTGCTCGTAATTTTGTTGAACTGTCCAAAGAGGAACGGTTTCATCTTTCTCTCCATGGCAGAAAAGAACGGGTACCTTCAGTCCTTTTAATAGGTGAATGCCATCCGACTGGGGAGCTAAAAGAATCAGGCCCTTGATCGTGTCTGTCTGCTTCTCAATATTCATCTGATAAGCGGAAAGAATGGCAATAGCGCCGCCCATTGACCAGCCCATTAAGTAAATGTTTCTAAAACGGTCGAAATTGAGTGAAACGGTTTCAGCGACCCTCGAGACATTATCATGAATATTATCAGGAATCGTCTCAATTTGCATAACGGTGATATTCTCGCTGCCTAGATACGACGGTAGTCTGCTATAGAAATCTTGCGGTCCGGCAGAACCTCCTCCAGCACCTGAAATCGTAATAATTAAGTCGTTAGTTGGCAATTTGTCCTCAATTAATTAAACATTTTATCGATTTTTACTTTATAAGTCAATAAATTTGAGCGATTTTATAAATTTATTATAAAGAAAAACCCATCAACGTTATTCACATTGATGGGTTTCGCATTCCAGGCTAGAAAAACTGATTAGTTTCCAGCTTTAGAGAGGTTAGCAGTCGTTTCAGACTTGCTTTCTTCTTTGCTTGGAGCAGCAGCTGCTTCGGCAGCTTTTCCTTCGGTCAGTTCAGTGAAGCGGCGACCTAATTTGAGTACAGAGAAGGCCCAAACCGCGCAGATGACAATGACCAGAGGTCCTAGGATGAAGGTCAAGCTTGCCAGCGAGACGCTTCCGCCGATGACAGCCAATAATGTCGATTGGATGAACGCTCCACCCGACTTACCAGCTCTTCCGCCGATAACTTCTACAGCGCCCTGACCTTTTACTTTCGCTTCTTGGTCAAGAGGGATGTAGGCCATCTGTTTTGTCGAATCAAACAGAGAGTACTTTGTCCCTTTGGACAAGACGTTCTGGATCTGTCCGACAATGACCGCAACGAGGACTACTGTCACTCCCATGAGAGGAGCAAAAGGCGTGCTCTTTGTGCCGTTCCAGACAACGAAGAAGAAGATAGACGATGTAACAAGGACCATGATCGGTGTCAGGATCGCTGCTTTTGTCCAGCTTAATTT
>JAFEGU010000329.1 GCA_018239725.1 Verrucomicrobiota bacterium | reverse complement strand
GGTGCGGGAAAGAGTTGGAAGCATCTCTTTTAACACGGAGACTGCAATGTTTGACTGATGTTGGAAAGCGGGACGTGGATGGATATTGTAGAAAGCCACCCTTCCAAAGTTCTCGTGGGCGATCTCAGGTAGGTTATCTTGAGCTGGTTTTCCGTACGCGATCCAAATTTTGAAGAACACGGCCTCTGCAAGCTTCGGATAGACCTTTTCCAACTGGGCGAATTTTTCAAACGCAAGCTTGTGGTTGCCAGATTCGAAGAGATCGATGATTTGAGAGATCCTGTCGGGAACTGCTAAATAAAGATGTTCGATCGCTTCCGCTTTTTCACAGTTCAAAGAGGAAAACCCTTCCTGATTATAGAAGGCGACTTTGCCAAAATCAGGATGCTTATTGGTCGGAGATCCTTTTAATGCCCATAAGTTGCCATGGACTTGCTTGGCCAATTGAGGGAAATTCTCTTCGAAGAGAGCAAACTCTGCAAATGCTTCATCCGTTTTATTGGCTTTGAATAGGTCGGCAATTAGGAGCAGAGTTTCTTTCGGGTCGATCTGTTGCGTTTGCACAATCTGCGCAACTTCGGTAGAGATGCTTTTCAGCCGCGCTTGAACTAGAGAAGAGATCTCGCTTTCTTGTCCGGTTGCATGGATCAGTCGAGAGCACTCGCTTCCTTGTTGAACAGGCGAGTGGATAATGCTGAGCAGGCGGCTGCAGTCGCCATATTGCTGGAAGCGCTGCGTTAGCTGATTTAAAGGCTGTGTTGAGCTGGCGTTAGCGGGTGAGCCAGTGCCAGGCGATTGTATAAATACGGAAGCGTAAAAAGTTGGTAAGGTTGAAGTTGCAGAATGCGCCATAATTTTTCCCCCTTTTTATGGTATTCTTAAAGAAGCCATATTCTATCTGTTTTTTTTAATTCGGTCAATTTTAATTTAATAATACAATTTGATATATTAAAAATTGTTAATAGTTAAGTTTTTAATATACGTTTTATTATTTGATGATCGAAATAATTTAGAGAATTTGGCTTTTAAAAAGTTCCTGCACTTAATCTGCACCAATCTTTTTCATTCGTAAATAGCTTAATTTAAGCGGTTTATATAATGCGCTTGGCTTTTGAAGCTTAGAGGTTCTCTAGCCCAGGCAAAAGCCAATTATTGAAGTTGTGTCTGAGGATTAGGGTTTGGTACAATCTGTTCTCATCTAACGAAGGGGGATCATGTCTTCTAATATTCCAAAAACGGGAGCAGGAACAGCTCACTCATTTTCCATCCAATCTTTTCCAGTCCGTTCTTCTTACGTCATGCAAACGCTTTGCGATAAAGTTGCAAAATTTTTAGTCGTAGCCAGAGAAAGGACAGAAAACGAGGGCAAGGACCTATTAGACGGGCTCTCTTCTTTTCGAAAGATTTACATGGAGGAATTCCACGGAAAAGAACTTTTCCTTCCAACGATCGACGGACAGATGACGAATGCGCTTCATTTTCCAGGAACAATGAAAAAGGGGATCATCTATCTGCATGGCAATGGATGCTTTTATGAGACATCCTTGGCAAAACCTTTAAACTGGGTAAATTCTCTCAAGCAAACAGGTTGTGATGGATCCGACCAATTTCCCCATCTCCTTGTTTTTAATCCTCGGGGAACAGGAAAAAGCGAAGGGATCACCCATCCTGAGACTGTGGCAAGGGATATGCTTGCGGCGTTTGAACATCTCGTTTTTGTGGAAGGGATCGATCCCAACGATATTGTGATAGCAGGGCATTCGATGGGCGGTTTTTTTGGATCATTTGGGGCAGAACTTGTTCAGGAAAAGTTTGCTGATGCCGCAATCAATTTCTTAAGCGATAGGTCATATCATAGTATTCATAGCCGCGCGGAGAGTAAAATGAACAGCGGCGAATACTCCAAAGCCTCAGAATGGATCGTAGGTCCCACGATGCATCAATTGATCGATTGGACCGAATGGAACAAAGACCCTGTGGCTGCTATGGAAAGGCTTAAAGGAAGGGTTTGCGTCATATACCACCATCAAGATCCCGTCATTCCTTATCCGACGTCGGCGCATAGCGCGCTCCTTGCTCATCCAAGGACAAGGAGCTATTCCTGCTTGTCCATGGAGAACGATACCGATGGAGCAAACAAACACAATAGGGAATTTTCCGTTAAGGAACATCCCTTTGTGATCGCTGAATTGAAACGGATGCTCCATATCCCTCTGAGTCCAGAAGAGGAGAACCTTGTCTTAGAACAGCTGAATCCTTAACAGTCTCTTAGAGCGTATCTACATATGCCCTAAGTTCGATGATCAACTCGGCGGCTCTAGGGAAGTTATCTTTTTCTAGCATGTTTGAAAGGATTTCATCAAAGAGGCCTCGAGCTGTCTGCAGTTGCGAACGAACAGTTGGATTTGATTGTTGTGCATCGTTAGCAATGGTATCCAGCTCTTTCATTTTTTTTCCAATGGCAGTCAAGTTGGCATAATGTGTCCTAATGAACGGCAAGGGGGAGATAAAGACCTCGCTGAACAAAGCATCTTGGTTCTGTGCCAAGGTGATGATGTTCTCTTCCATGTCGACAGGGATCGTCATCTCTGCTTGCGCTTTGCCTAAAAAGATCCTTAAAGCTTCCCGATGGGTCAGTTCAACGGGTTTTCCATTAATGTAATAGGTGCCAGTTTCGTCCGGGCGTGCAAGATGTCTTAATTCAATCGATGCCATCCCTTGAGCGTTTAGAGGAAGCCCAGGGATTGTTTTTGCCCAAGTAGAATTAATAAAGAGGTTTCCCCTTAACAAATCCATCCCAAAAGTCATTTTACCTTTGATCATCATCGCCTTGAAACGTCCAGCTAATCGCAATTTGCCAATTGTAGCAACGTCGACAAGCTTATTGGGGAGGAGTTCGCTGTCATTTGCGTAGCGGGAATCAAGATACTGATCCATCGCTGAGGATTTTCCTTTTCCTTGGAATTCCAAGATCTCTTCAGAATTGTCTTCTTCATAGGAGCAGGCAAACTGAATAACATGCTCAGAACCATCTGTCATTTTATAATGGCAAACGGCGTCTGTATGGTCTGCACCTTTAAGACTATCGGAAAAGTTCATCCATTTGATGGGAGTCGTTTCTGTTCCAGGGATAGGCATTGTCATCCAGTGGTTAAAGGTCGGTCTTCCTACGTTTTCAGCGTGGATCCCTTTTTTGCTAAGTTCTTCGCAGAACTTATTCGAAAGCAAGATGCAGGTCCCTGAGCGGTATTTATCGAAGGTCCCTATGAGATCGGGGCGGTAAGCGGTAAATGCCTCTTTCAAGGTCAGCTCGGGATTGATTGTTTTTGCCTTTTGATAGAAGCTCATGAACTCAAGCATTTCACCCAAATTATTGTAATCGGTACCCTTTGATAGGTTTTGATAAAGTTCGTGCATTTCGGCAACTTGCGAAGATGTCAATGTCTGTTTAGGTGTTTTACTGATTGGAGCAACGGAGCCATCGATCATTTCAAGAAGACCTTCAGCATTATAGCGGACTAAAGCTTCTCGATGATTTTTTTGTGATTCATCGGTGATGGTGACTTTGGCAATTGCAGTTCCGGCAAATGCTGCTTTGGGGAGCGATTCTTGGTTATAGCGGGCAATAAGGTCGATCAGTTCTCCTCGAGTTGGATTTCTTTTTTTCTTCGAACAGAACTCTGTTAAGACGCGATCAAATGAATCTTGGCGGGAAGCGCATGATCGGATCAGTCCAGATAAAGCAGCGATTTCTTTAGCTGTCGGATTAATGGTAGAAAGTAGTGTTGCTGTAATCTGTTCAAGAGCTTCTTGACCAGAGTTTTGTTTGAGTAGAATACGACTGGCCAATCCATTGATCTCGCTAACGGAAGCGTTATCGGAGGGAGTGACGAAAATTGAGCAAAATGATTCTCCGATTGAGTAGGTGTATGTGGATGCTTTTTCTAGAAATTGGAGATCATCGGATGAAAGATTGTGTCCGTTTCTAACTTTATCAAAGATACTCCAAAGGCTTATCAGGGTTGGGTCCTGAGTTTGAGGCCGTGCAGATTCAGAAATTTGTGGTGCTGTGCTTGAAAAACTAGTTATTTGAAACGCCATTATTAATCCTCATTTTTATTATAATTTAATCTCATTATATCAATTAAATTTTAATTTTAAACTAAAATTATATTAATTTATTATTAACTTTAACTTAAAGTCTTAATTGTTAGTTGTTTTTGTTTGTGTTGTGATCGCTCGATTTTATTAAGCTTTTAATTGTGAGTGTCTTAAATCTGAAAATACGAAACGTTCTTCAAAAGATTTGGATCACTCTTGCAAATATTGACTGCCAACTAGGAAAATTAAGTTTTTAGAACAAGTAGAATTCGAACATAAAAGCCAGGGAATGAATAACATGCGAATTTTAGGGGTTGTTTTGGCTCTAATCGGAGTTCTTTTGGTGTTAATGATCTGGAAAAATCTAACAGTCCCTAAAACTACCGGGTTGAGCAGGGGGATGCTCCATCCCTGCCCAAAAAGCCCCAACTGTGTCCAAAGCTGTATGATCAGTGATCCGGAGCACGCCATAGCGCCGCTGCCCTATAGATCAGATCAGACTTTGGTCCAAATTGAAGGGTTTATAAAAAAGACTTACATTGCTACTGTAATGGAAAAGACAGAGACATACATGCATGTGGTTGTTACAACGCCGCTCTGCCGCTTTCGAGACGACCTGGAGTTTTTAGTTATAAAGGAAAAAGGGGAAGTTTGTGTCCGTTCCGCTTCTCGCGTCGGGTATGGGGATGGAGGGGTCAATAGGGCGAGGATCGAGAAAATTCGAAAGTATTTGGAAACACTTTCAATTTGATAGTTGTTGCTCGGAAATTTAATGAATTAAAATGGCTTTTTATCTTATTATCTAATTATGAAATACAAGATGCCATTTCAAATAATTGATCCAGCAATCCTTTCGGTCATCCATAGGGAAGCCCGAAAGCAGAGGCTTTCTTTGCTGCGTGCTAGCGAGCAGCATTTGAAAGAGCTTGCTAACATAGCCCAATCCATTCAGCATAAGGGCCTTCCTGATTACCTGGTCTGTAAAAAACTACCTAAAGGCCTCGGGCACGGAATTTTTTTGCATCCGGAAGCTGAGCCTCTGAGCAAAGGACAAGTGGTGGCCCCTTATACAGGTGATACGTTGCTGGTCCCCCAACATGTTGCCGATGATGCTCTGTATGCTTTTGAGCCGCTGTCGAATATCTGCCTTACGCGCGAAGAGCAAAAGAAATTTCATCCAAAGGGCAAGTATCATCCTCGGCGCCATTATTCCCTGCATATCGATGCAGAAAAATCGGGCAATTTTACCCGCTTCATCAATCACTCGGAAAAACCAAATGTTGCCGCAGAACTAGTCAGGATCCCCCCGAACTCTTACGGCATCACCGAATCGCCTCTTGCGGTTATCTATTTTATCAGCAAGACAGTGCATCCAGGAGAGCAGCTTCTTGTCAGCTATGATGGGGATGATCATTCCTATTGGAGCGCATTGGACATCAAGCCGTTCCCTTTGTTCGCAAAGACCTTTTATCTCCAAGCTGGAAAAAAGGGCCTTCAGAGCCGCTAGAGGCAGTTGCAAAACTGCTTCGGCTGGAAAAATCGATGAGTTAAAGACCAGTTACAAGTGGCCGCAAAGCTGCTACGTTCCATTTGACGCGTTCGACACCAATTAGGTCGGCCAAGGAAAATGGATGGAAATGGCCTCAAAAGGGCGATTTGGAGGCACAATTGAGTTTTTTAACTGCGCCTTGCTAGTAAATCAAAACGCTTTGATAATTGAGGATGCCAAAAGCCCATGCGCCGATGATTGCATGGGAAATGGAGGGTCCGATGATCGAATTTTGTCTTTGATAGATCCATCCCCAAAAAATCCCGAGCAGAAATGCAGCTCCGATAAACGAAAACGACTTAAGGCCATGAAAAAGGCCGAAGAGGAGGTTGGAAGATAGGATCGATAGCACGATCCGATTAGGAGAGGTAAAGAAATTGCGCAAGCAGCTTTGTAGACAGCCCCGAGCGATAAATTCCTGCAAGGGGACAAACGCGATGTAAAGACCGAGCATTGTATAAAAACGGGTCTGATCTCCTGAATCCCCGAAAAAACGGAGAAAAGGATGGTGTGGATCTCCAAATTGAAACAGGGAAAGATCTTTGAAAGCAGGAACGGTCTTGATCAGCATCCACTTCAACCCTACCATAAAGAGCAAGGCAGGAATTGTGAAAAGGATCGAATCCCAAGCATTTTTTTTCCAGTTTTTCAACGTCAGGCCGTAAAACTCGAGAGGGAAGCCGCTATTCTTTACAATCAGTACCCCGCTCACTGCAAAGCAGGTGATCAAGGCTATAGAAATGGATCGGATCAGGAGCGATTCGGTGCCAAACTGTTCGAATATCTTCAAAATGTAAACATAAAACGTCAGTAAAAGGAACAGGTGGACAATGAACCTGCCCATCTGGTCGTGGGTCTTTGTCAAATTGAGCTCTTGCTGCATCGATTTGACAGTCCGTTCATTGGCAAATTTGAGATGTTTTCCAGCTTGTTTCGACAAGTTGAGGGCAAAACGGGAAAAGATTGGTTTTGTTTCCATCAGTTTATGGAAGTTGCCGAAGTCGAAGATGAGCACTTCGAGCAGTTCTACCGCTTTGGCAGATGCCAGCCGGATATCGCCGATCAAGACGTTGGCCTCTCCAAAGCAGTCATTGGGGCCCAGCTCTGCCAGCGTATATGGATGGCCATGTTCCCGGTCTTCAGTGATAATGGCGACTTTGCCTTTTTTGATGAGATAGAGGTGGTTTTCCCGATCCCCTTCATGAAAGATAAAGTTGTCTTTCTCATAGGCTCCTTCTCTGATATAGGGGAGAAATTCTTTAAGTTCCTGTTCTGAAAAGTTGGCAAACAGTTCGCTTTTTTTCAGGAAATTTACAACTTGTATTTCGTCCAACATCTTATGAAGCCTCAGGGATTGTGAACATTTAGAGACCATTGAACAACTGCTCTATACCGAAAGGACCTGAAGAATCGGTTTCTGACGTCGTTGAAGTTGTCTCAAAATTCGCATTTTCAATCGCGCCTTGCCTTGGGCAATGGTCGCTTGCTCCAAATGCAAATTTTGAGACCTCTCCTTATCAGATTACTGATTCTTCAGATTCTTTCGGTATAACCAAAAGAACATTCATTGATCTCATTTTGATTAAATACCCGTTCCGTTATACAGAAGTAAACTTGAAAGTTATGTCTTGCTAGGGTATTTACATCTTTTTGCAATTTAAGGTTCGGTGCGTATGAAAACATCTGTTTGTTTATTTTCTCTTCTATGCCTAGCTTCCTGTGCTGGAAGCAACGGAAGTTGGTATGAAAATGATTCCTATCACGGCGATGGGTACTATGATCACCATCATAAGCATCGTGACCATGATGACAAAAAACATGGCCACCGTAATGGAAAGCATGGGCATCATGATAGAAAGCATGGCGGAGGACATCATGGAGGAGGAAAGCATCATTGATTGTCTTTAATGATGGTCTAACTTTCCCACATCCTGGGTGATTTGATCGATCTGGCGCATATCATCGGCGCTGAGCTTCCAGTCCCACATGGACCTGATCGGATCAAGTTGCTCAGGTCTTCTCGCTCCCCAGAGGGCAACGCTGATCCCTTTATCCAATGCCCATCGGATAGCCAGCGCGAGTACTGACCTTTGATGCGTTGCCCTAGACCAATTGTCGAGCTGCTCGACAGTTCTAAGATAGCGTGAGAATTCAGGACCTTGGAATTTTGGATCGCTTTTTCGCAGATCATCCCCTTTGAAAACAGTATCTTTCGTGATTTTCCCCGTAAGCAGTCCTCTGCATAACGAACCATATCCGATGACTGCGATTTGGTTTTTTAGGCAGTAGGCAAGCTGGTTTTGCTCGGCATCTCTTTCAAAGAGGTTGAACGGCGGCTGGCATGTGTGAAGCGGTGCGGTTTTTCGAAAAATTTCCATTTGCTCCACTGAAAAATTGCTGACGCCGATTGCCCTAATCTTACCTTGCTGCAAGAGTTGGGACAGTGTTTCAGCCGTTTCGTGGATCGGAGTTTTAGGATCTGGCCAATGGATTTGATAGATATCGATGTAATCAAGCTGCAAGCGTCGAAGGGAGTCTTCACATTCTTCGATGATTTTTGCAGCGCTTGAGTCTCGATAGACATTTTCCTTGCTGCTCCAAGAAAGTCCGCATTTTGTAGCGATAATGACGTTTTCCCGGTTTCCAACTTGCTTTAGGGCCTTGCCGACAATTTCTTCAGAAAGGCCGAATCCATACGCAGCGGCAGTATCGATAAATGTGATCCCTTCCTGAAGGGACTTGGCAACCGTTGAGATCGAGGTCTTTTCATCAGAGCCTCCCCACATCCAGCCGCCGATCGCCCAAGTGCCAAGGCCTATCCGGGAGGCTTGTTTGTTTAGAGGAGGCAGTGAAATGTATTCCATTATTTAAGCTCGATGTTCCACTTTTTTGGAGCCATATGAAAATTTTATAATTGCATCATATTAATCCTTCTCGTCAAACCTAGCTATTCGCTATGGGGCGCCAGATTTGGATCTGATTTTGTCAGAAACTTCCCTCGGGCTTAAAAAAAGTGGAACATCGAGTTAAACAGCGTTCTGTGTGATGAATGCCCTCATCAACGCAGCTGTTTCTTCTGGCTTTTCGAGGGGCGAACAATGACCGCACTTCTCAATGATTTTCAGTTGGGACCGCTTAATGCCTTTTTGGATGATCTCTTGCTCCGAGGTCGGAAAGAGCTGGTCTTCCCTGCCATGGATGATCAAAGTAGGGGAGGTGATTTTGGGGAGCAGAGGCAGCGACACATAGTCGTCCAGCATCGCTTGCATCTGATCGATCAGAGTACCTGTTTTACAATGCTCAAACATCTTATGGAGTTTTGCGATCAGGTCAGGTTTTTGCAAGCTGTCAGGGTGCAGCGCAAAAGGCAAGTGGCGCGATAAGACTTGATCGACTTCTCCGTTTTTCAGGTCCCGAAGAACGCCCTTTTGGAGCTCGTTCATTTTGGGGTCCGGGCTTGCCCAAGTGTTGGCTAGAATGAGTTTGGAGATCCGTTCTGGCGCCTTGGCCGCTGTTTTCATCGCAACCCAGCCACCCATCGATTGACCCGCAAGAATGAACTGCTGAGGAGCACTTTTCAGCACATGCTCTACCATCTGATCCCGTGATGTCTGTTGATTTAGGACGATCACTTTGCAATCGACGATATCGGAAAGATGCTGCAAGGGATATTGCCAAAGGGATTCATTTCCTCCCCATCCAGGGATCAGAACAAGTACAGGCTTCATCAGAGGTCCAGGGGTTAGTGTGTCCTTAAGAATAATCTTTGATATAACACGAATTGTTTTTTTTAAGCTCGACTTTGTACATGTTTGGTTCGCTTGTCTCGAGATATTTGCTTTCGAGGGCGTTTATTTAATCGGGAAGGGGTTTTCTAACCCCTTCCCATTTAAACAAATCGACCAGTTCGGCTTCCACCGAACGTTCGTGCACTAATACCCGAGTCAAGTGGATAAAAAAGGTGCAAAGTCGAGTTAAGAAGCGCGAAGTGGGAAGTTTCCATTAATGAACTCGTGGTGCATTCCTGAGAATCGATCATAGATATCATTGAATGATTCGAAGACCTCATCCCGTTTTTCTGTACCGAATTTAACCTGGTTCGACATGGCTTGGAGCATTTTCGTCAGATTGATCAAAGCATCCACTTCGATCGGGAGCTTGCCGAGCTGGAGCAAGGAGGGATTAAGGATCCTCAGAAAGAGAATTTCTCCGACTAAGACTTCCGATTGGATAAAAGCTTCCTCTTCCGATAAAGATTCCTTAAGAGCGGTAAAGATCTGGCTTCTTCTCATTGAAAGAAGGTCTTGGCAGGCAGCAGGGATCGGTTCTGCATATAGCCTTTCAAGCACGCAGCAGAAGAAGTGTTTGCAGGTTTCGATATTTTTGCAGAGGGTCGCTGTGCGGATTTCTAATTGCTTCTCAGGGGCTAATTGCTCATAGCCTTGCTGGTTCTGCAGGAGGATTTGGTGGATCTTTTTGTCATTAATGCACAAATCAAATGCAGAAGCGCTCTTCTTCCAATACGCAACGACTTCTTTTTTCATCTGTTTGACAAAGCCCTCGAGCAATACAGCCCCATATTCTTTATGCAAGGAAGAGGAGAGGTGGACATTTCGAAAGAGGGTTTTCCTGTCTTGCCCTTTGAGGTCTTCTGATGTGTATAGCGAAAGGATGTAGGTCGCTTCGACAGCAGAGGTCCTCTTATGATGGAACCCTGAGATGACCAATTGGGAAAATTCATCCGGATGGATCGATTCTTTTTTTACAAAGGCTAGGATAAGGGGAAGGCATTGGGGATAAAGAAGCGTTGTTGTCAGTAGCTGGGTCCACCGCTCTTTGAGCCTTTTGTCTTTGGGCAAATGATGGTATTGGGAAAAGAGGTTGAGGACGAGTTCCATGCCTCCAGGTCTCTTAAGGCAGCTCACAATTTCAAGTGCAGCTTTTTCATCGGAAAACTTATGTTTTTTTCGCGGCATTCTTAAAAGCTCGGCGGCACTCTCTTCAAATCCTTGCTCGGTCAAGGGAGCATCGGAAGAGCAGCTAGACGTTGCTGGTGTATCCGCGTGGTGCAGAGGCTGATCGTTGTGTTTTTTTCGCGGCGTCAGAGTGATCTGTCCTGCTGAGAACTTTTTAGCAGTGCTGCTGGATGCAGAGGGAGTCGATTCCTCCCTGGGCAAGGGACGGATAGAGACTGTTTTCTTAGGATCGAGCCGTTTTTCAGGAGAGGAAGAGCTCCTATAGCGGCTCGAAATATCGCCCGGGGAAATCGTCAGAGGTTTCCAACGGCCATCTTTGCGCGATCTGTGGTCGCTTTCATCTTTGGAAAGAAGTTGTAAATTCAGCCGGAGGCTCAATGGAGGAACTGGGGTGCTGGACGAGGATGATCCTTCCGGTGGATAGGAGCACGAGGCATTGGAATGATAGAGGCGGTTGCATCGTGTATCGATGCTAGGGTCTTTTGGAGAATGATCGATCTCATCGGAAGACATCGAAGGAAGGGTTCTTCTTTTTGGAACAGGAGGCGGCTGAGTTCCTACGCTTTGGGAGCTTGGCATGACAGGTCTTCTTAAAAATCCAGCAGATGGGTAGACCTCTTTTCCAGTTGCGCTGAGCGGAGGAAAGGAACTGCTGAACGGAATCGGAGGTTCGGACAGATCATCGGGGGTGCTTATTGGAAGAGAAGAAGAGCTGCTTGTATTGCTATCAAATCCTTGCTCTGTGAAGGAAACGGTTTCCTGTTCCAGATTTTCAGTTTCTGCAGGTTTTGCTTCCCCTGAATCTAAATGCTGGAACAGTTCTAATAAGTGATCAAAGCTAAATTGCCTGCTACTTTGCGCTGTCGGTGTGGTGGAAGACATTGTTGTCCTTTAGAAGGAAGTAAAATTAAATTTTTGAAAAAAAGAATAGCATTTTTTATCGTCAGGATCAATTGATTTATGCTGAAATAACCTGAAGAATCGGTTTTTGGCAAGCTCGCTTCTTTCGGTAGATGCAAATTTAAGGACGCTATACTGCGTGCAGGTAAAAAGCTAAAATTTTGCCGACGCAGGCAGAATTTAACTTTTTATCCGCGCGCAGAATAAATTGCATGTCAAAGCGGATTAAGTTTTTTCTGCTTTTCAAGAAATGGCTTCTGAGATTATAGACCCTTAATTAATCTATTTAGGATCGCATGACTAAACTGCCGCTAAAACAGCCCAGAGGGCTCTTCCTCCTATTTTTCACTGAACTTTGGGAGAGGTTTGGGTTCTATACACTCCAGACCATCATTATCCTCTACATGACTAAGGGGCTTTTATTATCAGATACGAACGCTTACCTGCTCTACGGAACCTTCAGTTCGATGCTGTATTTGACCCCTGTTTTAGGAGGGTATCTCGCAGATCGGTATTTAGGGTTTCAGAGGGCCATCATCGTTGGTGGTGTTTTGCTCATCGCGGGCTATTTGCTCACTGCTGTTCCAAACAATGAGATCTTCTTTTTGGGGTTAAGCGTCATCATCGTCGCAAATGGACTGTTCAAGCCTAACGTGTCCAGCATTGTGGGAGATCTTTATCGTCCTGGCGATGCCCGCCGGGATGGGGGATTTACCATCTTCTATATGGGCATCAATTTGGGATCGTTGATCCCTCCGTTGATCACAGGATGGATCGTAGCGACTTACGGTTGGCATGCAGGATTTCTTTTGGCAGCGATTGGCATGTTCATCGGCTTAGTGACGTTTTTGCTAGGGAGGAAGAGGCTGCGCACTTCGGGGGTCATGCCAGCTGCAAGCCCGTTAAGGGATAACAAGGAATCCCTTACCTTTTATGTCCTGTTCTATGGAGGCATTGTCCTTGCAGTCTGCCTTTTCCTTGTTCTTTTCAAGTTTCCAGCGGAAACCGATATCCTTTTAGCTT
>JAFEGU010000328.1 GCA_018239725.1 Verrucomicrobiota bacterium | reverse complement strand
TCTCTTTTTCAGATACATTAAGTAATTTCATACAAACATGTTACACTAGAAAAGAATTTATTGGTACGTTTCAGATGGAACCGCTATATACAACAGAAACCCCTCCGAAGAGGGGCTCGGGAGAAATCGGCAAAACTATTTATTGAGCTTGAAGGAATTGACGAACAAATTGTAGTTGCTTTCGTCATAATTCTGCACTTCGCATTCCATCGCCATGAGGTAGAGGCTATTTTTGACCATCAGTGCGCGGCCTTTAAAGTATACCCCTCCAGTACGGATGAAGAAGTCCAATGCCTCATGCCCTTCCACCAATGAAAGATCAGCAAAGATCAGCTGGTTGTTAGGGTTGTGCGTTAAAATGCCATTCAGGAAGCCTTCGAGGCTCATACGAGCATAAGACTCATCGACAAACTCGGGGTATTGTGCAATCAGCAGCATAAACACAGTCTTCTGGTCGACAGCCGAAATGTAGGCGTCGTATTTTAAATCAAATCCCTCTTCTGGGAGGCGCATCTTTTCTGAAAGATGGTCTGGGCTTTTAGGAAAGCGCATCTTGCATTTTCCTCCGACAGAATGAAACTCTTGCCAGTTTGAATTGGCCACTTCCACTTTTGACTCTTTAGCTCCTTGAGCTGCAGCCAGTGGGTTGAGTACACACACAAACACTGATAACGATGTCAGAGCTATGCCCTTGATCACTTTGTAGATGCTATTTTCCATACCCCGATTCCTCCCTCAATAGTATAATTATTTTACAATTGCACTCGTACCCCAGATAATCCAGCCGACTAACCATACTGCCGCTACGACGATGACTAATGGGATCACCACATTAAGTAATGCTTTCCAAGCCGAAAATCCTTGAACTTCGCCTAATGTCTTCAACAAGATGATAAAGCCCCAGATCGAAACAATCGATTCAACGAGGAAAACGATAAATACAACGCCAGCCTCGTATCCGATGAACGCAGTGTCAGAAAATCCCCTCGAAAAGACTTGATTGCCGAACACCACCATTAAGACGACCCACAATATCAAGGTCACCGCATTAGGAACATTAGACCATGCAACAGCCGACCTCACCCTGTCATAATTGCTTTTTCCGCCAATCCATTTTCCAGTCCAGGTCAACAGCAATGAACAAACGGTGATCCCAAGAGCTCCAATAAATGGGCTAATGACCAACGCCGCGACTAGAATTGCCCAAAGGGGAAGCGATTCAATCAAAGATGAGCTCTGTGCAAAGTTAAGAGCCATCGGCAAACCATAAATTGTCGATAAAAGAATAAAGCGATACTTGGGATTATAGTTCACAATGGCACGAATTGTCGCTCTAGGCTCAAGCCAAATATCCAGCCAAGGATTCACGTTTAATTTGCCAGCCATCCCATCCTCCTTATTATCACTTACAGGGGCAATGCGCCTGAAAGCTCGCTTATTTATTTATCTTCCTCTCTTGTTTTAATGTTATTATTAAAATACAAACTAATCAACAAAATAATAAAAAATTAAAACAAAAAAAACGAAACTACAATAATAAAAAACCCGAAGAATTTTTCTTCGGGTTTTAATGAATCAGAAATATACGGAAAGAATCAAATGAGATCAGTTATTCACATTGTCGTGTTCGCTGTCTTCATCCTCTTCCATTATAATGACATCTTGGTCAGTGCCTGTGCCTTGGTCGACAGCATCTTCTTCTTCTTCATAGACATCTGTGTCATCTTCTTGGGATTGGGCTGGAGCCGTTTTTTGTTGGTCTTGCGCAGCTGCAATAGCTTGAGCTGGCTGCTGGTCTGCAGCATTTACGGAACTTCCCAAAAAGGTTCCCGCAAATAGACAAATCAGAAATTTCATCAGATAAACCATTCTCTTATCCTCTTAATGAGTTCTCAGCTCGACTTTGTACATGTATGGTCTGTGTGTCTCGAGATATTTGCTCCCGAACGTTCGGGAGCAAATAGACGAGACTCCGAATGCACGAGAAGGTTCTGTGAACCTTCGCAGTGAGAAGCAGGTGAAGCGCCCTTGGGCACGAACTAGCCTGATCAAAAAATGTGCAAAATCGAGCTCGGGTACATGATAAAGGGTTTGAACCAATTTGAGCAAGATGGGAACTCCATTCAGAAGAAGAGACATGCGATTGTGTTGCACTCAAAAACATAACATTTAATTAAAATTAAAGTTGATTTGTTATTATATTTATAGTAAAAGTGAATTAAGGATGAATAACATTCACACAAGCCTGTTTTAAGGAGTAATACTATGGCCCCACGCTTGAGAAAAATGAAACCCTACCATCCTAGAAAACGGGCAAAGAACATTGATGTCCAAAAGCAAGCTCTTCGGGACTTAGAGCACAAGATCAGTTCTGAAATCAGCAGCTTGATCCTTCAATGCGAAGAAGGGAACGAACAGCAGATCCAAGAAGCGAAGATAAAAGCTAAGAGCGGGTATTTAAAGCATAGCGATGAGATGCAGAAAATTGCCCAGCACATGGGCGACCGCTATTCCAAAGCTGTCCGGGACTTCCTAGACAGCGTCGATATGATCGTCCATTGCAATTCCACATGGATCGATGAAGCTAAGGTGCGCAATTGCTACAACATGACCCAAAAACTAGAAAAAGAGATCAGCGCCGCTTAACCTCGACTTTAGATCTTTTGCAAAGTCGAGTTTACATCACATATTCAAGGGCTTGAGCCAGATCGGGATACCGAAAAACATAGCCCGTCTCCATCAGCTTTTTAGGGATGACTCGGGAGCTCGACAGAAGAAGCTCGTCGGCCATTTCTCCCAATAAACTCCGCAGTACCCAAGCAGGAAGAGAAAGCAGCATTGGACGTCCTAGTTTACGGGCCAGCATGCAAGAAAATTCAGCTTGGGTAACGGGCTTAGGAGCTGTTACATTGATAGGGCCCTGGATCGATTCGGTCATCAGGACGTGGTAAAGGGCTCCAATCACATCATCGATCCCGATCCAGCTCATCATCTGATCGCCTGGACCAAGCTTTCCACCCAACCCCAACTTGAACGGCAGCAAGCTCTTTTGAAGCATTCCTCCTGCAGCACTCAATACAACTCCAAAGCGGGCATGGATAACTCGAGATCCACGGCTTTGGATTGCCTGTGTGGCATCTTCCCATTTGCCGCATAGGTCCGCTAAAAAACCCTCTCCTTTGGGACTCATTTCCGTGAGTTCTTCATTCCCGCGGTTCCCATAAAATCCAAGCGCAGAAGCGCAGATCACAATCTTGGGCGGCCGCTCTGACCGGGATAAAATCTGAGAGAGGAGCCAAGTATCGCGGCAGCGGCTTAAAAACAGGCGGTCTTTTCTTTTTTTTGTCCAGCGGCCTGCAGCGATATTTTCCCCTGCCAAATGGATCACCGCATCAAATCCTTCGAAGTCCTCTTTGCTAAAGTTCCCACGGACTGGATCCCAATGGATAGCATGACGGCTGACCATCCCATGGTTCCTTACCAGCCGCACTGTATCATGGCCAGCTGTGCCCAATAATGCCTCCATGGACCTTCCAATCAACCCAGTTGCACCGCTGAGCAAAATCCGCATCGGCTTTGTCTGATAACGAGAAATGAGCTCTAAATCCCCTTGCAAAATCTGGTGCCTCCATCGGAACAGCTTGCCAAATTCCGCCTCAATCCCAGGCATAGGAAGATTGAGCGGCGGACGGTAGGTGATCTTATCCATCACGCAGCAGCTTTGATTGTCGACTGGGTCCACCCGATGCTGATGGCAATAATGGGCAAATGGCCCTTTGACTTGACAATCGCTAAACTCTTTGCCCGGCACAATCCCTCGATGCTGCAAGACCCATTTCCACCAAACACCTCCAAACTGAACTTGGATCCCGACTCGCGACCCCTCTTCATCAGGCCCTCCCTCATGAAACATGAGCTTCGTTTTTCTCCAAGGAGGCATCAATCTAAAGAGAGCGCCTGGCCTCATGTACCAAGAAAAGACATCCTGAGCTGGAAAGCCCATCGTAGTCTGGTAAGAAAAATAATGATCAGACATACCCCACGCTCCACACATACTGTTGACACTTCAAAGTCCTGGTTGATTTTGGATTTGGCGCCACGAGGTTAAATCCTCTTGCATCGAACGTATGCGTAGCTTTAAAGCGCCTTGGACCGTCCCCGTGGATGCCAAACACCAAAAGCAACAAGGAGTTTGAGGTGGAAGCAATATACCACTGTTGGCAATTTTTTATTTGGATTATTCCAATTAAAAAGATATATTGCGCCAAAAAACTTCTTTACAGGAGCTTAACATGAGCTATTTAAGCCCGGTCCAGCAAATGTCAGCATCTTTCATGGCATCTCCCATCGACATCCGATATGCAGCACATGCGCAGACTGTTGCACACAGCCGTGTGTGGCAGGAGATTTCCGACTTTGGCCAGGCCTTTGCGCATGTCGCTCAGCAAATTTATCAATTCATTGCTGATCTCTTTTTTAAAATCGGAGAGTTTTTTCACAACCTATTCTACAAAAGCTCCTCATCAGCAGAAATACCCCGTCGTTATCTTCCTGATTTCGAAATTCCTGCTCCTCCACCTTCTCCTCGCTCTCAGCCTATCTCTAACCCCATTTCAACAGATGCTGTCCTATTCGACCCCTCACAGCCCATTGTGATCAATCTGAATGGCCTGGCCCGTGTTCCGAGAATAATTTCCCAGGAGGAAATCGAGCAGGATCTCAGAGCTGCTGAGACCCTAGTCGCCGACCTTAACGAACTGACTGCAATTTGCCATGCCACTTCTCCTGATATCGAACCCCGTATCCACAATTTTATCCAGTTTGCAGCCAACGGAGGCAACAACGAGTATTTTCTGACGCTTAGGTCATATTTCAAAGGGATCATCGTTGAAATGCGTAAAGAGAGCGTCCCTATCGAACTTAAGCAACTGGCCCTGCAAAACTTGGCTAACGGCTACTATGGCTGCAATGCGATACGTTTCAATTCCGTCGAAAGAGAGTACAAACGGCTAAGCCAACGCCTGCCTACTCCGGAGGATAAGATCTTGGAAGCCATGCAGCAATACAAGGAACAAATTTTCATCGATCATTACCATCTTAGAAGAAACCCTTCGTTTTTAAACCATATCCGCAGGGAAGTCGGCGAAGAACTTGGGCTCGATAGACATCCGATTTACATCAATGATCCCCAAATTGAAAACGGCGCCCGGGGCACTTCCGATGAATATAGGGCCGTTTTCCGCAATGCATTGACCCATGCTGATATTCTGAACCGGATGCATAGAGCTTTCAACGATCTTTTGAGGAACCCAGATTATGGCAGAGACTTAGGCAGCTACATCAATCACCGCTTAGCGGAACTGGAAGCTCAACGACTGATCGATCGGCAACAAAGAGAAGACCTTAGCGAAGAGTTTATGCCTTGGGGATTTGAGATATCGGAATCTGGTGTCAAATTCCTCCTTCTGCAGGTAGGTGTTTTTGCCCATGGCTAGCTCCAGCTGTGGTAAGCCTTAAGGGCGTATTTCCTTGCCGCATCATGATCGACAATAGGAAGAGGGTAGGTCTTTCCGAGGAGAATTCCAGCTTTTTGCAAGACATCGTCTGGAGCTAGGTGAGGCGCATGGATCCACCGGTCTGGCAGCCCTTTTAGTTCAGGAACAAAGGTACGGATATACTCCCCCTTCGGATCGAACCGTTTGCTTTGCGTCTCTGGGTTGAAAATGCGAAAATAGGGAGCTGCATCTGCTCCGCAGCCAGCACACCATTGCCAACCAAGCGTATTGTTGGCAAGATCCGCATCGACCAAAGTATCCCAAAACCATTTTGCTCCTTCTTGCCAAGGGATCATGAGGTCTTTGACTAAGAAGGAAGCCGCGATCATCCTCACTCGATTGTGCATCCAGCCCAACTTCCACAGCTGGCGCATCCCTGCATCAATGATCGGATAACCTGTCATCCCCTTTTGCCATATGTGTAGAGAACGGCTATCCTTCTTCCACGGAAAATCATTGAACTTCTCTTTCAAGGCCCGGTTGGGCGTCTTTGGAAAATGGACAAGCAGATGATGGGCGAACTCCCGCCAAATGATCTGCCTTAGAAAAGGCTCTGAACCTCTTTGATTTTCCAGCTCTTCCCAAATTTGAAAAGGAGCGATCTCTCCAAAGTGCAAATGGGGAGAGAGAAGCGATGTCCCTTCCATTCCTGGCGCATCTCTTGCTGTCGAATAGTCGGAGAGTCCTTTTTTGATAAATTGCCGCAATGCCGCCTGCCCACCCTTTTCCCCTGGCGTCCACACATCATAAAACCCTTTGTCCCATCCAATCTCGGGAAGAAGGTTGAGATCATCGATCTTTAAATGATCGAGCTTTAGGCGAAAATGGGTAACTTTCGTAGGAACCTTCGCTTCAAGCGGTTCGATCTCTTCTTTGAGGCACGCGCGATAAAAAGGTGTGAACACTTGGTAGGGATTTCCTTCCCCAGTTAGGATCGTGCCCGGCGGAAAAAGAAGGTTCCCATGAAATGAGGCTGCTGCGCACCCGCTTTTTTCGATTGCTTCCTTAACATGCTTTTCTTGCTTAAGAGCATCTGGTTCATAGCGGGCATTCCAAACGACCTGCTTGGCCTGTGTTTGCTTGACGATCCTCTTTAAGATTGCGGCAGATTCTCCCTTTTGAATGCACAACTGGACTCCCCTCATTTTCAGTTCCGACTCCAAAGCCTTGAGGGAATGATGGAGCCACCAGCGGGAAGCGGCGCCGAGTTTCCATCCCCCTTCTTCTTCCGGAGACCAAATATACACCGCGATCAATGGGGAGTTCTCTTTAACTGCATGCAGAAATGCCGGATTGTAGGCTAGGCGCAGGTCTTGGCGGAACCAAATGATGATAGGATCAACTTTCATAAACTTCCTAAAGATAAGAGCCCAGAAGAGAATGTTCTTCTAGGCCCTTAAGAAATGACTAATCAGAAACAATTAATTGCAGCAGCCGCCTTTGCCGCCTTTTCCACCTTTACTGGAACACTCTGTGTCGCAGCAAAGATGTTTGCATCTTGGAAGAAGGCGCAAGCTCCAAAGCCCTGCCAGGCCAACAAGCGCATAAACCATACGGCTAAGCCATGTGGTATTGCCTTTGAATAGCCAAGCGACGAGATCGAATTGGAAAAAGCCCCATAGCCCCCAGTTCAATGCGCCAATAATGATTAATACAAAAGCCAACATATTCAAGCACTTCATCGTAAAATCCTCCATACTGGTACAAATTTCATTCTAAAAGAACAATCTTGAGTTGTCATCAAATTTTTAACTCGACTTTGCAACTTTTTAGGGCCAAGAACCTATCTCAATAAAAAGTTTCAGTCGATTTTAACTCTTGCGTTGCAGAGGTGTTGATTTGTGGGTGATCTCCTCTGCAGAAAATGCGTCCGGCAATTTGATCGTCCTCAATCCCCCTTTGCTAAAATCGATCTTGTTCAGATCGACCATTTGGACCTGCAGGTTGTTGTAGGTTCTGATATACGTCTTTAAATGGGTCCTGTCATGGACCACGACCCATTGGGTAATATCATTTTTCAGATCGACGCCCGTTTTGGCAAGAGGAAGTTCGCTGTTATTTTCTTCTTCAAGCGTCGTCCGGACAATGCCATCAAAGATATTAAACGTGTTCAGGATGTGAAATCCGAGACCGACTGCATCTTCTGCATTATCCGGCTTAGAGGCCCATTGGGAAAAGAAGACAGCTCGTACAAAACGGGAAGAAGGGGTGTAGTCTCCAGGAAGGCCAAGAAGACCGCTACCTTGGCCGAGATTGAGGAGGGTCCAATCGGAAAGTTTCAGCTCAGGTACATTGACCGGCGATAAATTGATGTAGCGGATCAGGTGGGTAATCTGCCATTCAAATGGAGGTGAATTCGTGAGAACGCCCAGAGGATTATCGTAAACATTGCGTTTCCCATTAAGATATTCGATGACGATGGCTTTGCCCGAACGATCGGCGACATAGTAGTGAAGCGGGATCACAAAACCGCCAAGATCAGAGTTAGGCACTTTGCCAACAATCACCTTTTCAACTGCCTCTTTGACATCAGATACAGTTGAGCAGCTGCCGAGAAGGTAAGCTGCCAACTCCCAAGAGCCGATCGTTCGGCTGCTATCGGTATCGGAAGAAGCTTCAAACTGGGCATACCTGGGAAAATAGAGCATTCCGACGATAAGCCCTTTTTCATTCATCCCTTCCGAAACAAATTCCTGGCCGACCGACTGGTTCATCCCAACAAAACCGTATTTAGCCGTCCATTTCAATCCCGTCTTATTATTGAGAGCTGTTCCAGTATAAGCAGTTCCGCGAGGGACAATAAGAAGATCAGACCCCATCCGAAATCCAAACTCCAGCGACCGCGCATAGATCCATGTGCCGTCCTCGGCTTTGAACTGGAACGCTGTGCACGCATGAGTCGAAACTTGAAGAGACAGACTGAACGCAATCCCAGCAGCAATAGCTCTAAACCTCATACTTCCTCCAGCACTAGCGCTAAGATTGAGCCATACTGATTTAAGAAAATTGATGCAAGCCTAAACGACTTAATAGAGAGCGGAAGACCAAACGGCGCTCCCCTTCCGCTTTTTCAAAGATCGGGATCAGCTTCTGCAGATAAGGATCGGCACCATTCAGATAGCACGGAGAGTACTCAATGTGCACTCCGCTTAAAATGGCGCGTCCTTGAGCGATTGGAATATCAACGATGGCGGCAGGGCGACCTTCAATGTCGCTGTAGCGGCTGATCGTTTCGACCTGGGGATAGAGCTCATCCGCATCAAAAAGGCAGCCCCCATTAAAGTAGATCGGACAGGTCCCATCTTCCCATGTGACAGCCGCCGCTTCCACGCCGCGGGCATTCTCATAGGAATATTTGTTAGGTCCATAGGCAGGCCCTTTAGCGATCCCTGGAAAAAATTGCAAAGAGCGGTCTGCGCAGACTTCAAGAGCCCCCCCTTTTTCAAATTCGATCGCTTTGCACGCAAAGTAGGCTCCTGCGCAGATACCGAGGTACCTGCCCCCACTCTCAACATACCGACGGATCCTATCTGTCCCAGCGCCATCGAGGGCCGCATGGTAAAAAACATCGCGCCCGCCAGGGATGATGAGAAGAGCCGCCGACTCTTCCCAGCTCTGCGTTAACAGGATGTTCGCGTTGACCCTCTTAATCTCATATAATGAAGGATCTAGCTCCTGCTTGAGGCTCCTGACAAGCTGTTTTAGCGCTCCGCCATCAACTCCTTGGTCAGCATAAATAAGTATGCGATGCATATTTCCCTTTACAGCTCAGGTTTTGAGCGTCTATGATAGTTGATTTCACCTATTTTAGGTAACTGTATGGCCGAATTCGATGAAAATGAACTAACTAAGCTGACCAAACTCTGCCGGATCGCTTGCACGGAAGATGAAAAAAAAGCTTTATACAACCAAATTTCTAAAATCCTTGGGTACATTACCCAGCTGGACGAGGTCCCGACAGACGGGGTCGAACCCTGCAACCGGGTCTTAGAGACGCTAACAAACGTCATGCGAGAAGATGCAGTAGGCGACCTGCTTCCGCGCGAAACATTTCTAGCCAATGCCCCAGCCCACGTCGGCGGGATGGTCCGCGTTCCTCCTGTCATTAAATTTTCCAATCAATAATTACGCAAAGGTAACCTATATCCATGTACCGCTTATCCGCCCTTGCCATCCGTGAACGTTTCCTTAAAGGCGATCTCTCTGCAAAAGCGATCGCTGAATCGACATTAAAGCGCATCCAGAAGCACGACCCTCAAACGCAAGCATTTCTGGCAGTCTATTCAGACAGGATGTTGGCACAGGCAGACAAGCTCGACCAAAAACGTCAGAAAAATCAACCTCTTGGAAAACTTGCAGGGGTTCCCATCGCCATCAAGGACAATATCCATATTAAGGGCGAAATGACCACATGCGCCTCTAAATTCCTCTCCAACTATCGCGCCGTCTTCGATGCGACCGTGACCCGATTGATGGAAGAAGAGGACGCGCTCATCATCGGGAAGACTAACCTCGATGAATTTGCGATGGGATCTTCGACAGAAAACTCTGCGTTCCAAAAGACCAAGAACCCTTGGGACATCGCATGCACTCCAGGCGGCTCGTCAGGAGGCTCTGCAGCGGCCGTTGCTGCTCGCCTCTGCCCGATTGCCCTCGGCAGCGATACGGGAGGATCGATCCGCCAGCCTGCATCCTTCTGCGGAATTGTCGGCTTCAAGCCAACTTATGGAAGGGTCTCCCGCTACGGACTCGTCGCATTCGCTTCCTCGCTCGATCAGATCGGCCCGCTTACGACAACTGTCGCCGATGCAGCGCTTGTCATGGAGGTCCTCGGCAAACACTGCTCCCACGACTCGACCAGCATGAACCTCCCTCAAGAACCTTATCTTGAAAAGCTCAAAAAAGGGATCCAGGGAACTAAGATCGGCGTGCCGATGAGCTTCCTCGAGCAACTGCAAGATGGGGCCAAAAAAAACTTCTTCGATGCTTTGGAAGTCTACAAACAGCTCGGAGCCACCATCATCGATGTCAACCTCGACATCTTGAAATACTCGGTCGCCGTCTACTATATCCTCGCGACTGCAGAAGCGTCGACCAACCTGGCCAGGTTCGACGGGGTCCGCTACGGCAAGCGCTCCGCAAAGGCAATGACCCTTGACGAAGTCTATGACCTCTCGAAGCAAGAAGGTTTCGGTCCTGAAGTGAAGAAACGGATCCTCCTTGGGACCTATGTCCTCTCCTCCGGATACAATGACGCTTTCTACAAGAAGGCTCAAAAGGTTAGAACGCTCATGATCGAGCAGTACAAAAAAGCGTTTGCCCAATGCGACATTGTTGCAATGCCCTGCTCCCCCTTTACCACGTTCAAATTGGGAGAGATCCAAGACCCGCTGCAGATGTACTTGCAAGATATCTATACGATTGCAGCGAACCTAGCAGGAATCCCAGCCATCTCGATCCCATCTGGGTTCGATCATCAAAAACACCCTTTTGGCTTCCAGCTGCTAGGCCCTCAGATGCACGATGCACAAGTGCTTAACTTTGCCCACGCTTTTGAACAAGCGACAAACTACCATCAATCCATCCCCCCGCTCTTTGACGATGAGGTAGAATCATGACCGACATTCCATACGCCGATTGGGAACCTGTCATCGGCTTAGAGATCCACGTCCAGCTCAACACGAAGTCTAAACTCTTCAGCTCCGCCCCCAACCGATTTGGAGATGAGCCGAACACCAACATCACCGATGTCTGCACCGGTCAGCCAGGCACTCTTCCTGTCCTGAACAAGGAAGCTGTCAGAAAGGCCGTCCAGTTCGGCTGCGCTGTCCATGCCCAAGTCCCCCTTTTCAGCAAGTTCGATAGAAAATCCTACTTCTATCCCGACAGCCCCCGCAACTTCCAGATCACCCAGTTTGAACAGCCGATCGTTGTCGGCGGAACGATCACAGCCGATGTCGGCGAAGAGACGAAGCACTTTTCGATCAACCGCGCCCACCTTGAAGACGATGCAGGGATGCTCAAGCACTTCAGCTCCTTTGCAGGCGTCGATTACAACCGCGCCGGGGTTCCCCTGATCGAGATCGTCTCGGAAGCATGCATCCACTCTCCAAAAGAAGCGGTCGCCTATGCCATGGCCGTTAAAGCGATCATGGAATACCTCGACGCCTCCGATTGCAACATGGAAGAAGGGTCTCTGCGTTTTGACTGTAACGTCTCCGTCCGCAAAAAAGGGGAAAAGAAGCTGCGGAACAAGATCGAGATCAAGAACATGAACTCCTTTCATTATATGGAGATCGCCCTTGAATCGGAGATCAGAAGGCAGATCCGCGAGTATACCCTGAAACCGCATGAAGATCCCTCCAAAGTGATCGAAAAAGGGACCTACCGTTTCGATCCCGATAAAAAAGAGGTGATCATGATGCGGCAAAAAGAGGAGGCCGAAGACTACCGCTACTTCCCCGAGCCCGACTTACCACCGATTGTATTGACTGAAAGCTATATCGAAACGATCCGGGCCTCATTGCCAGAACTTCCCCATCAGCGTATGAAAAGGTATATGGCCGAGTACCAACTTCCTAAAGGTTCAGCCGCCATCCTTATTAATGAAAAAAGGCTTGCCGACTACTTCGAAGAGGCGCTTAAAATCGCCCCCTACCCGAAAAGCGTCTGCAACTGGATCACAGTGGAATTTGCAGGCCGCTACAAAGAAACAGGAAAGTCGCTCATCGATTCAGGGATCACACCCGAACAGATCGGCAAGCTTCTCAACTTGATCGAAAAAGGAACGATCACTGGAAAAATCGCTAAAAGCGTAGCAGACGACATGGTCGCCTCGCCTGGGAAAGACCCTGAAAAGATCGTCCAGGAAAACCCCGACTACCAGCCTGTCCACGACACAGCAGCCATCGAACCGCTCGTCGACCAGGTTTTAGCGGAAAATGCCCAATCGGTCGCCGACTTTAAGGCGGGCAAGGCCAAAGCCTTCGCCTTCCTAGTTGGACAAGTGATGAAGCTGTGCAAAGGCAAAGCATCGCCCGCCGTCGTCAACGACCTGCTCAACAAAAAGCTTCAGTAACGTTCCGCACTTTCAAGGGGGGGCTTCGGCTCCTCTCTTGGCAATTTTTCCAAGCGCTTGTGCGATTGAATCGTCACCAGTATGTAACGCTCAATTTTTTCTCAGTCTATCAGCTATTGAAAATGCAAAAGGGCAGTATTGACGAATTTCTATTTGTAAATTCGACGGAGACATAAACGGACGATTGCCCAAATGGCTGATAACCCGAAAGCAAGGTAGAAAATACGTTGCATAGCGCTCATTGGGCCAAACACCCATGAGACCAGATCAACGTGTGCAACTGCAAATAATCCCCAATTCAACCCAGCCAGCAACAGTAGAACCATTGAGGTCCTATCTAAGACCTTGGCCAGCTTCTTTCCAGCATTAAGAAGCATGATTTTACCTATCTTGCCTAACACTTTGAGTTTCACGGAACTCATGGTCCCTCCCAGATCGCTTATTTTCAGGTCAAATCTTCCTTCTATCAAAACAAAATCAAGTCCACAACATTTAATAGTTCTTAAGCCAAAAAATAAGACATCTCAGTTATAAAAACAGAATTTCTCATTTAATTTTCTATAACTTTTGACCTAAAAAGCAAAGTTCGTATACTGCGCCTTATGGGTAAAAAAATAATTTACCACTGAATTGCGGTATTCATGTCTGAAAACGACTATGACGACGGTAAAGTGATCCCACTTAGTTCTCCAGCCTCCAAGCTGGCGCGTTTCGGCATGCCCATATCGCTTTGCGTCCTATTAATCTGCAGCGGCTGCTACACATCAAAATCGATCATGGATCCTTACAGCTATGCCCCGCGCAGCCCCGATAACACCTGGAATCCCCCTTCTTATGTCAAACCGTTGCCGCTCAACGATGCACCGCCCGAGCTTCCTTCTCAAAATGAACCCTACAGTTTAGCCGAGATCGTCGATATTGCCTTAAGAAACAACGTTCAGACTAAGATCACCTGGGCGCAAGCGCGTTCCGCTGCTGCTCAGTGGGGCCAGTCCCAAAGCCAGTTTTTCCCCCAGTTCACAGGTGATTTCAGCTACTTAAGAGCCCGCCAGCCAACTTTTGTTACAGCAGTCACTTCAGGAGCTGGCGCAGCTGGAGGAGCCCCCATTTCTGTCACAGACGTCTACTACTCGGTCTATGGGCCGCAGCTACAAATCTCCTACCTCGTCTTCGATTTTGGCACATTAAGGGCTACGACAGAGTCCTACCGGCAAGCCCTTTATAATGCAGACTGGACCCACAACAGCGCAATCCAGGTGCTGATCCAGACGATCATGAACGATTTTTATAACTACCTCTATCAAAAACAGCTTTATGTGGCAGACCAGGCCAACGTTGAAACAGCCCAAACAACGCTCGATGTCGCAGAAGCAGGATTAAAAGCTGGCGTCAAAGACATTTCCGATTTCTTGCAGGCCCAGACCCAACTGCTGCAAAACCAAACAAGCCTCTGCGCGCAACAGCAGAACGTCCAAGCATCATACGCCCAACTTTTGGCAAGCATGGGCCTTCCAGCCAATATGGAACTAGACACCCTTGGACTGCCGAGCGATCTACCCAACACCGACCTCTTACCTCCTCTAGAAGAGATGATCTCCCTCGGTATGCAAAACAGGCCAGACCTCATGGCCGCAGAAGCAAACCTGCACTCTTACGAGCAGCAGTTAAAAGCCGCTCAAAGACAGTTCCTACCCCAGGTGAACTATAACTTTGAACTGGGAAAAAGCTACTTTAACGGCGGGCTGCACGACCAGTACAACTTCCAAAGCACAATTGCTGTCAGCATGCCAATCTTTTCCGGCTACTACTACCGAAACGCGATCAAGATCGCCAAAGCGAACAAAAAAACCGCAGAAGAGCAGATGAAGAATACCCAGATCGACGTCATCCAACAGATCACCACCTATTATTCTAGCGTCAAAGTCTCCTATGACACCCTGAAATTTGCAATCGCCTTTTTAGCAGCTTCTGAAGAGCAATACACGGTTGCCCTTGCTAAATATAAGGAAGGAACCAATACCATCCTAGATGTCGTCTCAGCGCAAAGCTCGCTTGCCGATGCGCGAGCGACAGAGGCCAGTGCGATCCAGCAATGGTTCACATCGCTTGCCAACCTAGCCTATTCGACAGGGATGGTGTCCCCGACCTATCTTCCCACATCTATTACGCCTGAGGATACAAAATGAAAAAATATATTGCGTTGGCCGCACTATTATCGATAGCAGGATGTGAAAAGGCTCCTCCTCCACCGCCGCCGCCTCATCAGGTCACCGTAACGACGCCATCGGTTTGCACTGTCCCCCTCTACCTCGATTACACAGGACATGTCACACCCTACATCAGCGTTGATGTGATGGCCCAAGTTTCCGGAATCTTGACCAGCCAATTTTTCGAACAGGGACAAGATGTCAAAGAGGGAGATCTTCTGCTTGTGATCGACCCCAGGCCCTACGAAGCCCAGCTTGCGCAGGCAGAAGGGGTCTTGGCCCAAACGTATGCAAATTTGGAGTATGCGCGAGATACGACAAAACGTTACGCCTCGCTCGTCAAAGAAAACTTCATTTCCCAGCTCGACTACGACCAGTACGTCACCAACGTGCTCGCCGATGAAGCAACGATCAAACAGAACCAAGCGGCCATTGAAACAGCTAAGATCAATCTCGGCTACTGCTTCATCCGCGCCCCGATGAACTGTGTGACAGGACAGCTCCAAGTCAAACCCGGAAACTATATCAACGCAAACTCTGGCACCAATTTAGTGACCCTGAACCAGATCCAGCCGATCTATGTCGATTTTTACGTCCCGGAGACCGATCTGACCACCATCCAAATGAAACAGAGGGCAAAAAAACTCAAGCTGCAAGTGTTCACAGAGCCTTCCCACACCCACTCCTTCGAAGGGGAACTGACCTTAATCGACAACCAGGTCAATGAAAATACAGGCGCCATCCTAATGGAAGGGACCTTTGCTAATGAAGAAAAGCTACTCTGGCCAGGACACTATGTCGATGTGCGAGTCATCCTGGATGAGCTCAATGAGGCCATCGTCATACCAACCCAATCTGTCATGGTAGGACAATCGGGCCACTACGTCTACGTCCTTAAGTCGGACAGCACAGCGGAAAAACGTGCCGTGCAAATTGGCCAAAGATTTGGAGAACAGACTGTGATCTTAGCAGGAGTCAAAGCTGACGACCAGGTCATTGTCGAAGGACAGCTCAATATCTACAGCGGAATGAAAGTGCAGGTCGCTACAAAGGCGCCTCCCGTGCCTCAGCAGCCTGCTTACCAAGCTCCATTATAAAGAGGGAATAGCTCCATATGAACATCTCAGCTCCCTTTATCAACCGCCCTGTGATGACAACGCTTGTCATGCTTGCACTCGCATTTTTCGGAGTGTTAAGCTACCAGGCCCTTCCTGTCAGCGACATGCCCGACGTTGATTATCCGACAATTGAAGTCAGCGTCGACTATCCAGGCGCTGACCCGCAAACGATTGCCAACAACGTCGTCGTTCCTCTTGAAAGGCAGTTCACATCGATTGAAGGGATCCAGACCATCTCCTCCACAAGCTATACAGGAAGCGCCAGCATCGTCCTCCAGTTCGTCCTCGATCGAAGTGTCGACTTGGCCGCACCAGATGTCCAGTCTGCGATCAACGCAGCAAGCGCCCAGCTGCCGCAAGACCTGCCTTATGCACCAACTTACAGCAAAGTCAACCCAACATCGACACCCATATTGATCTTTGTCATCACCTCTCCCGATATGACCCTAGGCGATCTGTACAACTATGGCGATGTCGTTTTAGGACAACGCCTCAGTATCTTAGAAGGGGTCTCCCAAGTTCAAACATATGGAAGCCCATATGCCGTCCGCCTGAGGGTCGATCCTCAAAAAATGGTCGCACGAGGTATCGGCATCAATGATGTAGGAAACGCTATTAAAGCCGCCAACGTCTACTTGCCTACAGGGACCCTTTATGGCTTTTCTCGAGAGTTCACCGTTGACATCCAAGGACAGCTCTACAGCGCCGACGTCTATGATCCGATCATCATTAAAAACGATAACGGTTCGATCACCCGTTTCCGCGACATTGGAAAAGCAATCGACAGTATCCAAGACGATAAGATGTACTTCTCCTACTTTGAAGGAGAACAATCATCGCCAATGGTAGCTATCGCGATGCGCAAACAGCCAGGAGCTAACACCCTCCAAGTGATCCAAGAGGTCAACGACCTCCTTCCCCAGCTGCAGGCAGAACTTCCCGGATCTGTCCAACTGATCCGGATGTACGATCAATCGGAATACATTTGGGAATCTGTCCATGACGTCCAGTTCACTCTCGTTGTGGCACTCATCCTCGTCGTTCTTGTGATCTTCTTCTATTTAGGAAAGATCCGCGATACAATCATCCCTGTCTTTGCCATTCCGATGTCGGTCTTGGCAACGTTCATTGTCATGCTCAAACTCGGATTTACCATCGACATTCTTTCTCTACTCGCAATCACCCTTGCGATCGGCTTCCTTGTCGACGATGCGATCGTTGTACTCGAGAACATCGTCCGCCACGTCGAGCACGGAGAATCCCCTCTGCAGGCAGCCCTTAACGGCTCAAAGCAGATCGGCTTTACGATCTTATCGATGACCCTCTGCCTCTGCACCGTGTTCATCCCCCTCATCTTCATGGGAGGCATTATCGGAAGGGTCCTCCACGAGTTTGCAATGACGATTGTGATCGCAGTCGCCATTTCAGGCGTCATCTCGCTGACACTAACGCCGCTTCTGTGCAGCCGCTTTATTCCAGTCCATGTCGAAGGACGCAAAAAAAACGTGGTCGAAAGATTTTCCGATGCCTTTAACCAAAAGATCCTCGATATTTATGGACCAACCCTCGAATGGTCGCTCAACCACAAAAAAACAATCCTCGCTGTCGGCGCGGCAAGTCTTGGGCTTTCCCTTTTTCTTCTCGCCAAACTCCCGAAAGACTTCCTGCCGCCAGATGATTTAGGCCTTATTGAAGCTTATGTTCAGACAGTCGACGGCACATCTCCTTTTATCCTCGGCGACTACATGGAAGAGCTCGCAAAAATGGCCGTTCAGGATTCCAACGTCACTAAAGTAGCGGCCGTCGGCGGCTATCCCCAAGACAATGAAGGGATCCTCTATATCCACTTAAAACCTCTACAAGACCGGCTTCCCCTTGCAGGCGTGCTCCATAGCCTGCGTCCCAAGATGAACGGAATTCCAGGCGTTCAGACCTTCTTAAAACCCTTGCCTCTGATCAACCTCCAAGTAGGCGCTGTCGACAGCAAGGCTGCCTACCAGTTCACAGTGCAAAGCTTAAGCTCCGATGATCTCTATGAATACGCCCCAAAACTGGAAGCTGCGTTGAAAAAATTGACGTCGATCAAAGATGTCGTCAGCGACCTGGATATCACCCAGCCGCAACTCAACGTCGAGATCCTGCGTGATCGCGCCTCGATTTACAATATCACAGCATACGACATCGAAAATGCCTTCAGCCTAGCATACGCCGGGACCAACTTGTCTCCGATCAACATGCCCGATAACCAATACTACGCCATCATGGAGACCTTTCCAAGATTCTACAGCGAACCTGCACAAGTAAGACAGCTCTGGCTCCGCTCCTCGACAAACCATATGGTCCCGTTAAGCTCGATCACGAGGATCTCCGAATCGGTCGGCCCGCTGACTGTGAACCACATCAACACGCTTCCATCCGCAACAATCTCGTTCAACCTTGGCAATGCTGCCCTCGAGACGGCCTTGAACGATGTGCAAAAAACAGCAAACCAGGTCTTGCCGCCGACAGTATTCGGCAGCGTACAAGGCGCCGCAAACGTCTTCCAAACATCGTTTGCAAACCTCCAATACCTGCTCGTCATCACCATCTTCATTATCTATGTGATCCTGGGCATCCTCTATGAAAACTTCTATCCCCCGATCACCGTCATGTCGACGCTGCCTCCTGCTGCATTAGGAGGTCTCATGAGTCTCTTTATCTTTGGAGAGACCCTTTCGCTCTATGCATTCGTCGGACTGATCATGCTCCTCGGGATCGTGTTGAAGAACGGGATCATCATGATCGACTTTGCCAACGAGTCGCGGATCCATGAAGGCCGATCGATCCACGACGCGATCTATCACGCCTGCATGGTCAGGTGCCGTCCTATCCTCATGACCACCTTTGCAGCGCTGATGGGCGCTGTACCCATAGCACTCGGCATCGGCGGGATGACCGCGCAAAGCCGCCGGCCGCTGGGTATCGTGATCGTCGGAGGGCTGATCGTTTCCCAAGTCCTCACCCTCTATCTCACACCGATCATCTACACCTACGTCGAAGCTTTCCACGAAAAAATGAACAAAATGAAAAAACACCCCAAACCCGAAGAACTGTAATCAAACGTATTAATAACTGATAAGTCAGAGTTAATTTCTGGCTAACTAGAGACATGTCGGATGGTGCGTCCTAAGGGCGCACCATCCGACATGTCTCTAGAAAGCCAAAGATTAATTTTGACCTATTAAGAGTCTTCAAAAAACCATGCGGTTTTAAGGACGGGGGTGGAAGTTGGAGAAGGCTTGAGAAAGATGGTGCTGGCTGATGTGGGTGTATCGATCGGTCGTGGCAACACTTGCATGTCCGAGCATCTCTTGGATCACTCGAAGGTCTGCCCCATTTTCCAAAAGATGGGTCGCAAACGAGTGGCGCAGCGTATGGGGTGAAAGAGGTTTTCCGATCCCTGCCTTTTTTCCGTATAACTTGATCCGCTGCCAAATAAGAGTGCGATCGATCCTCTTTCCCTTCGATGTCACAAATAAAGGCGCCTCTTTTTGATCAGGCTGCGCGTTGCGGAAGTGGATCAAGTAGTGGTCGACAGCATCAATTGCAGCCTGAGCGATCGGGACGATCCTTTCCTTGCCCCCTTTTCCTTTTACGCGGACCGTGTTCTCGCTGATGTCGAAAAGATTGAGGCCGCACACTTCTGAGACCCGAAGACCTGATGCGTAGATCACTTCAAAAACCGCCCTGTCGCGAGCTCCCATCGGATCTGCAGGATCGGGACACTTGAGCAGCGCGTCGACTTCCTCATAAGTGAGGACTTCCGGGATCAGCTGCCACAGTTTAGGAGAGTCCAGATTTGCTGTCGGGTCCGTTGCAATCAACTTTTCCCTCTTTAAAAAGCGGAAAAAGACCTTCACAGCGACAAGAGACCTGCAGACGGAGCTGCTCGCATAGTGCTCACTTTTAAGCTGTGCTAAAAATGCGATCACGTCCCCTTCGCCAACTTCCTCAAGCGCTTGTTTGCCACGGCCTTTCAGAAGCTCGAAGAACATCTCCAGGTCACGGCGATACGCAGCAACTGTATTGCTAGAGAGCCCCTTTTCAGAGGCGATGTAGGACAAAAAATCAGCTAAAGCAAGGTCCATCGGGTAGAACTCCTGGTAGGATAGTTCTACCTAATCGGTTATCTTAACATCAAGACATCTCTAAAGAGCTCTGGATGCGCTGTCGTGAAATTGCGGAAGTTTTGCGGTGTGAGCCTCTTGGCATCAAACTGCAGCTTCACCGCTTCGCTCATCTCTTTCCAATGGCACATTCTGCGCAATCGGGCCCATAGCCCTCGGAAAATCGCTGTGCCAAACGTCGTAATCCCCTTCTTTGGCGAATCCTCTTCACCCAGGATTGCCGGCATCACATGGCGGCTCTCGGCCGTTTGATAGCAATATCCTACGAAATAAGAGCAGAAGAAGCTCTTGAGGTCGATGAAGTCGACCGGTCTTTCTCCGTTATGGTCATCGATATACTGCTTCAAATAACGGTATCTGGCAAACGGACCAAACGACGCAGAATGCCACAGAGAACGCAAGGCGTGAACCTTCGTGTATTGGAACTCGGTCGCATCGCCAGGACCGCCATTGTAGGCGGATACTGGCTGAGCGACCGATTCGGCGATCTCAGCGGCTTCCCTCGCTATCTCTTCATCTTGAAAACGGCAGACCAAAAACCGGGTCTTCTTTGTAGGGTCAAGTCCAAAACGGGGATCGTCCATCGGCAAGATCCTCACTTCGCAACCGTCCAAATGGGGAGAAGCTTCCGCAATCCGCCCATTTCCAAGGTAGATGGCAGCATGGCTGAACTTGTACCCTTCCCGCTCTTTAGGCGCTCCCATGAACGGATAAGCGATCGTCTGTCCGAGCACAACGGGATTAAAATCTTCTTCGTGAACCTTTTTGAAGAGGATGTCTCCAACTTTCAATTTACGCGTCACTTGCTCAGAGCCATAGTCGAGCACTTCCAAATGACGGACTTTTAAAGACTCCATCCTCTCCTGGACAGCTGCTTTGACCCCAGGACAATCAGCGCCTCTTAAACGGACCAGCATCTCATTTGTCCTAAAGCTTTGAAACAGCCCTTCCACTTTTTCCCATGTGACCGGCTGACCGATGACAGGATTAAGAGATTCCAGGACAAGCTGCTGCACCTGTTTTGTCTGCGCAGCGAATTGGGATGCTGCCGGACGTCCGATATCGGGCTTTAAAAGTTCTTCTGTCAACTTCTTAAGATCGACATAAGAACATTTTCCATTGCTGTCTTCGACGGCTATCGCAAAATCAAAAAAATTGAGGATCCTTCCCCAGATCGAACCGATCAATCCCTCGTAAATTGGAAGCCGGTCTTTTAAAGGAAGAGTAGAACGGGGCGCTTCGGTATCCAATGCTCTTAAATAATCTGGAGCATGGTGGACCAGCCCAGCTGACACCGGTTCTGGCCGGGGCCTTAAATAGTAGTCCGTCGCCTCTCTGGACAAGGAAAATGTTTGTGTTGCCATATTTGGTACCTTAATCAATTAATTAACCATTCCCATTTTCCAAATTGCGCAGCCTCCAGTAGCAGACCAAATTGATGGTCAGCCAGATAAGCCCAAACACCGCTGCGCATGAGATGGCGATCGGGTTCATTGAAAAACAGACGGCAGCTGAAGCTGCTCCAAAGCCTACAACAGAAGAGATGAGCAAGCATAATTTGTCATACCTTCCAGGCTGGCTCTGCTGGAAATCTTTGACCAAGTAGTACAGGTCAAGTCCAAACAGCGCTGCAGTGACGACCACGCTCATTACCGCTGCAGCAAGAAGCGGAGCCCCTGCACTGAAAACAAGCCCGATGATCATTGCTGAAATGCCAAGGATACTAATCACAACTCCTAAAGCATTGAAAAACATATTTTTACGACACTGCGACAACACCGATTCCACGACCTCATCAGCAGCGCTCGTATCCGCATTTTTGATCTTGTCCACACATTCGCCGCTTGTCACGCGTTTCAGCTCTTCCTCTTTTTTCTTAGACAGCTTTCCGATCTTGCTCGCGATCTTAGCCTCTTTTTTCTCATTTGAGAAATCCTGATAGCGCGGATTTGTTTCCACATCGGCTCTGATTGCAGCCTTCTCTTCATCGCTCACGCGCAATTTGTCTTGTAAAAATGCGAGCGCAGCGCCATTTTTCTCTTCCGGTGGCAATGCTGGATTGTTCAGGACCGCGCTCAGTTCCTGATCAAACCCTCTTTGCAAATGGATTTTGATCGAATTGATCACTAAATAGATCAGGCCGATCGTGCTGAACAATGCTCCAGAAACGTTCGAAAAAACGCTTGCAACAGCAGTAATCACCTTCGATGTCGTCGCAAGGGCAGTCAACGTCAAAGCTCTTGCTGGCAAGGACAAAGTCGAAGCTGTTGTTGTCACCGATCCTCGGAATGCTTTTAACCCCCCTAAGACGCGCCCCCACACATCCCCGATCTTCTTGGACAAGCGTTCTTCTCGATACCCGTCATATGCCGTGCATGCACCGCTTACAATGGAAAATACAGAAGTCACACTCAAGCCAACAAGTCCGACCGGATCTTCTGTTCCTTGGAACAAATTGATCTGGTTATAGACCCCGCGCGTTTTACCAGCCAGATCGGCAATCAGGTCCCCAGCTCCTAACACAAGCGGCCCTAAAAACACTTTTTCAGCAGATGGGCTTTGCAGAGGAATCTCTCTTGCGGCAGGTTGCGAGGATGGAACACCTTGCATTTGTTTAGCAGGAACACTCCTCGGATCGAAAAAGAGAGGGTTCTGCAAACGGAACGTCGGCTCAGCGGCATTCGGTAAGAAAAAATTGATATTTAAGGAGTTTTTTGAGAGTGCGATCGAACTTGAGGCGCTGGACCCTCCTTGCACGGCAGGTCCATTCCAGGGTGAAAAATAAACATGACTTGTCAAAGATGATGCCATTGTCCCTCAGGCTCAGAGGCTCAAGGAAAAATTGCCTATCAACAACAACTTTTCTCTTGA
>JAFEGU010000327.1 GCA_018239725.1 Verrucomicrobiota bacterium | reverse complement strand
GGATCTTCAATGGTCATGATGTTCGTTTCGGAGGAGTTGATCTGAGAGAGGGCGCTATAGAGGGTGGTCGTCTTTCCGCTGCCCGTAGGCCCGGTCACCAGGACAATCCCTTCGCTCAAGCGGATCTGTTTGCCAAATTCTGCGAGGGTAGGAGCTCTCATTCCGATCTTGTTCAATCCCAGAAGGACATTGCTCTTGTCCAAAATCCTCAAAACAATCCTCTCTCCATAAACGACAGGGACTGTGCTTACGCGAAAGTCGATCTGCCGCCCTCCCAGCTTGAGCTTGATCCTTCCGTCTTGAGGCAGCCGGTGTTCAGCGATGTCCAAACGCGCCATGACCTTGATGCGTGTGATCAGCTGCGATTGGTAGTCTTTAGGAGGAGAGTGGCGCATCTGAAGAACGCCGTCTATCCTGTAACGGACCCCAATGCCATTCTCCATCGGTTCAAAATGGATGTCGGAGGCACCCTGCTGGATCGCTTCCGCAAGCATCACATTCAAAAGCTGAATGACGGGCGATAAGGCATGCTGCTCCAACAGGTCATACCCCTCCTCCTCGTCCGCGGTGAGAGAAGGCTCTAAATTAAGGGTGGCGATCAGTTCGGAAGCGACATTGTCTTTCTGATGGTAGCAGAGTTCGATCGCCTCTTCGATCGCTTTTTTCGTCGTCAATATTTCTTGGAGCTCCCGCCCTGCAACACATCGGATCTCTTCTAAAACCTCGAGATCAAATGGGCGCAGGTGGGCAACGAGCAGCTTTCCTTCCTTTTCATCAATGGGAAGAACGGCATGGCCTTTGGCAAAAGCATAAGGGAGGACCTGGACCTTGTCCTTAACAAAAGGATATTGGGTCAAATCGTTGGAAAAAGGGATGCCGAAGCGTTGTGCGAGGTCTTGAATGTCTGCATCTGCATTAGTAGTCATTGTTACCAAAAAATATCTGCAAACTTTGGCGGAAGAATTTTTTCCTCTCTTTTTGCCGCGACTCCACAAGACGCTCTAAAAACTCAGGAATGTCGCCAGGCCTTTTCTTCAGCTGCTCTGTACGGATCTGGACCAATTCCTCTTCAGGATCCAAGACGATCGTCGGCGTGATGAAGAAAAACATCTCCGTATTGTTGCTTGTCAGCTTTGTTGAGCCAAACAGCTTCCCGATCCCAGGAATTTCTCCAAGGAATGGGATCTTCTCATCGGTGTCTTGCGTGGCTTTGCGCCGCAATCCGCCTAATATCACCGTTTGCCCATCGACAACGCGGACCTCGTTTTCGATGTGCCGGCGGTCTACTGTCGGGCGGTCATCTTTATTGGTGTGGTTTTTAGGGGTATCGAAAGTAATATTGGTCTGCAATGTGACAAAACCTTTGCTTTCCCCCACTTCATCTTCTTGATCGGGAAGATGGACGGTCGGCGTCAAGATAATGGTGATACCGTATTGGGTACGGGTGAACGATTTTTCAAAGGCGATCCCTTTATTCGTATCGACAGGAGCCGCTCCGTTGTTGATCGAGACCTCTTCAACGATGGCGATCTGGGCTGGAGTTTGGTTCACCGTGATGACAGAAGGGGCTGCATTGAGCTGGATATCTTCTTGGGTCATTAAGAAGCTGTACGCCAAATCATAAGCAGGAAAATGTTTCGAACTGCTTCCTTTGAGTAAAAATTGAAGCACGCCTGGACCTGATGGAGCGACATCCGATGTCCACTGGATCCCGTTTTTCTTAGATCCCAGCTTCAAGACGTTCATACCGAAGCTGGTCTGGTTTTGATACCGTTTTTCAAAAAGAAGGACTTCGATCTGCACCATTTTTTTGGGAACGTCGAGCTTGCGCAGCAGGTCTTTAATTTTGACAAGGGCGTCTCTACGGACGACCATCAGCAAAGTTCCCGTTTTCGGATCGGGAATGAAATGGTCATTTCCCACTTCGAGCTCAACGGTCGAGTAGCTGCCGGGCTTTAATGGCGGAGGCGATACGACAAGAGGCGGGGTGGGAGCATATCCGTCGGGCGTTTTGAACTGGGGCCCTTGCGAAGAATAATTGAGTTCCGCTTCTTTCTGCCCCTCTGTAGCTGAAGTTAGCAACGAGGCATAGACCTTGTCCAAGACTTTTGCAAGATCATCAGGATTGCTGTGGCGGCATTGGTACAGATAGATCGTCATCTCGGCCGGATCATGAAGCTGCTCTTCTGTTTCCTTTACAATTTTTTCCGCGCGCTCCACAACTTCTTCCTGTCCGATCAAGACAAGCGAGTTTCCTTGCGTGAGCGAAAATATGCTTAGTCCATCCTGCTCAGCTTTTGCAAAAGGAGGGCGATTTTTTTCGATTGCCTCGCCAAAAAATGATGTCAGGATCCTCTCCATTTCTTTGACCGGCATTTTTGAGATAGGGATCACGCGAGCCATTTTCCCCGGAGCGTTTTGCCAGACAGTTTGATAGAGGTTGATCAACTTTTGGATCTCTTCTTTTGAAGAGACGATCGCAATCTTGGGGCCGACCTGATAAATGAACGTCTGCTTGACATCAGCAAACCGCTCGAAGAATTGAAATGCGCTCTTCACCTGCTCCACCGGAGGGGTGAACACATAAAAGAGGCGGGTGTTATCAGATATCCAGTTGAGGTCTTCCGGAGAGGATGCCACGTGTTGGATCGCAGAGGGATCCTGTTTTAAGACGTAGAGCTGGCGGGCATACGTGTTAAGCTTTTTTACACCGACGCCGCTATGGGCCAATATAATCTCGAGGACATCGCTCCAAGACTCCCGAGGGATCGGGATGTTGGAGTGCATGTTCAGTTTCACACCTGACATTTCGGGAGGAACGATATAGAGGTAGTCGAGCGCTCCATACTCCATGACCAATTGGGCCAAGGTCGTCTCTTCCTGGTCCCAGAGAGCGTACCCTTCTTCATCCTTTTTAGAATCTTGAACGGAAGCGTCGCGCCACTGCATTTCCAAGTTTTGAATTTGCGAGCGGAGGGCATTAGTGTGGTGCAAAAGCTCAAGATATTCTTCCTCGGAAGACGCTTCATTGGGAAGCTTGCCAGCCTGCTCATAACATTGTTTGAGCTCGGAGCGTAAAGAAACAAGCTTTTGATTGACGTCTCTGATCATCGAATCGAAACTGCCATCCGATTCTCCTTGTCGCGCTGAAGATGCTGCGATTTTTTCTGAAATGGTCTGAGCGAAGCCAAGAGGGGCCAAACAGCAAGCGAACGAGGCAGTAAGATAAAAGAACCGTTTAACCAATTATCGCTCCTTGGGGTGCAAATGGGATCTTCCGTTTTTTTCGAGCTTTTCCCGTTTTGTTCTCCATTTCAATCGGCAGGCAGATGGACTGGACTTGTGTGCGCATCTCATCAAACAGGCTCCCCTTTAATACCCAACGCCCCTGTTCTTTTTCAAGGGAATCAAATACGAAAAGATCTCCTTTGATCCGATGGTGCAGGCAATTTTCAATCTCTTCCTTTTTCCGCAGATTGCGCCACCCTGTCCCCGTCTTTAACATCCAATCCCCCTGCCTGAGCACAACCCGTTTTTTTCCAAGCATGCAGCTGACCTGCGAAGCCGTTCTCAAACGAGGCTGGGCAAGCGTTGTTTCAGCCTTCTGGCTCATCCTTCCAGCATGTTCGATCGCAAGCTCGATCGAAGCGGGATAAAAGCCCGTTTCATCCCATACAGTCAATTCGACAGAGCGGGGGGAGACAGCTTTCACTAAAGCGACTGGCAGCTGGGCAGAAACTTCTGACAGCTGCGCCTCTTGCCACCTTCCCTCTTTCCACATCAAATAATCACCCGTTGCGACAAAAACGACATAGGATGCAGCTCCTTGGGAAAACTCCACTTTGAACTTCTCCCGCCAACGGCCAAACTCTCCGCCGCCATATTGCTGTATGAGCAGATCATGCCCCCAGCATTTCGCATTTTTCAAAAGAGCAAACGCTTCTTGGGCAAGCGATGAATACTGCTTTCCTCTGGCAGAGCTGGCTGACGCCGGGACAACAAATTGCCCCTTCTCTTCGCTCCCATGAGCAGAATCAAGCTGTCCCAGTTTTTTTCCAGTCTCGATCAATACCCTTCCATTTTCCAGCAGGATCGGTTTGATCCACAACGGCTGCGGCCCATCAGAGAAAGCAAAGGCGCCGGTCGTCTCGTTCTTTTCGAGAAAGAGGGTCTTCCCGCTCGTCATCTGTTTAGGCGCTTCTTCCGTCTTCAATCCTAATAGGATCTGCGCTTCGCTCCCGATTGCATCAGGGCGGCTGTTGTGGGCGATCACTAACAGCTCCTTGGCAAGATGGGAGACCCAGCCCCAAGCCTGATGGGGATTGAGCATCATTGCACCGCTGCCGATCGCTTCGTAAGGAAATGTCTTCTGTACAAATGAGGATGGCATCTTCAATTCTTCGTTATCGATGCTGCCTTCCCAGGGATAAAAACAATACATCCCTAATTGCAGAAGAAAAACAGCGCCGGCTGCAATCAAACACACCACGTTGCCTAACTTCAACAACCTGTCGACGTTGAACTTTGAATAAACGGCAATAATCACAGCTGATTCCCATTCTCTCAATGTGGAAGTCTAGGAAATCTATCAAAAAAACAAAAGAGAG
>JAFEGU010000326.1 GCA_018239725.1 Verrucomicrobiota bacterium | reverse complement strand
CTTGTCAAACAGCTTTACATCTCCATGCCGCTCCCAGAGAAGGGGACTTTTTATACCGCAACGGCGCTAAAGCCCCAAGATGTCCTATTTAGAGCCCTTACATTGCCGATCTCCGACCGAAAAAAGGCCCTTGCAGCCCTACCCTTCCAGCTTGAAGGGATCCTCCCATATCCTATCGAGGAGGCCAATATCGCCGCCTGCCTTAAACCCATGGGGAAAGAGGCGTTCAGCGTCAGCCTGTTTGCTGCGCGGGACCCAGCCTTAGCATCCCATCTTGAATGGGCGCAATCTCTGCAAATCGAACCCGACAGCATCTCTTGCGAACCCATTGCCATTTACCGGTTATGCCGCTGGCTCTTTCCTGAAGAGGGCGCTTTCACCATTTTTCATTTCGGCGAGTCCAAGAGCTGCTGCGTGATTACATTGAAGGATGAGATCGCATTGACCCAAACGCTTCATTTCGGCCATCAAGATTTTCTAAATGCTCTTGCAAAAGATCTTCCTGAAAAATCGCACGATGAGATCATTGCGATTTCCCAAGATCCGGCCCTTTTTTCCAGCTTGCCCACGCCGCTTGCTCATTTTAATCAGGTCAAGGAGCGGGTCCAAAAAGAGCTCGAGCGCCTTTTCTGCTATTTAGAAAGCAAGAATGCGGCCTCTCAAAACCCGAATTGGATTGTTCTTGGAGACCGGTATCCATCCTTTTTGATCTCTTCCTTTTTTCCTCAACAGTGCTTAGTCGATTTGAGCACACGCTCGATCCCCGCCTCCATCATCCATGAATACGCAATGCCGATCGGAACTGCATTGGATGCGATAGCCGAAGATAGGCGCACTGTCCAATTTCTTCAGGGAAAATGGATCCCTAAACGGCAAAGCGAAAAACGAAAGAAGGCGGCTTTCCGATTAGCGGCGCTTTGTCTTGCTGCAGCCTTCATGATGGGAATGGGCGGGCACATGCTACTCAAAAAGAAAGAGAATGCCCTTTCTCAGCACTTGCAAAGCTGCCTTCCTCCGACCATGGCACAAAATCCCCCTCAGTCTATTGAAGAGTGGGAAGAGACCTTGTGGCAATGGGAAAGCTCTTTGAATGCCCAAAAACTCCCCTTTCCCTTTTTATCAACGGTCCCAACTGTCAGCGATGTCTTGGCATGGCTGAGCTCCCACCCTGTCCTTTCTTCTCCTGAGGGAGGGAAAAAAGAGGGGATTGATATCAAGAACGTTCGATATCAACTTTATAAACACCCGAAATTAGGAGAAGCTGGCGGCATTTACGCTGCAAAAGTCGATCTTGAGCTGACTTCGGCAACGCCCCGGCTTGCCAGGGAGTTTCACGATGCGCTCCTCAAAGGCGATCAAATTGTGAACGCTAAAAAAGAGATCAAATGGAACGCGCAGCAAAACACCTATTGGACCTCTTTTGAGCTGAACCCTATCAAAAAGGAAGCGCGATGAACCAATACCTTCCCAAGCTACGCTCCCTTATTAGAGGCAATGCCGCATACACAGCGCTGCTAGTCCTTGCCCCTATTCCTTTTCTGTATTTTTTCTTCCATTTTTTTGCACAGCTCTGGGCCTATGAAAACCTTGCCGAAGAGATGCAAAGGATCTCTAATAAAGCCAAGCAATTGCAGACGCTGCACCAAAAAGAAAGCGACTTCCTCGTTTCGATCAAGAATCCTGATCATTTTTATATCGACAAACATCTCGAGACCCTTTGCTTCCTCGAGCCTGAGATCAAAAAGACAGAGGCTTTGCTGCTCGACAGCCCGAACGATGAATCTTTGAAAAAACGGCTCCACTTTTTAAAAGAAGGCCCCAATCGCCTCCTCTTTTCAGAAGTCCAAACGCGCCAGCAGAACCGCTGTCTCGAAGTCGAAGAAAAACTGCAGCACCT
>JAFEGU010000325.1 GCA_018239725.1 Verrucomicrobiota bacterium | reverse complement strand
GATTTTCCTGTTTAGCCAAGGTTCACTCTCCTCTATTTCTTCTTGTTAGCTACAGTTTTTCTCTTACCTTTGCGCGTACGGGCATTCGTTCGTGTGCGCTGGCCTCGGACAGGCAATCCTAAGCGATGGCGCATTCCACGATAAGAGTGGATACTGATCAAACGCTTAATGTTGTTTTGCACTTGCCGGCGGAGATCCCCTTCAACAACGTAGTCTGATTGCAAAAGAGCATTGATTCGAGCGATGTCGTCTTCACTTAAATTGTATGCTTTCATGTTCTTGTCGAGGTTTAGCTTAGCGCAAATCTCATTTGATACGTGACGCCCGATTCCGTAAATGTACATCAAGCTAATTTCTAAACGTTTTTTATCGGGGATGTCTATCCCAATCACTCTTGGCATGGATCCATTCCTTCTTTTTGAGGATCAACAAAATTTATCAGAAGTTTTGTTTATTTACAAGTTCTCGGCTGTGCCTTGTTTCCCTCGGTCACAGTGATTTGCATATAAACAGCAAACTAAATTTTTAATTTATTGCTTTCAGGGCAAATTTACCCTCAATCCTATCAACGCCCCTTGAGGCGCCCCTTCTTCATAAAGCCTTCATAGCGCTTCATTAACAAGTGCGACTCTATCTGCTTTGAAGTGTCTAAAACAACTCCCACCAGGATCAATAGCGAGGTCCCGCCAAAGAAATAGGTGATCGTCGAATCGACGCTGAGCAGCCTTCCTACGACAGTCGGCAAAATTGCGATCATCGCTAGGAAAAGCGCACCTGCAAAAGTAATACGGCTCATTGTAGACTCAAGATAATCTTGAGTGGGCTTTCCCTGCCGTATCCCAGGGATAAAAGCACCGTTCTTCTTCATATCGGAAGCAATCTGCTCTGGATGAAACTGAGTTGCAGTCCAGAAGTAGGTAAATCCAATGATCAGCATCACATAGATAAACATGTACAATCCAGTGCCTGGAGAAATCCAATTAGCAAATTGTCCAATCCAACTATTTGTTCCTAAAAACTGTCCAACAGAAGCTGGCAGCATCAAGAACGACGAAGCAAAGATCACCGGAATCACGCCCGCGTAGTTAATTTTCAGCGGAATAAAAGCGTTCCCTCCTTGCATCTCGCGGTTGCCTACAATGCGGCGAGCATACTGCAAAGGGATCTTTCTTTGTCCCTGAATAATCAAAATCGTTCCAACGATAATCAACACAAACACAGCCGAAAGGACAACCATCGATGTAAAGGTCAGTTGTCCAATCTCTTGCGAGTCCAGGTTCAATTGCCGGAACACAGATCCCATTGTCGATGGCAGCGATGAGAGGATCCCGACAGTAATGATCAAACTGATCCCGTTTCCAATCCCTTTTTCAGAGATTTGCTCGCCAATCCACATCAAAAGGATGGTCCCTGCAGTCATCGTTGCCATCACGATCAAATAAAACAGCCAGGGGATCCCAAACGCTTGAATGTCAATAATATCGCTAACGATGATGCCAGGACTTCCCGCATTAAGCTGAACTGCGTATTTGCCGAAGAGACCAGCCTGGAAAAAGGCCAGAAAAACGGTCAAAATACGTATCCACTTGCTAAGCTTGCGTCTTCCTACATCTGCATTTTCACGCACTTCCCTCTGCATAGAAGGCACAAGCGCTACTAGCAGCTGCATAATAATTGATGCAGAGATGTAGGGCATTACTCCGAGCGCAATAACTGTCATTTGAGCAAATGCTCCGCCCGAAAACACATCCATCAGCTGGAACAAATTCTGTCCTCCGCCAGTTGCGGCCCGGAACATTTGTACTGCTGCTTCACCATTAATGCCAGGGACAGGAATATAAGCTCCTATCCGGCAGACGACCAGCATCATCATCGTAAAGATGATTTTCGCTTTAAGCTCAGGTATTGAAAAAATGCGTCTTACGCCTTCAATCATTCGTCATCCAGCTCGAGTTTCAAAAGAAACTACTTTCCAATAGCGGTCTGTTGGTAGGAAATCCCTGCCTTCTTTAGCTTTTCTTCAGCGGCTTTTGAATAGGCTGCTGCTTCGATGGTCACTTTCTTCTTAAGTTCTCCTTGTGAAAGGATCTTTAGTCCACCAGCTGCTCTGCGCGGTGCAATCCCTTTTTCTTGGAGTACTTTTAAATTGATTTTCTCACCATCTTTAAAGTGCGCGTCAAGCCTTCCTAAATTGATAGCAAATACTTCAGATCGGAATCGGCCAGCGTCCATACCACGGCATGGCAGCTTACGGTAAAGCGGTAGTTGACCGCCTTCATGTCCATAGCGTTGCTTATAACCTTGTCTTGCTTTATCGCCTTTATGACCGCGTCCGCAAGTTTTACCGCGCTTAGAACCCATTCCACGGCCAATGCGCTGAACTTTTTTATCAGGACGATGTGTGTTCGAAAGTGTTGATAACGAAATCATGCTGAAATTCCTCGCGCAGCTAAATTCTTACTACGGTTACGTAAACTTGTTAATGCTTGGATCGTTGCACGAACTTGGTTAAGTGGGTTGCTAGATCCCAAACTTTTCGCAACAACGTCTTTCACTCCGCCGAGCTCGAGGACGGATCGGACTTTAGATCCTGCAATGACACCAGTTC
>JAFEGU010000324.1 GCA_018239725.1 Verrucomicrobiota bacterium | reverse complement strand
TCGACGTTAAGATGTCCCGAGCCAGTTGGTGTAACTGAACCATTCGGTATTTGATCATATTGTGTATTTGTTGCCATAGCAGCCCCCTTTGGGCAAAAGTTAAATAATTTATTTAAAAGGTCATGTTTATCTTTGTTTATTGGGTAATGGGTTTCGACATATATATTTTACTACACAGCATTTAAATGTTTAACTAAAATATTAAAATAATTCGGAATCACAAGCAAATAAATTACAAAACGATCAAAATCAATTACATAACAAAAAAAATTACACTAAAATATTTAGTATTACATAAAACGCTGATATTCAAAAAGTTGCAATTATCATTTTAATTAAGTATAATTATAGTCGATTAATTAAATAACTAATTTATTCTAATATGACTGTTTTAAACACTTCAACATCAGCTTCCATTTCCTCTTCTCAACAAGGAATGGTCCAGTCTCAGCCAATCCTGACCACCCAAGTCACCATAGGAAACAAGGTTTATTGTGTTGAGGCCTACCTGGATGACAGCAACGGAAATCCCCTTCCTAGCTCCGTTCAATACAGCAAAGAGTCCCTGCAACAGATCAAAACCTATGCCCAAGAGCTCTTTACAGCCCACGATCTTCACCATAACACATTGAACCAAGGGCCTTTAAATGTGGCTGGCGCTAATTCCCAAGGACTGATCCGACATGACAGGACCATCATTTCCCATGACTTCCTAGTCGAGCCGCTTGATCAAGCAATGGCCGCTCGCATTGCCTCCGAGGATACAACCCTCAATGCTTCCGCCTTGAAGGCCCAAGATATTTGGAACCGCTTGAGCACAAGCATTTTAACAGGACAAACAACCCCTCCCCCTTCCTCTGCGAGCAGCTCGCAGGCTTTAAATGCAACTCCTGCCGATCTAACAACACAACCCGATCCTCTCGCAACGCCAAGGTCTAGCCCCCAAACCACCCCCTTCACACCACCTCAAGAAGCCGATCCGTTTACCTCCGATCCCCTCGCAACATCAAGGCCAAGCCCCCAAGCCAATCCCTTCACCTCATCTCATTCAACAGATCCGCTCATTCCCTCTTCAACACCCCGGCCCTCTGATCAAACAGCCCCATCAGTTCGAAGCACGACTCCCATTCCCCTGCCGGTAGTAGATGATCCATTGACAACTACAGCATCAATTAGACCAATTCCACCTGACGATGAAACAACCGTTTTATCCGATCCAAGCACACACACAGAACAACCTTTATCCACTCCGCGGATCGACGAGCAATCAAGCGTTATTCCAACCCGCCCCACGAGAAGGATCGTCCTATCGACAGAGCTGCAACTCAAAGACCATGACTTCACCGCTGATGATTGGTATGAAACGATCCCTCTGCGCGCACGTTTAAGAATTTGCCAAAACATCTTGAAAGCGCAGAGCATTTATCCAGTTGAACGGAGGGTCTGGGAACGGTTCAAACAGATCCAACAGCGCCAGCCAACGCAAGGAAGCGCTCAGACCACTCAGCAGCTCATCCAAGAAGAAGTTCGTAGATTACAGCAGCAGTGCCATGCTCAGCCTAGCGCCTTGTCACGCCGTCAAAGGAATCGAGCAGAGCATTTTCTAAGGCGATATGCCCAGCATGCACCTGCAGAGGAGCTCAATGATTGGATCAGACGTTACCGGTTTAATGAGCAGTTCTTTAACTTCTATGAGGAGCAAGTTGAAGCAGAAGGACTTCCGGTTGCTGAATCTGACCGTGCGGCATGGGTAAGGGAGCACTACGGAGAAGACATGCCCCGTTTCGTCTGTGTTCTTGAACGGTACCTCGATAGCAATTAGAGATCTTTCTAATCTTTAAACCTCTCAACACAAGCCGCTAAAGAAATTTATCTCATCCCACCTTTTTCCAAAAATGAAAAAGATGGGGTAATATTTTTTTAATCTGATTTCTAACCTTACCATCCTGCTATCGTGTATGACTTCCTAAATTTTTTTATTCAAAAAGTAAGAAGTCTTTTAAAAGTTTCTATCTGTCATTGAACATTCATTGCTGAATCCTTCTTTCCTAATTAGATTCCACTATTTTTAAACAAAAAATATCATGAATTTAATTTTCATTACAAAAAAAGCTAACTTAAAATTTTAAACACCATCCCTTCACGATTAAACTTTTCAATCTGATAAAACAATAAAAATTTAATTACACTCCTGAACAACACAAAAACTAGCACACAAAATTTTAAATCAAAACAAACAAAGCATTAAATTTTTTACAACGAACAAAAATAATATACAATTCACTATAAACAAGAAATGTAAATTTTAATTCTTCATAAAATCAAACAACGAAATCAAAACAAATCATTATAAAAAATTAAAACATCATTAAACTCTTCTAAAACAGAAAAAACGAAATTTTAATTAGCAGAAAATTTAAATAGTAAAATTATTAATCTGATAGAAACTGAATTTTAATTACTTGCAAACACAAAATTGATTGAACTAAATCGCTTCTGTTTATTATAATTTAATTGTAACGCAAAAAAAACACTGAACTAACTTATCATAATTAAAACAATTTAGTTTCGGAGGAATTTAATTATGGCTTTTATCGGAAGACTATTTGGAAGTGGAAGTGCTCCAGCAGAGAACACTACACCAGTCGCCAATCCAACAAATACAACTGGAGCAAATCCAGATTTAACAACAGCTACTCCTGTTGCAACACCAACTGCAGTTGAAACTGCAGCTGTTGTCAACACTGTTGCTGCTAACCCTATTGAGCAATCAAAACTTCAATTGACTGGAAAAGGTCAAACAAAAGTTGACGCTCTTTATGAGACTACAGTAACTAACGTTTCTAACGTATTCTTCAAAGCGATCAACTGGATCTGCTTCCATTTCGGCAAGATGTCCAGCACAAGCGCTTACGGCGAAGCTAAGGCTCAAGACGTCGCTATCAAAGCGGCTGCTAAAGACTTTAATGATGCTACAGAAGGTCTGATCCGGGCTGCTTATAATAAGAGCTTGTCAGACGTTGAAGCAAGACAGCTGAATATCCCAACTTCTAAAATCACAGCTGACAACGTACACATTATTTCTCACGAGCAGAACCAAGCTTTAGCTCTGAACTCAGCATATGATGTTGCTGTTCAGAAGTTCAATACAGCATTTGCAGCTGCATTAGTTGCTGGCGATGCTAACCCATCGATTGAAAAAACACAAAACTTCATGAGAGGAGCAATCGCTGCTCTGTCTGACGAGAAAGCTGCTACTAAGTTTGCTCGTAATGGCAATGAAGTTCTGATCAACCAAGATAAGGTCAGCACTGGCGTTTTCAGCTCTAAAACTCTGACACAGATCGAGCTTCCAGAGCAAAAACTCAACATGGCTATCTCTAGCTTCGTCAACTCAGTCTACCATAATGAAATTAAGCGCTTTGCTAACCAAGATGTTGCAAACATCACGCTTGATTCTATCGCAGCTGAAGTTGAGCACTTAAAAGCGTTGTTCCCAGGAAACTCTGAGCAAAAGATCATTAAAGATCTTTGCGCAGCTCTCATGGCCAACCCATTAATTGCTCAGGCAGCAAACGGATTGATCGATGCTGATGCTATCGAACAAGCGGTTGCCGCTAGACGCGCTGGCTTGAATGCTGAAAAACAAGACCTCTTAACACGCCTCGCTCAGCTTTACAAAGCTGACGACGCAGCTAACAACCCGATCTTCCAAGGCGGAACCTTCACATTCGAAGGCCAAATTTCTCAAGCTTGGAACAGCTGGCACGGTTATGCAGCAGATGGTAGAGCTTCAACAAATCCTGGCAAAGTGATCATCAACATCAACGGCACAGATACTGAAGTTGATGGAAAAGTTGGCACAGATGCTTGGGGCCATAACATTGGAACACAAGTTTGGGTATCAGGAACAGAGCAAACTGCATTAACAAAACTGCTTGCGTTCTTCGCAGAACGTAACGGCGTTGCTACTACAGGCACATTCGACATGAACTCTGTCGAATCGCTTTCTGCACTGCTCGGATTTGATCCAAGCGCAGTAGCGCCTCGACTCGCTCAGCTGCATGCTGAAGCAATGAACGCAGTTGCAGCGAACGCACAAGCTAAGCAACGTTTCGAGCAACTCGATGCTGAGCGTATAGCTAAAGAAGCTAGAATTGCTGTACTCGATCGTGAGAACGACGAAACTGCAATCCGTGCTGCAGTAAGCGGCGCTAACGGCGCAAGAGCTGCATTCTTGAACATCTTTGTTCCAAGACACCGTCACGGTTTGAATGCTGCAGCAGGCCAATTAACTGGCGAACTGCAACGTAGAGCTCGTGCTTTAACAGCAGCAACTGTCTAAAGCATCTAGATGCCCGCGCGTCAAAAGGCCTAACTTTAAGGCGCGGCATCTTTAAGCACTGATCATATAACTCCGACTGCCTTCCATGAAAATGGAAGGCAGTTTTTTTTCGTCTAAATAAGCAAAGCTGTGATCAAATCATCTCAACGGCGACGCTGTCGTAAAAGAGCATCCCGGCATCTGTCAACGAACAGATCTCGCCTGATTTCTTGACCCATTCCCTCTCTTCCAATCGCTCCAAACAGTGGAAAAACGAGTTAGGAAGGGATCCGTGCATCCTTTGAAAGAGGGATAGATCGACCCCTTGCTTTAAACGGAGCTGGACAGCAAATAGCTCATAGAGGTTTTGCGGATAGGCAAGCTCCTCTTCAAAATCGATGGGAAATGCCCCTTTTTCCAACATTTCAGAGTACCGGTTAAGGTGGGCGATGTTCCTAAACCTTTTCCCCTCCCAATAGCTAAAAGCGGAAGGGCCGAAGCCTAAAAAAGAACGGGCTGTCCAATACCCTGTATTATGGCGGGAATGCATGCCAGGGCGGGCAAAAGCGGAGATCTCATAACGATCGAGCCCAGCCTTTTCGATCGCATCGATCGCCTCTTGCAGCAAATGGAGGCTCTCTTCATCGTTAGGCAGATGAGGCGTTAACTCTTTTTTTCGTTTAAAAAATCCTGTATGAGGCTCAAAGGTCAAATTGTAAAGGGAGAGATGGGTGATCGGAAGCTGGCTTAACTGGTCCAAAGTCCCCTTCCAGCTTGCCAATGTCTGATGGGGAAGGTCATACATGAGATCGATCGAGATGTTCTGAAAACCTGCCATCTGAGCATTAAGGATCGCATCGACCCCTTTTTGGGAGGAGTGCTGCCGATCGAGAAGATGCAGCTGCTGGTCATCGAGGGATTGAATCCCTAAACTGAGCCGGTTAATGCCAAGTGATCGAAAACCCCTTAAGTGCGGCAAAGAAGCATCTTCCGGGTTAGCTTCCATCGTGATCTCGCAAGCAGGATCGATCTCAAGTCCTGAAGAGAAAACTAGGTCAAGTATGAATTGAAGCTGCTCTGAAGACAGCCTGGATGGCGTTCCCCCTCCGAAATAGATCGAGACGATCCGTTTGCCTTCCAGTTGGGGAAGACGCTGCTTCCACTCTCGGGCAATGGAAGCTAAAAATTGATCTTTCAATGCAGGCTTATCGGGCAAGACAAAGAAGTGGCAGTAAGGACACTTCTTTGAACAGAACGGGATATGGAAATAAAGACTTGCTTCCCTCGAATTATCTAAGGATTGATCACCAATCATTCGCATCGGGGTCTTCAAGAATGCCGCGGCGCCACCGGTTCCGGTCGCTGAACGGATCATCCTCTTCCTCTTCTTCGGCTTGCGTTCCTTCCTCTTCTCCCTCTTCTCCTTCTTCGCCGCTGGCCGTCGTTTCGATATCGAACGACTCGGTTTCCATGTCTAGGCCGGCATCGGTAAGCCCTTCTTCAGCGATATCGATATCAGGAAGGCTGTGCGGTTCGACTGCTTGCCTGCCGTGGGCGGGACGTTTGGGGACGCTGAACTCTTCGAGCTCTCCGCTCTCTTTTAAGAAGCGCAGACGCTCTTTCTCCTCGTCGAT
>JAFEGU010000323.1 GCA_018239725.1 Verrucomicrobiota bacterium | reverse complement strand
TTGCAAATATTCCATTTCATTCTTTATAATCGACCAACTCGAGATAACCAGATTAGAATCGCTATCCCCTCAACCGGAAGAAAAACGGAAATGTCTAACAAATTCCTAGCCTACCTCTCCTTAGTGGCCTTTACATGCGCTCCTCTGCACCAACTGACAGCTTATTCTCCTGCAGTTGAGGCATTCGAAGACAAAAAGATCGCCAACATCGATATCACGATAGAAAACCTTCCGCCGCACTCTTCATTTGATGCCAAAACAGTCATCGCGCGCCTGAAAACAAAGATAGGAGACCCTTTTTCACAACTTACGTTCGACAGTGATTTAAAGGCCCTGTCCGACGAGTTCGACCGTGTTGAGCCAAACGTCCAAGTAGTCAATGGGGAAGTTTATATCACCTTGAAGCTATGGCCTCGTCCAACGATCCGGACGATCAAATGGGAGGGCAACGCCCATATTAAGACGAAGCCCTTGCAAAAAGAGCTCGGCATCAAACCAAACGCCGTCTTCAACCGGCAATCGTTCAACAAGTCGTTTAACAAGGTCAAGGAGTACTACGTCAAGAAAGGCTACTTCGAGTCGCAGCTTCAATACACTGTCGTTCCTGATCCCAAAACGAACGAAGTGGATATTTTGATCCAAGTGCGCGAAGGCAGATCGGGTAAAATCGACGACATCATTTTTAAAGGGTTCTCCAGTGAAGAAAAAAGTGAACTTCTAGGGATGATCTATACCAAGAAGTACAACCTTTTCACCAGCTGGCTTACGGGAATGGGGACCTACAATGAAGAGGCCCTCGAGCAAGATAAGCTGACCGTGATCAACTTGCTGCAGAACGAAGGGTACGCTGACGCTAAGGTCGACATTAAAGTCCTCGAAGCAAAAACGGAAGGAAAGATCATCCTCGAGATCTCAGCAGAGCGGGGACAGGTCTACCATTTTAAAAAGATCACCTTCAAAGGAAATACCCTCTTTACCGATTCTGAGATCGAAGCGATGTTCCTAGTCCATCCCGGCGAAGTCTACTCCCCTGAAAAGCTCCGTCAAACTGCGCAGAACATTAAAGAGCTTTATGGACGAAAAGGGTATATCGACTGCAACGTCCAGTACGAGGCCCAAGTCGTTGCTGACGAGCCCCTTTATAATGTCTTCTTCCGCATCGAAGAAGGGCAGGAATATAAGATCGGTCTTGTCCGTGTTTTCGGAAACGTGCAGACACAGAGCAACGTCATTTTGCGCGAGTCATTGCTTGTCCCCGGCGAAACTTTTGACAGCGCCAAGCTCAAAGCGACACAGATGCGCCTAGAGAACATCGGCTACTTCAAAAGCGTCAATGTCTATGCGGTCAGAACGCAAGACGACCAAGCTCTAGGAGAAAACTATCGGGACGTCTACATCGAAGTCGAAGAAACGACAACAGGGAATATCAGCTTATTCTTCGGATTCAGTACAGCCGACTCCCTCTTCGGCGGCCTCGACCTATCTGAGAGCAACTTCAACTACAAAGGGATCCCTAAAATTTTCTCCGATGGACTCTCAGCTCTGCGCGGCGGCGGCGAGTATGCCCACGCCCGTCTTAGCTTAGGATCTAAGCAGCGTTCCTATTCTCTCTCCTGGTTGACCCCGTATTTCCGCGACTCGTTGTGGAGAGTGGGCTTTGACGTCACGCAAAGCCATAGCACCTTGATCTCCAAGGACTATGATATCGATACGTTAGGCCTTACCCTTTACGCGTCCTATCCGTTGAACTATTTTTGGACATTCGGAACTAAATACCGAATCAAGAACGCTCAAAACCATATTTCGGGACATATCCCCCATAAAGATATTCACGGCGCTGAGCAAGATGGCGTTATCTCTGCAATTAGCAGCTCGATCTCGTTTGATTCGACAGACAGCGCATTGAAGCCCCATAACGGCTTCCGTTCTCTCTTGGAAGCGGAGTTTGCAGGGCTTGGTGGACGGTTCACGTTCTTCCGACTTGGTTACATCAACACCTACTATACCCAGCTATGGCGCCACGGCATCATGAAATACCGGTTCGACTTCCGGTTCATTGAGCCCGTCTGGAAAACAAGCACTCCAGAATCCATTCCTTTAAGCGAAAGATTCTTCCTCGGCGGTGAGACATCGGTCCGCGGCTACCGCGCCTTTGACCTAGGACCTCACTACCCAGGCGGCGACCCGACGGGAGGTATCTCCTCATCGCTGTTATCCGTCGAATACCTGCAGGAAATTTTCCCATTCTTGGATGGGTTCCTGTTCGTCGACGCCGGCGCAATCGACTTAAAGCGTTTTTCCGTAGCCGATTTCAAATTGAGCTATGGCTTTGGCGCTAGGGTCGAACTGATCAACCGTGTACCCGTCATCGTAGGGATGGGCTTCCCGATCAATCCAGATGGTCGAAGCGAAGTCAGGAAATTCTTCTTCTCGATGGGCGGGCAATTTTAACTAACCAAGGAGCTAGTGTAATTATGAAACGTTATATCCCTCTTTTCGTATTGGCAACAGGCCTTGCAACCTCTGCCTTTGCAGCAGACGCGCCTTCGATCGGCGTTGTCAATTTTTCAAACTGCGTTACCGATTCCAAACTCGGCAAACAGGAACAATCTTCCTTTGATGCCCTCAAAAAACAGATGTCGACCCTTCTCGAAGACACAGAAAAACAACTTAACGACATCGCTGCCAAGTTCAACGATCCTGAATACCTCGACGGACTTTCCCCTGAAGCGGAAGAAGAGCTAAAAAATAAGTTCCGCGTTTTAAGTGATGAGATGAACCGCTACCAAAACCAATACTACCAAGTATTGAACCAAGCCAACATGCGGATCATCCAAACGATCAGCAACGGGATCAATACCGCTTCTGAGAAAGTCGCTAAAGATAAAAAACTCACTGTTGTTGTCAACAAAGACGCTTGCTTCTATTTCTCCCCAGGCCTCGACGTGACCAACCAAGTCGTCTCTGAGATGGACAAAACATTTGATAGCGAAACTAAAAAGCAAGCAGCCGCAGCACCAGCTGTACCTGCACTAACCAATGAAACAAAAACAAAATAACCATGGCCATGAAGAAATTCACTCTTGCTGAGCTCAGCACACTCACGTCTGCAACACTTGTTGGCAATCCCGATCATGCGGTTTGCGGCATTGAAGCATTGGAATCTGCAAGCATCGAGGATGTGTCTTTCTTGGCCAATCCCAAGTATCGCCAAGCCATGCGCGATTCCAAGGCAGGGGTTATCTGCGTTGACCAAACCGTTCCGACCGACGACGGAAAGAACTATTTAGTCTCGAATGACCCCTCCCGGACCTTTCAGGTGATCGCCCAGCATATGATGGCTGGCGCCCACCACCATACCGGTTTTACAGGGATCCACCCAACGGCGGTGGTCCATCCGAGCGCGATCATTGGAGAACATGTCGCAATCGGTCCTTATGCCGTTATCGACCAAGGAGCAAAGATCGGCAACAACACCCACATCGCTCCTTTCGTCTCGATCGGACCAGGTGTTGAGATCGGTTCAGACTGCATCCTCTATGCCCATGCGGTTGTCCGCGAGCGCTGCATCCTTGGAAACCGCGTGATCCTCCAGCCAGGAGCGATCATCGGGTCCTGCGGCTTTGGGTACATCACCGATGCCAAAGGTAAGCACATCAAACTGGAGCAGCTCGGAATCGTCATCCTCGAAGATGATGTGGAGATCGGCGCAAACACGACCATCGACCGCGCCCGCTTTAAAGTCACAAAGATCTCATCCGGCACCAAAATCGACAACCTTGTCCAGATCGGACATAATGTCACTTTAGGACAAGACAATATCATCGTTTCCCAGACGGGCATTGCAGGATCTTCTAAAACAGGACGGCATGTCATTATCGGCGGACAAGCCGGTGTTGTCGGCCACCTTGAGATTGCGGACAATGTGATGATCGCAACACGCGGCGGTGTCAGCAAATCGATCACCGAGTCGGGCAAGTATGCCGGCGGCCCTGTGATGAGCCTCACCGACCACAATAGGCAGCAAGTCCATCTCAGAAAGATCAACCAATACGTTAAACAAATCGAAGCGTTGGAAAAACGTTTAGCAGAACTTGAAGAACGTTTACCTTCCCAATCTTAAGAGAGGTACCTTATGAGCGTTTCAGCAGCAATCGGCCGGCCACAGCGTACTACAGGCGATTCGATCCTCCATGCCGTTGGCAATTTAGTCCGCAACGCAGCCGACCAGATCCAAGGCTTTGTCCACAGCGTCTCTGTCAATACGCAAGCGACACTTTACGGTCTGCGCCAAGAAGTCCCTTTCGAACGTTGGTTCTACCATTACGGCCTTGAGCAAAACATCTCCGATGCTCAGATCGTGGACAAAGTGAAAGCCCGCGCTTGGGCTGTCGCCTCTCTTGGCGAAAGCCTTTTGCGGGCAACGATCGAACTTGCCGCTTTTTGCTTTTCAAAAATTTTAGGCCGGGCATGCGCAGACGAACATCAGGAAGTGCTCTTCGCGCAAGGGACAAGCATCTCTCTCAGCCTCCACGCCATCATCGATCCAGAAGATGCTGTCAAGGCAGCCACTGCGCCTGGCCAAGATGATCTTCCAAGGATAGGATCCCTGCTCAGCAACTGGCGTTGGGGAACCCCTTACTACGGCACGTTGACCATTCCTATCACCCACCTTGAGTGCAGCCAGTACAACTGGGTCCGCACTTAACTCCTTAAGATACTCGAAGGTCTGAGTGATCAGACCTTCTTGATAGATTTTCAAATAAATCAGAAGAGGGAATTGCAAACCTCGCTTCGCGGCACTAATTCGATGATTACAAAGCCGTTTTGGTTTTTCGCAAATTGACATAACCTTTTGGGCCTTAGGCAAATTTCGAAAGACCGAATCCGGCGAAGAAAGCGCGGATTTGAGCCTGAATGGAGTTTTGCAATTTCCTCAGAAGAAGGTTGCGCTTTTTCCCTGCATCTGCGATAGCCAAGAATAAGGCAAGTTGCGGACGCAGGTATGATCGAGTATTATTTTAAAACAGCCAAAGAAGAGAACTTCCTCAACTTGGGAACTCCCCGAGATGGATGCTGGATCCATATTGAAGAAGCGACCATGCTCGATCTGGAACAGATCTGCCAGCTCACATCGCTTGAAATCTCCGATTTGCAAGACTGCCTCGACAAGTATGAGATCCCACGGATCGAAAAGGTTAAAAATGCGGTCCTCATTTTCACACGCCACCCGATCGAGCTTGATGTGGCCGTCGGACTCTATACG
>JAFEGU010000322.1 GCA_018239725.1 Verrucomicrobiota bacterium | reverse complement strand
TACCTTACTGAAAAAGCAGGAAACCAAGTATGAGACACGCAAAGGACACCTTTAAGATCGGCCGCACTGCTTCGCACCGACGATGCTTAATGGCTAACATGCTCAAGTCGTTAATCGAAAATGAGCGCATTGAAACGACTGTGCGTAAAGCAAAAGAGCTGCGCCGTTATGCTGACCATATGATCACATTAGCAAAACGCAACACGCTGGCAAGCAGACGCCAAGCAATCGGCGAACTCATGATCACGCTCAATGCGATGACTTCTAAAGAAGCGCGTGAAGTTAAAAAAGCTCGCCAAGAAAACAAAGCCCAAGAAGTTGTTACCGGCGATCGTAAGATCATCGGCAAGCTTTTTGATGCTCTCGGACCTCGTTTTGCTAATCGAAACGGCGGCTATACTCGCATCATCAAGAAAGATTTCCGTGCTGGAGACAGCGCTCCAACTTGTTATATCGAGTATTTACAGCAATAATGCTGCTTGAAGATTTGAGCATAAAACCTCAGCAGGAATGCTGAGGTTTTTTTTTGCGTTCATCATGCCAATTGCTTTTCTTAAGTTGTTCATCTTGAGTTTTTTTTCTAAAGCCTTCTTCCATCCGAATCATTCAATTGGCTCTTTACTTACAACAAATTCTGATTTATGATGCCAGGCGAACGATGTCCTCAACCTTAAGGTATGCCATGGCTATTAAAATTGCGATCAATGGATTTGGACGGATTGGGCGCCTTGTATTTCGGATCATTAAAGAACATTATCCTGATGTTGAAGTTGTTGCTGTCAACGACCTCGTGCCGGCTGATAATTTGGCTTATCTCCTCAGACATGATTCCGTGCATCGGAAACCTTCCTTTGAGACCCATCCTGAAGGCAACTATCTTGTAGCTCGAGGAAAAAAGACCCTTGTCGTTTCAGAAAAAGACCCGAGCAAGCTCCCCTGGAAAGACTTAGGCGTCCAGTACGTCGTTGAGTCGACAGGTAGATTCACCAATCTTGAAGATGCACAGCTCCATCTGAATGCAGGAGCAAAAAGGGTCATTCTATCCGCTCCGGGAAAAGGAGAGATACCCACTTTTGTTATGGGGGTGAATGAAAACACTTATATCCCTCAGAAAGACCATATCGTATCTAATGCCTCCTGTACGACAAACTGCTTAGCTCCGCTTGTTAAAATTCTGCTCGATAATTTTGGAATCGAAGAGGGGCTTATGACGACAGTCCACTCTTTGACAGCGACACAGCCCTCCGTTGACGGCCCATCCAAAAAAGACTGGAGAGGAGGCCGCGCCGCCAGCATCAATATCATCCCTTCCTCGACTGGCGCCGCCAAAGCTGTAGCCCTTTGCCTACCAGCCGTCAAAGGTAAACTCACCGGGATGGCTTTTCGGATCCCTACACCCGATGTCTCTGTTGTGGACCTTACTGTGCGTTTGTCTAAGGATACAACCCTTGATGAGATCTGCGCGGCCGTTAAAAAAGCTTCCCAAGGGGAAATGAAAAATTTTGTTGAGTTCTGCGATGAAGAGGTCGTCTCCAGTGATTTCATAGGGAACACCGCTTCTTGTATTTTTGATAAAGGTGCCTCGATAGCGCTGAATAGTCGTTTTTATAAATTGATCGCATGGTATGATAATGAAATGGGATATGCCCATCGAGTTGTGGACTTGGTCCGCTATATGGCATCCCTAGAAAAGTAAATTTTTGAGATTGATTGCCCTCTTGAAACATTCGAGGCAGGGCGCCTTCTCTTTAGTCCTCGCTCTTGGATTTTTACAAGAGCTGGCAATTGACAAACTGCAATCCTCCTTTGGAACTGGAAGTGAACATCTCCTCCGATTAAGGAATGAGAGGATTGCAAAAGATAAACAT
>JAFEGU010000321.1 GCA_018239725.1 Verrucomicrobiota bacterium | reverse complement strand
TTTGGGGTCGATGTCTTTGAGGACCGAGATAAAAATAGGGACATTGCCGATCGGGTCCATCAGCAAGAATAGGGCAAAGGCCATCGATAAGAGCTGTACGAAAGAGTCCATAGATAGTTGCGAGTTTTAAATTATTTATAACAAAATCGGTATTTAATTAAAAGGATTCGATGGAAATGTTTTTCCATAGTTTTTTTAAAAAATAAATCTGTGAATCGTGCATGGACGAAAAAAAGATCAGGAAGTCATCATTTTTTTGAAAGGCAGCCTTTGTCCAATTAGCCGACCCCATGATGAAGACCCGGTCGTCGAGGAGGGCCCATTTATGGTGCAGCAATTCTTGGCCTTGGCTTAAAATGACACTGATCCCCGCATGCCGCAGTTTTTCAATGCACTTTTCGCTAGCTCCTTTAGCGGTATAGTAATCGACGGCGGCCTCCACATGGACGCCCCTCTGCCTTGCAGCTATCAGGGCTTCTGCGATCTCTGGATGGGTCAGGGTAAACATCGCAATCTTAATGGTTTTTTTTGCAGAGTTGATGGTGGAGATAAGCTTGCTTAAAGCGTGAAGGTCCTTATCGGGCAAAAGCCAGATTTCTCCCTGCATGTCGTTGACTGTGAATGAAAAAGAGGGGGAGGTTGGATAACGCAAATAGGCTGCAAGAGGTGGGCAGTGGAGACCAAGGACCAGATTGTCATGATGGCGCATGGAAGCGGTAGTCAGGTTAGCGGATCCTAGAAAAAGGGTCGTTTCATCAAGGACCAGGATCTTGCGGTGCATCAGTCCTTTTGAGGCGCTTGGGCTGAGTTTGACTGTCTTAGGAAGGGTTTTTAGAAGCTTTGCAGAGGAGGCTTTTTTGTCGTATTCGATGGAAACAAGGATCCCTTCAGATGCCTGTTTTCCTAAGATAGACACCACATCAGGATCGGTGATCCCATACATCTTCACATCGATAGATTTTTTCGCATTGAGGATGGCGGAGCAAAAAAGGAGCTTAATATCGTCCCGGGTCTGATTGGAGTAGAAATGGACGGGGGAGGAAGGTGTCGGGAGGGGAGGCTTAACGGAAGCAAAAAAGAGCCAGGTAAAACCTAGAGCTAAAACAAGTAGGAGGGCATTACGGAGGGAATTTTTTGACTTAGTTGGCAGCCCTTGATGGCGTTTAAGCCGAGCTGCCAACCAGGATAAAACCAAACTAAATACGCTCGCCTTTAGCGCGCATTTCGCGGACAACTGTAGGAAGTCCTACTTTGTCGATTGTGCGCATAGCGTTTGTGCTAAGGCGGAGGGTGATGAAGCGGTTTTCTTCAGAAAACCAGAACCGTTTTTTCACGAGGTTAGGTTGAAAGCGGCGTTTTTTGATGCCGGTTACTTTAAGACCGACCCCTTTTTTCTTCTTTGCAAT
>JAFEGU010000320.1 GCA_018239725.1 Verrucomicrobiota bacterium | reverse complement strand
CAAATGAACTCAACCGTTGGTTTTATGGCTGTGTCAATTCCCCAAACCTTGAGATCATTTACATATTGATGCATTTAATTTGAATCAGAAAACAGTTAAATCAACATATAAATAAACATGTGTCATTATAACATTACAACCTAATAAAGAAAATAAATTAAATAATTAAGTCTAGCAAAGCTGTCGAAATAAAGATGGGATAAATGCTTAAATTGAATTTGAGAACTGAAAAACTGTTTTGGCGTACAAATTCAATCATTTCTGCAGCACTAATGCGCGTGGAAAAATTAGTTAGAAAATTTTTACTGTTAATTGGAGCGCATAAGTGAACGAATAGGTATGAACTGAAACATTTACCCGAAAGGCTCTGCACACATCAATTTATGATCTTAAGAGGCACGCGGCAAAGACAGATAGAAGCAAAGCCCTCTTTGGACGAAGAGAAATAGCCTTTGACTATTTATCGAAGCCGGCTTCTCCTGGCTCAAATTCAGTACCGCGAAGGCTCTTAATAGGTCAAGAAGCCACGGATACAATAGAAGGCCTGGCGGCCCCCTTTAGGAGGCGGGGCTGGAGAGTAAATTTAGGTAGTTCCTGCTACTCCGGCGGCGGAACGGCGATCTTCTAAAATTCGCGCATAGAAATAACTAGCAATTTTCATCGACAGCCAAACGGAGGTCAAAACAAGAACGAGAGGCGCAACCACAGCCATTGAAGAGGCTGCAATCCCAAATACAATTCCAACCAACGCAATAGCTGCAGTGGCGACGGAAGCAACATCTTTAACAACAATCATCCAAGAAAGCCATGTCTTTTCTTCAAGCTCTGCGGTTTCTCGTGGCGTGCGCGGACGCTCCGATTGATAGGAGTTGATCTTGTAAGCTTCTTCAATGAGCTCTGCTCCATCGGTCACAAATGATGTGCCTTGATAGATAAAATCAACTGTCGGAAGGAATTCCGCTAAATTGACGATTTTCACCTCATTAAGGAACAGCGATGCTTGCGATACGGCGTTCGCTAAGGACATCCCGCTGACAACAGCACCCTTACCGGCCTGCATGATTTTTTGATGCCGCAAGCCATCGCTATAGGGAAGATCTTGTGATGCGGCGAATTGGAATACCTTTTTTCTGAAAGTGTTAGCTTCTGTAAAGATTGCTGGTATGCTAAGCGAAATACCTGAGAGGCTGATAGCACCTGAAATCTTTGAAGTCAGCTCTCGCGTACCATCGCTAATAGAGGGAATATTTTTCACATACTCTAATGCATGGTCGATAACGCGGAACAGGTCCCATGCTCCCGTTGTGGAGTCTAAGTAAGTTGCAACATGATCAAAACCATCACGCTGAACAGGTGCAGGTGCACGCTCTTCAGGAAGGGGCGCAAAAAGATCTGCAAAGAAACCATTCGATTGCTGTGCGACGGCAGTGGCCATATATGTCCTCAAGTTAGCGCAGGGAGCTGAAACATTGCAGCTCCCGTGCATTTCATGTGTTAATAAAGAACCTAAACTGCTACTGCTGCATTACGCAGGTAGGTAACTTCAGCTCTCAAGTTAGCATTAGCTCTGTTCATATCCGTGTGCTCATTATTCATATTGACGACCACGCGGTCATAGAAAAAACCGCCGATGGTGAACAATAATCCTGATGTCAAGCAAGTTAAAAACATCCATGGCGCTGCAGCAAATCCCAAGAAAATGCTGCTGAGGCCGATCACCGCAAGCGCAACATAGGAAACATCGCGAGCGATGTTAATCAAGTGAAGTGTTGTTTTTTGCGTGTCGATTTCAGTCAAGTTGTTGATCTTTTGCACCTGCTCGACAGCACTGTTGCCAGCTCCAATGAGCGTTGCAGAAAAGTTAACAGTTTTAACAGCGCGCATCGCTTCTGTTGTGATTGGAACAAACTTGGTGGAGAAATCGATCCCATCACAAACAGGATTGATTAAACCGGTCAATTCTTTAAACAGAACTTTTCTTGCACCTTCGAAGCTTGGCTCAGCGATAAAGTCGCTGACAGCTTTTCTTAATTTAACTGTTTTGTCTGGAATCTCCAAAGCGCTTAGCAAGTTTTTTGTGTCTCCCATAAAACCACTGACACGTCCACACAGTTGACCTGTTGGATCATCACTAGGTAGCGAAATGGAAGTCCATCCTGTCGCATAACCAAAAAGCTTTACGAGATCTTTCTGTTTTGTCGACATGAATTCCCAAAATACAGTTCCAAAGTCTTTATTCGTATTTTCAAACGGAGCTACAAAAGGTTGCCGCTCAATTGCTGTCGTTGCCATGGTGGTCTCCTTAGGATTTACCTCAACCAAATGTTAAGGTTTTGTAAAGCTGAGCAAAAAGCATAAGAAAAGGACGCTTAAAAGTAAATAGACGAAATTAACAGAAAAAATTTAATTTTTTTGGATTGAAAAACTAGTAGAAATAATTAGAGAAACTGCGGAGGCTGGCGTACGCCTTTTACAAAATCAGCAATTGACATCGTCTTTTTTCCCTCGAGCTGAACCTCCAAAAGCCGCAATGCACCTGCCCCTGCAGCTACGACGCAACCTTCTTTTGAGAACTGCAGAAGCGTTCCAGGTTTATCATGAAAACCAGGCTCTACAAGGGACCGTTTAATTTTTAAACGTTTTTCTTGATTTCCTAAAAGTACCTTACACCATGCGCCAGGAAATGGAGAAAGCGCTCTCACTTGATTATGAAGATCTTGAGCAGATTTCGTCCAGCTGATCACCTCTTCTTCAGCTGTAATTTTGGGGGCAAGCGTAGCCGCGGTATGGTCTTGGACTTGCCTTTGACTGACCCCAGCACTTTTTTCTTGAATCACTTCAAGAACAAGCTCGCAACCTAAGCTGCAAAGCTGAGGCTCCAACTCTCCAAGCGTCATATTGGGTGGAACAGGGATCGATTTGATCGCTAATATATCCCCTGCATCCATTTGAAGAGTCATTTCTATAATTGTAATGCCCGTCTCTTTCGCTCCATCCATCAAGCAGCGCTGCATAGGGGCTGCTCCGCGGTATGTCGGCAAAAGGCTTGCATGGATGTTGATGCATCCCATTTTAGGGATATCTAAAATGTTCTGTTTAATGATCTCGCCGTAGGCTACGACAACAAATAGATCGGCATCATACGCCTTTAAAACTTGTTCAAATTCTGGCGTTGACGCCTTTTGAGGCTGTAAAACAGGGACTTGAGGACAGATTTGCAATGCAGTTTGCTTAACAGGAGGATAAGAAATTTCCAGGTTTCTGCCTTTAGGCTTATCGATCCTTGTAACAATAGCTCGAACGTCAATTTTGTTTTCGACAAGAAATGTCAATACTCGCGCAGCAAATCCAGATGTGCCAAAAAAAATGACCTTCATGAACCAAATACTCGCCGATTAGACCCTTTCTTCTATGAGCTCTTCTAGCTCATCAAAATCTTCATCTGGCAAGGCTTGGCTAAGAGCACCTTGAAAACCGATCAATCCCCGTTTTGAAGAGCGGCAAAATTCAATCCAATGCTGCACATGAGGATTGGTTTCTACTTCGCTTTCAATTTGGTCCAAAGCATCAGAAAGCCTCATGCCTGAACGGTAAGTCATTTTAAATGCTTTAGTTAGCGCTCGTCTCACTTCCAATGGGAAACCATGCCTTTTTAGACCAACAAGGTTCAATCCGCCTAGTTTGTAAGGAGATCCAGCTCCAATCGTATAAGGGGGGATATCATGTGTGATTCGGCTAAATCCTCCGACCATAGCATAACGGCCGATCCGAGAAAATTGATGCACGGGCGTCATTCCACCAATGATCGCAAAATCATCGACGACAACATGACCCGCCAGCATCGCATTATTGGCCATGATCACGCGATTTCCAATCTCGCAATTGTGAGCGACGTGGCAGTACGCCATGATCAGACAATTGTCCCCTATGCGAACATAAGAACCTTCATGGCAAGATGAGTTAATTGTGACGAATTCCCGTATTTCGCAATGCTTGCCAATGACAACAAACGTCTCTTCACCCCTAAACTTAAGATCTTGGGTTTTTGTACCGATGCTAGCAGAAGGCCAAATCGTGGTACCTTCGCCAATTGTCGTATTTCCATCAATGTAAGCATGCGACTTGACGACGACATTGTCATGCAATGTCACTGTACCTTTAATGACGGCATACGCTTCAATCGTGACATTCTTGCCAATTTTTGCACCGGGTTCTATGATTGCCGCAGGATGAATGTTTGACTGGGACATGTGTATCCAATTCTTTAATAATTTTTGATTCGAATCAAGTTT
>JAFEGU010000031.1 GCA_018239725.1 Verrucomicrobiota bacterium | reverse complement strand
GTTTTGGCATGGGAGATGATCATCGATGTCTAAGCACAACCTAAAAAAAATCGGCCCATGCACTTATGTCCTGCCTCAAGAAGGAGGGATGAAGGTCCCTGGCCTGATCATCGCTTCGGAACAGCTTTTAGAAGGGATCGATATCGAACAGCCTTTGGAACAAGTGCGCAATGTCGCATTCCTTCCCGGAATTGTCGGCTACAGCATCGCCATGCCCGACATCCATTGGGGATATGGGTTTCCTATTGGCGGCGTTGCAGCAATGGATGCAGAGACGGGAGTGATCAGTCCCGGAGGCGTTGGTTATGATATCAATTGCGGGGTTCGCCTGGCGATCGTTCCTGAACTCTTTTCATCCATAACCGCCCATGCCAAACAAGACCTCATCCAACGGGTCTTTCAATTTGTCCCTTCCGGCGTCGGCCGAGGACATCGCGGAGGCCAGACTTTAAGCGAAGGGGACTACAACCAACTGCTCAAAATGGGCGCTCGATGGTCTGTCGACAGAGGGTTTGGATTTCCTTCCGACCTCGACCACACCGAAAGCAACGGACGAATAGAGGGTGCAGATCCCAAAGCGATCTCTTCCGATGCCAAACTAAGAGGCAGGGACCAGCTAGGAAGCATCGGCTCCGGCAACCACTTTGTCGAAATCGGAGAAGTTGAGAAAATCTACCTGCCAGCAATTGCGGAAAGCTGGGGTGTTAAAGAAGGGCTGACCTATGTCCTCATCCACTCTGGATCGCGCGGTTTCGGCCATCAGGTCTGCCAAGATGCATTGAACAGTTTTGTACGGCAGGGATATGCAGAAGGCCTTCCTGACAAGCAATTGGTCGCAGCTCCGATCCACAGCCCTGCAGGCCAGCAGTATTTCGGCGCAATGGCTGCAGCGGCAAACTTTGCATTTAACAACCGTCAGCATATTTTGCATGAGGTCAGACAGGCTTTCGCCCAGGTGCTCCATATCAAGCCCGAAGAGGTTCGCCTGATCTACGACGTCTGCCATAATATCGCAAAGTTCGAGACGCATATCATTGATGGAAAAGGAAGAAAGCTTTGCGTCCACCGCAAGGGTGCTACGCGCGCTTATGGGCCTGGCGCGGAGGAACTCTCCCCTCTTTTTCAAAAGACGGGCCAGCCTGTCCTCGTCCCTGGAGATATGGCAAGGGCCTCCCACCTCATGGTGGGTTTAGGCAATCCGCTGACCTGGTGCAGCTCTTGCCATGGCGCCGGCCGTGCAAGAAGCCGCGTCAAATCGATGGCGGCATGGAAAGGCAGGGACATGATCCACCACATGTCCAGCCAAGGGGTCACCGTCCTTGCCACCTCGAAACGGACAATTGCGGAAGAGATGCCCGACGCCTACAAAGATGTGGATGAAGTTGTCCAGGCTGTCCAAGAGGCTGGCCTTGCGAACATGGTCGCTAGATTGAAGCCTTACCTTGTCATAAAAGGTTGAATGCTGGTAAGTGGAAGAAAAGCTCGACTTTGTACATGTTTGGTCCGAGTGCCTCAAAATATTTGCTTTTGAGGACGTTTATTTAAACGGGAAGGGGTTTTCAACCTCTTCCCGTTTAAATAAATCGACCAGTTCGGCCAAAGGCCGAACGCTCGAGAGTAAATAGGCGAGTCAGGCGGATCAAAAAATGTGCAAAGTCGAGAAAAGGGGACCTTTATGCGCCAATTTGTTTATTCGTCATTATTATGCGTTTCCAGCCTATGTTTTGCCCAAGATACTTATCAGCAGCCATCAAGCGATGTTGCTCTCCAAAAATTAATGGAAGGCAACAAACGATTTACTTCAGGCCAACCTCTTCACAAAAACTTGGGACTGGAAGGACTTTCTGCTTTGAAGGAAGGACAAGAACCCTTTGCCACCATCATCGGCTGCTCCGACTCCCGCGTCCCTCCCGAGATCATTTTCGATCAAGGTCTTGGAGATCTCTTTGTCGTCCGAGTCGCTGGAAATGTCGTCGGGCCTATTGAGCTTGACTCTGTCGAATATGCCGTTGACAAGCTTCATTGTCCTCTGGTCATTGTCTTAGGTCATGAGAACTGCGGCGCTGTGAAAGCAACGTTGCTGGGGCAAGAGAATGTTCCCGAGCTCGACAACATCTATCCTTTGATCGCACCTGCGCTGAAGAAATGCCAGGCCCAAAAAGGGGATATTTTGATGAATGCAGTCAAATGCAACGTCAAAGAAGGGGTCGGCTATCTGAAATCGACGCCATTGATCGCAAAGCACATCGCAGCTAACCGTGTAAAAGTTGTGGGCGGTTATTACGATTTTGACCATGGCAAAGTGATGATCCTTCCTGAATGAAGTTTAGTCTTTATTCCAAGGCTTCTTTCGATCTAAAAAGGCTCTTTCGCCTTCGTCGACGCGGTTCAGATTGCCTCGTCCAAGTTCAACTAGATAGTTCGCTCCTGCGGTCATGATTGTGATGCTCCACGTCTTTGGAACCATCCCCCGCGTCAAGCCTTGAAATCCTTGATGAGAGATAATGTGCCTGAAAGCTGCTATGTAACACGAGCTTTTAGTCCGATGGGCATGATCTCTGACGTCAGGATGAAACTGCAGCACATTTTTGATCCGTTCGGGAAGATATACGGCCGCAGTGGTTAACGCGCCCTGGACTGGTGATTTTACAATCGCTCCTTCAAGCGAATGCGGATCAATTGGAGTCGCTTCCATGCAGCGATTTGCTGCTAGTTCTGAATAAGAGAACATCCATACGGTTGCCGCTTGCCGCAGCCCATTGGCAACAGAGCCGGCATACAAATGTCCAACCAATGATTGACCGGGCATTAAAGACTCTCTCACCCCTTTTCCCGATTGCCACATCGTCCGTAGCGTATCAAAAGGATTAATCGCAGCCTCTCCTCCTCCCCATAACAAAGAAACGATAATTGCCGTTTTCAAGGTCGCGTTGGAATCGTCTCGTCTTCGAAAAAACTGTTCCAGATCAGGCTTGACAAAAGTCAATACCCCTACTTTGATAAACAGGCGGGGAAACTCTTTCATTAAATGGCCGCTCATTCCTTTTAGAAAATGGATTGCAGAAGCAGAGCCTCCATGAACTTTTCCGCTATAAATCTTCCACATTGCCTGGCGGGCTGTGAGATTCTCATGGCAGCAGATAACCGACAATAGATTGCAGGCGTTGACCGGCACTGCCGAAATTAACATGATCTGTCCGCCTTGGATCCCGGCGTTGATCGCTTGGGAATATAATGAGGTTTTCGAAGTCATATGTTTCTCCAGCTTGAAAAAATTCGCTGAATCGTAATAATCGCACTATTTTTTTTTGAGAAGATTCTGACCAAGCACCTCAAAAAATTTAATTAAGCAAAAGGAGTTCCTATGCGTATTTTTCTTTTCTTATTCTTGTGCTTCTGTTCCTTATTGATGTCTTCTTCTGTCCATGCATGGACATTTATCGATCGCGCAGGTCATCATATTGAGCTGAATTGGATCGAACAACAAGACTTAAGTTCAAGAACAGCAAGTCTTTATCGACACCTTTTTAGAAGCTTACAAAGATTTTTCCAATGAACAACTCGGCGTTTCCGACAAATACATATTCTTAAAAGCAACGTTTCAGGATGTTGTTGAGGACTATCAAAACGGCGATGGCTATCTACTCTCTGCAAAATTAGATGGAAAAGTGGTCGGATTTGCCGGATTTAAAGACACAGATCAAAAAAACGAGATCTATATCAGTCTTCTAGCCATCGATCCCGACTATTGGAAGCTAGGCCTAGGAAAAGAACTTGTTTTCTCAATTTTTAACATTAAACAGGAAACGGAGCGGCTTGTCGTTGTTACGCGAAGGATCAATGAAGTGGCAAGGCAGTTCTATGCCCATTTAGGATTCACCGTCTCAGAATACATGCATCCGGGCTACAACCCACATAAATACATTGGTTACGAGTGGAGTAAAGATGTTAAATAGTTTCTGCTTATCTCGTCTTTTCCTCTAGAAAATGTACTTCTTTAAAAGGCTGTTCTCAACCTTTCGGAACAGCCCCCTAAATCATTGCATCCTAATACTCCAACCAATTAATGAAAAAACTCAAAAGAAATTATTTTAACAACAACAAAATAAAAGATCGTGATAAAACACCCAAAACAAAAACAAATGTTATTTTATTAACTTAAAACAATGCTTTAACAATGACATCAAATATTAGTCAGCTTTCCATTCAAAAATATAGCATCGATCAATCCTTGCCCTCCTCATCCAACCAGACAACAACACTCCCTCCTTGCGGCACTGTTGCTTTTGCTTCAAATCTCGAATCCGCTCTCAAATCAGGAAATGTGTTTTCCATGGCCATTCCTCTGTCTCAAAACAAGGACTCCATTTTTCGCAAACTCATCAAAGCTCATTTACAGATGACCGCCTTCATCCAAGCATTAAGCCAATTCGATACATTAAAGGCGCAAACCCTATTCCAAATGCTTCCAAACGACTGCAAGGAACAGCTCCTAGCGGCGGTTGTGAAAAAAGAGCACAATCATTCCCACCTTGGTTCAGGGGCATCCGATGAGAATATTGACGAGGCATGGATAATAAGAAATATCTTTGCTTTGCAAGAGCCATGTCCGCAGCTCATTGCTCCAAAAGGGAATACCTTAAGCGAGCAATTGTTATCCGATTTAGAGAATAAGATTAAGGTCCATTTTTTCACAGAAAGCCTGAAGCGTTTGGCAACTCTGTCAGAGCAATTGAATCAAGGACCTTCGGCGCGCGAAGGACAGCTTCAGAATCTCAAGCTTCTTCCTAAAGTCTTAAAATGGGAAATGCAGAAAGACCTCGAAATCAGTTCTCGCAGGATGAACCTCGACCTTAAGTCGGGAAAAACCTTGCTTCTCGAAGACCCCACGGTATTGCTTTCATTCAAGCACCCCGATACG
>JAFEGU010000319.1 GCA_018239725.1 Verrucomicrobiota bacterium | reverse complement strand
TTTTTAAGCGCTTGTGTTTCATGACTTAACACTCCATGTAAAATCTGATAATTTACATGGTGCAATCGAAAGTTGACAGTAGCACGTCTCTAAGCTTGCTTTGTGTAATGGTGGAGATACGTGGTCATTCCTCCATTTAGAATCTTTTCAATATCTTGGATAGCAACGGGCTCGACATGGCTGTCGTTGCATAGCCACCACTGATCCTCCAACTTTTTATACGTGAAGTAGTGCCCTCCTTCAAGATCGCCCGAATGGACGATGAAAGAGTCCAATTGATAGGTAGGAGGAGTCCCAACGGGAGACGCAATGGCTTCCGGAGGCAAAGTTAGAATTAAGGGGACAGCCACGGGAGTATTCACTTTATGCAAGATCGGATCATCCTGCGGTCCTTCTTTTCGGAATCGTCCTAGCTGAAGCAAGAACTCATGAGGGACCGATTGGAACTGGTTCTGAATCCTTTGCAGCTGGTACTTGAACAGTCCATATCCTTTTAAATAAGTTGCCGTCCCAGTACCTGGTGGGGACGGATAGTCGAAAAACTGCCTAAGCAAGTGAGAAAAGTTAGGGGTTTCATTGCCTTGCAAAGGGAGGAGGATTTCAGGGACTGCTGTTGTCATCGTTGAGCGGTTCCCATCTTCTAGCTTGCTATACTCATTGTTTGCTAGTTTCCTTTGATCCGGTAAAGCAGGAAGGCCCGGAAGAGGGGTGTACGTTCTAATCGTGCAAAGGGGAGTATAAAGAGAAGAGTTTGGATCGGAGCCTTGCAACAGGATGCTCAGCGCTTCATAGGCATCTTCATCGTGAGATGAGCTTATCGAAATGGCGCCGGAAGAAAAATGGTTGAGCGCTTCTCTAACGTTTTGACTGACATCAGGCGAAAGGGCTTCCTGCGATTGATCATAAAGATCTAATGCGGAAAGCATCAGTTGTCCGTAGTATTCGTCCAAGTAAGATCGCTGCAAGCTGTTTGAACCGCTGGAGGATGCGGCAAATCCGTAGCTTGACGCAGTTGCATTCGAAACGTAATGGCGGGCAAACGATTCATAACTTGCGCGCAAACTAGGCGTGGAAGAGACCATTTGAAGCAGGGCGTTGCACCAGCAGTTATTGGACTTGTTTCCAAGCCCGATCGGAGCATTGATGAGTGGAGCAGAAGTTGGCGCGATGTCATCGCTGAGCTCGCTTGGCGAAGGGGGCTGCTCTTCTTCAGCAGATGAAGTTGCAGGGTCGTTGCTGAGTTCGGTGGGAGATGGGCTTTTCTCGCTGCCGGACGGGCCCATTGCTAAAGCGATCGCTCTGCTTAAGCGCTCTTCTGGGACCGAATCGGAAAAGCGGTCGAGAAGATCGGAAATTTGCTGGTTTTTTGCTTTAGCGCTTTCGGTGTTCCGCCTGTTGCCATCTTCGATGGTCGTGTTCAAAAGGACCTGCAGAGTTTCCGCTTTCAGCACGGTCGTCCATGATCGGAAGAGGTCTTTAGCAGATTCGGAAGGGTTCCAAAGGAAGTTTTCCCAGTTCCGCTTCTTTTTGCGGATCGCTTTCGGATGGGCAGAGTAATAAGTTTCCGGGAATTCGATCTCGGGCATGTCCTTTTCCCCGACATTGTTGGCGCGGATCAATCGGGCATCGGCTTGCCGTTTTTGCCCTTCGTTCCATTGCGTTGCGCAGATGTGGCGACCATCCGCTTCGGCAAGGTTTAGTCCGACGCCGCCCGCTTTGATCATCGCGATCAGGACAGTCGGATGGTCGGACGATTGATTTTTAAATTTTGCGATCGCTTTGTCCCTATCCAACCTTTTTAGATCGCCATTGTAGATGATGACTTTCGCATGTTGATAAAAGTGCTTGATCGTCTCTTTGAAGGCTGCCGATAGGGCATTGCGGTCGCAGAAGATGATCCGCTTTTGATTAGTGTTCATTGCCGTTTGGAACACGGCATCGGTAAGGACTGCGCTTAAGTAGGGGGAGGACTTGATCCATGCTTCTTTACCTTCATCGCTTCCCGTTCTAAAGGGCTCAAGGAACGGCCAACCCTTATTTTCCTGTTCATCCAGAGACTGGCCGGCCAAGTCGGGATGGATCAGAATTTGGGTTTGCAGCGATCTTTGGGAAAGGGCTCGTCTTCCTTCCTGGACTTCGTTGAGATAATTGCGCATTTGGGGATCGAGCTCGTAGAGGATTTTTCTGATGCTCTTGCTAGGGATCCGCCCTTTCCAATCTTCGATCACCTGAGGATCGCTTGTGTCCTTGCGATGGACCATCTTTTGCACCATGTTCCTAAGGCCCATGAATTGCGCAAATGAAATGAGGACATATTGTTCGATCAGGTCCTCGTTTGCCTTTGAGCCTTTTTCGCAGAGGTTGATCATCTGCTTGATCGTTGTGAGCAGCGTATCTTTCATCAACGAGTTGCAAGTGCTGCGCGGCAAGAGGTGGTTTGCATTGGACAT
>JAFEGU010000318.1 GCA_018239725.1 Verrucomicrobiota bacterium | reverse complement strand
TTTCATTTTCGATAGCTTTTTGAGGCTTTTTCGCTTTGAGGCCGATGAGGACCTTTTCCACCTCTTCTGTCGTATGATCGGGTACCCATTGAACAATCAGTTCAACTCTGTAGTTGTGCTGATGCAGCTCGCGAGCTGCCCAAGCAGAAAGTTTCAATGCTGCCGGTCCGCTAAATCCCCAGTGGGTGATCAGAACGGGGCCCCGTTGTTTCCAGGAGGTTCCTTGGATCTGGACAATCGCATCGGGTACGGCAATGCCGGAAAGGTCGAGAAGGGGAGAGGTGGGGACGTTGAAAGTGAACAAGGAGGGAACGGGGGGGATGATCGTATGGCCCAATGCTCGCGCAAACTCATGACCTTGAGGAAAACTGCCGGTGGCGATGAGGAGCTTGTCGCAAGCAAGCTGCTGCTCCATCTCAAATGAGATTAGGAATCCATCATCTTTGCGTTCGATCTTTTCAATCTTTTGCTCAAGGAGGATCTCGACTTTTAAGCGCCTTGCTTCAGCAAGCAAACAAGAAGCGATCGTCTCAGAAGAATCGGTCGTTGGAAACATCCGTCCATCCTCTTCTGTTTTGAGTTTGACGTTCCTCTTTAAAAACCAGTCGATCGTATCCTTGGGCTGAAACCGATGGAACGGTCCGAGAAGCTCCTTGTTGCCCCTTGGGTAGTATTGGACCAGGACCTTAGGATCAAAAGCTGAGTGGGTCACGTTGCACCGCCCTCCTCCAGAGATCCTGACCTTGGCAAGGAGCTGACGCGTTTTTTCCAGGACGATGACGCGCGTATCAGGATCAAGCTCTGCTGCTGTAATGGCGGCGAAGATGCCTGCAGCCCCGCCTCCGATGATGACAAAAGTTTTTTTGGAGTCCATACGTATTGTGCTAGTTTATTGAGCAAAGATGATATCTCAACCGCCTCAAAAATACGATCATGGAAAAGGCAAAGAGGTGTAAAAATTAATTTTCTCCTGGAAATCGGAAGAGATTTTGCTTAAACTTCGAGTCATGAAATTTTAAATGCCACTTTTCACCCTCGTATCACTTGGAGCATGCGCTATGGACCGGATTCAAATCATTCCGCCTACCACCCGGTCTTTGAATGAAGCGTCCGCCGAGGTCGATCCAACTCAGATCCAATCGGCTGCGATCCAAGAGATTATTGATCAGATGCTCCATTTGGCTAGAGGAGAGCGTCAGGACGTGGAAAAACGGATCATGGTCGGTCTTGCAGCTCCCCAGGTCGGTATCGATCTGCGGATTATCCTTGTCGACATGGGCATCGATGCTGATCGGCGGCAGCCAGGACAGCTTGAGGCCTTTATCAATCCGGAGATCATCTGGCATTCTGATGAGATCGTTATGGAAAGGGAAGGGTGCTTTTCTACAGGGGACATCTACGGGATCGTCCCTCGCTATCAAGCAATCCGCGTTCGCGCTTATGATCGGGACGGCAATCAATCGATTGTGGAGTACACGGGCTTTCGAGCGCGTATCTTCCAGCATGAGATCGACCACATCAATGGGATCCGCTTTCCTGACCGGGTCGGATGCAATGGGCTTCTACATTGGGTAAAAGAAGATGAGAGGCCTCAATATCGGGACAATTGGCAAAATTGGCCTCATCGCTGCCCTTTTTCTTCTTGGGAAACAATGAAAAGCGGTACGCCAGCCTCGCCTTCCGTAGAAGCAAATTAGGTGTCCTGAAGCTCTCGTTAGAGTTCATTTCTGTACCCAAACAGATTTTTCATTATGTTTGTGTATAAACAGGACTGTACGCATCAAGGGTCGTATCGAAGTGTTCTTCAAGTTCCGGATAGTGCGTCCCGATCCAACGCCGGAAGTTTTTAGTCAGAATCCGGATTTCCCTTTTGTCGACATGTTTTACAGTGTTGTCGAACTTGAATTTTCCAATGTCAAATTGCATCGCCTCATTGTTGATGAATCCAAAGTTTTTCCTTAAAATGGCGTTGTTTTCATAGACGCCAAGATCGATGAACCGATCGATTAGCTTAATGGTCGATGTGATGGCATACTTCGCATCTTCGATCAGCGATTGGCTCATGAGGTCCTGGATGTGCTCATAGAACAGGTCAGCTTTTTTTTGCAGGAGGAAGCAGCTGTTGCTTAATTCGATAGTCCATGATTTACCATGTTTGTCAATGAGAGTGACGGGAGGAGTGTTCAATGGAGTTGGATTGAGATGGGCATAGAGAACGCCGGTATCCTCTTTGACATGGGTTAGCGCTGTTTTGCAGCTATGTAGAACGTTGTATTGTTTCTCTTGTTTCAAGAGGTAGCTTTTATAATAGGGATTAAAAGAGAGGGGGATGTAGCCTAGGATGTGGCCAGGCTTCCACTTATGCTGCTTGAAGAGCTTCAGAACATATTGTTTATCTTCGCTAAGGAATGCAACCGCTTGAGATCCTCGGGCAAGAAAGGTGAATTTCTGACAGAGGATGGCATCGACGAGCTGCTGTTCCTCGTTTGCCAATGGAGGCATCTCCCATTCAGAGGATGGGGCAAATGTAGGAGAAGAAAATTTTGCTTCGAGCCCAGACCGGGTTTTTTGATCATAAATTTTATGGCTTGCCCAGAAGAGGGCCGCAATTCCAATAATCAGAGCTAGGATTTTCACAATTACCTCTTAGCAAAATTATGCGGTGATACCGCTTTTTATTTTTTTCAGTCCAGCTTGCAATCATTTGCAATAAAAGATTATGTTTCAGAGGGCATTGCAAAAATCCATTCAGTCTCAAATCTAAGTTTTGCAATGCCCTCTTCATTTTGTTTATTGGAGGATGGTCGTATGCCAGAATATAGCGCAGAGCACATCAATAAGGAGCAATTGCCCCTTGTGATCACACCGAAAAAGAAGGGGATTGGGAAAAAGGAATTTTGGGAGCTTTTGAACAATGAAGGCAACGATCTGCGTAAGCAGCTTCTGACATACGGCGGACTTCTTTTCCGCAATTTCCCGATTGAAAGCGAAGATGATTTTAGCGCTGTCATCGATCACTTGCGTTTAGGGAAATACATCAACTACATCGGAGGCGATAGCCCACGCGATAAAATCAAGGGTGGAATCTACACATCGACAGAAGCTCCCCCTTCGATCAAGATCCCTTTGCATAATGAGCTCTCCTTTGTCAAAAACTACCCCAGGCATATCTACTTTTATTGCCAAATCGCTCCAGAGCAAGGCGGAGAGACGATCATCGGGGATGCCCGCAAAGTCTTAAAGGCAGTCGATCCGGAAGTGAGGAAGCGGTTTGCGCAGAAAGGATTAAAGTATGTCTCTTGCTATTATCGGGACAGCGCCGTCATGAACATGCTCAATCGCTATCAGAGGTCCCACCGTTCTTGGCTGGACGTATTTGAAGTCGATAATAAAAAAGAGGTAGAGAGGCTTTGCCGGGAAAATGAATTTGCTTTCGAATGGAACCAGCATGATTGGCTCAAAATTAGCCAAACAAGGCCTGCAACGATCCAACACCCGGAAACAGGGGAAGAGGTCTGGTTTAACCAGGTGCACTTGTACGATTTCAATCCGCGCTTGCTTGGGATGTGGCGGTATGTCGCAGCTAAAATGTTCTACTGCAGGGACCACATGAAATTGCACGAGGTGTTTTTTGCCGACCAATCTCAGATCCCGAGAAAAGACCTCTACCATGTCTTGGATGTTCTGGATGCGAACACGATCTATTTCCCGTGGCAAAAAGGGGATGTTTTGGTCCTCGACAATGTCTTGGCGATGCATGGAAGGGCTGTTTTCAACGGCAAGAGGCGGATTTTGACCGCAATGACGGGATGAGCTGTCCTTGCCATAGTAAAAAGCCTTATGAAGAATGCTGTTCTGGATACCATCGGGGCAAAAAAGCGGAAAATGCAATGCTCCTCATGCGCTCGCGCTATAGCGCTTACGCAATGGGCCTTGCCGATTATATCATTGCTACAACGCACCCCTCAAGCCCCTATTGGCAGTCGAACACGTCCAAATGGAAGAAAGAGATCAAGCAATTTTCTCAAGAGATCTCATTTGACGGCCTTGAAATCCTCGATTTCCAAGAACAGGATCAAAAAGCGACTGTCGTTTTCATCGCCTACTTGAAGAAGGAAGGACACGACGCCACTTTTACCGAACGGAGCCAGTTTGAGAAGGTCAAGGGGAGATGGTTTTATCTTTCCGGCGAGCTCCGCTCCGGCGTCTGCAGAAAGTTTTAACTCGACTTTGTACATGTTTGGTCCGCGTGCCTTGAGATATTTGCTCTCGAGGGCGTTTATTTAAACGGGAAGGTTTTTTTTTAACCCCTTCTCGTTTAAATAAATCGGCCAGTTCGGCCGTAGGCCGAAGGTTTGGGAGCAAATAGGCGAGGCTGCGGAGAAACGAAGAAGCTTTAGTGAAGCTTCGCAGTGCAGAGCAGGTGAAGCACCCTTGGGTGCGAACTGGCCGGATCAAAAAATGTGCAAAGTCGAGTTTAATTCCGATGACTAGGAAAATCATCGGTTTTTCCGGGCTAAGCAGTTTTGCTGCAGCGTATTCCAAATGCAGGGGCAAGTGTCAGCTTGCCACTGAATTCGCGATCTGGCATGGTGCGCCCTAGATAGAATGCATAAAAAGAGTGTTCATGAAAGATATCCGCAAAGGGATCCTATACATGTTGCTTTCAGCAGTAGGGCTCTCCTTTTTCGGCTTGTTCGTCAAGCTGGGAACAGCTTCCCTTTCCTTTTTTTTTCTGACATTTTTACGGTTTTTTGTGCCGTTTCTTTTGGTGCTTCCTTACGTTTTGTGGAAGGTGGGAATTCCAAAATTTTCTCAGCTGGGCAACTTTCGCCTTCAGCTGGGAAGGGTGGGCTGCATCATCGTCTATCAGTATGGGATTTTCTATTACCTGACCAAATCCAGCCTCTTGGATGCGACAGTGCTCCAAAATACGGCGCCATTTTTTATCCCGCTGCTTGAAAAGATTTTTTTGGGACATCGGATTAAAAAAGAATTGATCTTAGGGATGATCATCTCCTTTATTGGAGTCCTGTTCATTTTGAGGCCCAACCATGGCATTATCGGCTGGGTGAGCATTATCGGGCTGATCGCAGCCCTTGGACAGGCAGGCTCCCAATTTTTCTTCGGGATGCAATCGCGTGCAGAGAAACAAGAGACAAACCTTTTTTACCTGTTCTTCTTTTCCTCGATCGTCAGCTTCATCCTGTTTTTCGTCTTTGCTTTTTTCGAGCAGGGAGTAGCCTTCGAAATCGATTCTCTTGTCCATGTCGATGACAAGTTTTATATCTACTTGGTCGCTCTTGGACTGGCCTCAATTTCAAACCAGTCGTTCCGCGGCGTTGCCTACCGGTATGCGAGACCGGGGATTTTGGCTCCCATGCTCTATTTTTCCGTCCTTGTATCAGGACTCTTGGATTGGGCAGTCTTTCACCATTTGCCCGACCGTTGGGTAACGATGGGAGCTATCCTTGTGGTTTTAGGGGGGATTATTCCCTATATCCAAAGAAAAGTGAAGGAGCAGAATTAATGGAAGCAGACAGGATCCACGACTCGTTAGACAAGCAGGTCCCACCATGGAGAAAATGGGGAGCCTATGTTTCTGAGCGGCAATGGGGAACTGTCCGCGAAGACTACAGCCCAGATGGAAATGCCTGGACCTACCTCCCCCACGATTTGGCCCGCTCAAAGGCATATCGGTGGGGCGAAGATGGACTTGCGGGATGGACAGATCAATTCCAGACCTTGGTTTTTTCGATGGCGTTCTGGAACGGAAGAGATCCGATTTTAAAAGAGAGGCTCTTTGGCCTGACGCCTTTGGAAGGCAACCATGGAGAAGATGTCAAAGAGTACTATTATTATCTGGATGCCACTCCGACCCATTCGTACATGAAATACCTCTATAAGTATCCTCATGATGAATTTCCTTACGATCAGCTCGTTAACGAGAATAAAAAAAGGACTCCTAAGGATAGGGAATTTGAACTCGTCGACACAGGCGTGTTTGCCAATAACCGGTACTTTGATGTGGTCGTTGAATATGCGAAGGCATCGCCAGATGATACCTGCATTAGGATCGAGGTGTTCAACCGAGGGCCGGAAACAGCTTCGCTCCATCTGCTTCCCCATCTGTGGTTCCGCAACCGATGGAGTTGGAGAGAGTTCAAAGGCTCTCTTCCGATTATTGAAGAGGCTAAGGCTGAAGATGGTGTTATCTGCTTGAGGGCAGATCCCAGGCAGCTTCCCGGCCCAGACTGGATCACATTCGACTACGAGATCCCTCCGATGTACTTGTATTCTGAAGGGGGAGGGCAAACGCTTTTTACAAATAATGAGACCCACTTTGAACGATGCGGGGAGTCTCCGCCGCCTGACGCGTCTGTGTATACAAAAGATGCGTTCCACCGCTACATCATTGAGGAAGAGCAATGCATCAATCTTCTTAAAGAGGGGACCAAAGCCTGTTTGCACTACAAGGATGTTGCGATCCCTCCCCAATCCTCCCATGTCTTGAGGCTCCGCCTGACATCTCAGCCCCAAAACAATCCGCTGAGGGACGTTGATACGGTCGTATCCCAACGAAAAGCGGAGGCGGACTCTTTTTACCACTCGATCCAAGAGGCAGCTTTAAGTGAAGATGACAAGAAGATCCAAAGGGAAGCGATCGCAGGGATGATATGGGGTTGCCAATACTACTTGTACGATGTCAGAAGATGGCTGGATGGTGATGCCAAAGAGCCGCCGCCCCCATCTTCCCGTTATGGCATTCGGAACAGCCACTGGAGGCATCTTCACGCCAACCACATCATCAGCATGCCCGATAAGTGGGAGTATCCTTGGTTTGCCTCTTGGGATGGGGCCTTTCATAGCGTTGTCCTCTCATTGACTGACATCCCGTTTGCTAAGAAACAGCTTAAGACCTTCCTACTGCACTTCTTCCAGCATCCTAACGGACAAATTCCTGCATACGAATGGGGCTTTTCCGATACCAACCCTCCCGTACAAGCTTGGGCCCTCTGGACCCTTTACCAAAGGGAGAAAAAGCGGACAGGAAAAGGGGACCATGACTATTTGGAGTTTTGTTTTCTTAAGCTGACCCAGAACTTTAGCTGGTGGGTCAACAAAGTCGACCGGTTGGGAAATAACGTGTTCGAAGGGGGCTTTTTAGGCCTCGATAACATCTCGATCATCGATCGGAGCAAGCCGCTTCCTGGCGGAGGCTTCTTTGAACAGTCGGACGGAACAGGCTGGATGGGTTTTTACGCCCTTTTTATGATGCGCATGGCCTTAGAGCTTTCCAAAGTGAAACCTCTTTTCGAACAGCTGGCATTTGTTTTCTTCGAGCATTTCGTCAATATTGCTTGCGCGATGGAATACACCAAATCGCGCCCCATCGACCTTTGGGATGACGAAGACGGCTTTTTCTACGATGTCATCCTCCATCCCGACGGATCGCATCAGCGTTTGAAGGTCAGGTCCTTCGTTGGGCTAATCCCGCTTTATGCCCTCGATTTTTTTGAGGAAGAGGAACTCCAAAGCTATCCCAAATTTTACAAGCATTTCCAACTCTATCTAGCGCACCGCACGGAACTTCTTGGCAGAAGCATCACAGAATTGAAGATTGATGGGAAAAAGAGGTACCTCTTCTCGCTGATGACATTGGACCAGATCAACAAGGTCTTGCAGTACGCCTGGGATCCTGACGAGTTTTTATCGCCTTATGGATTGCGCAGCCTTTCGAAGTACCATGAACAGCATCCCGTCACATGGATGCAAGCCCAAGTCGGTTATGAACCAGGTGAATCATTGGAGAGGATCAAGGGAGGCAATTCCAACTGGAGGGGGCCGATCTGGTTTCCAACCAATTTCCTTTTTGTGAACTCTCTGATCCGTTTGCAGGAAGCGGTCCAAACCTTCGATATCCAGGTCAAAGGAAGAACTGTGCAGCTCGAAGAGATGATCACAGGCCTTCGCAGCCGCTTGATCGATCTGTTCCGTAAAAATTCAGAGGGGCAAAGGCCCATTCATGGAGATCAGCCTCTGTTCCAAGAAGATCCCTTCTGGAAGGACTTGGTCTTGTTCTATGAACATTATCATGGCGAGACAGGACGCGGTCTTGGTGCATCCCATCAAACAGGTTGGAGCGGGCTAGTTGCCAACTTGATCGACCAATTAAAAAAGCAATGAGTTCCTAATGCCTTTGAGCAGTTTTGAACTCGATGACCATCACTTCGATCGGTTCTTCAGACTCGTTGACATCTGCATGGAAAGTGCCGATGGGATCCGCGGTCAGCCAGTAGGCCTTTCCTGTTTCGAAGATCAGATCGGAAATTTCTCCAGTTTGCTCAGTTTTCTTTAGAACGCCCCCTTTAATTCCAACAACGACACGGTCGTTGTCGTGGCGGTGCATCGAAAGCGGTTGATGGGGCATGACCACCGTCTTCCAGACTTTTACCAGTTCATTTTCAAACTGCGGGATCCGGTGAGTAGCCGTCTGAGGTGCATTTTCTTCAGCATCGAGACAGACTGTTGTTATCAGCAGAAATGCAAGCAATATGTGTTTCATGCGCACTAAGATAATTTTGACCGAGATATACTGCAACGCGATTCTGAATCCGTTTTGATTTCCATGGACATTTTTTGAAAACCTAATGGATAATGCTGGCTCTTTTTGCATTTTTCCGTTTAGAGACTGGCTACTGTCAACTTTCGATTGCACCATGTAAATTATCAGATTTTACATGGAGTGTTAAGTCATGAAGCACAAGCGCTTAAAAATTGAAGAACGAGAGCAGATCGCAATTCTCCTA
>JAFEGU010000317.1 GCA_018239725.1 Verrucomicrobiota bacterium | reverse complement strand
TCCAATCGACAAAAAGCGTTTACTATTTGTCCACGAACGAAATCATCGATCTCAAAAATGCAGGCGTTTCACAACGCGTTATCGATTACATGATCCAAACAGGAAATCGTTAATAGTCTTTGAGGTCATTGAGAAAATTGAGGCAATTGCAAAATCATTTGCCCTGAAAAATCGATAATTTTGAAGCTATTGGAGAGGTTCTGAAAAGCAGAACCGGTGCATTTGACGACCTCAACCCTTTTAGGTTAGGCGAAGAGAATGCGCTCAAATGACCTCAAAAGACGATTTTGCAGAGCAACGCGGTTTGCAATTGCCTCAATTAACTGATTCAGCAACAATGCAAGTGTCAGCTCAAATTAAACCCCATAAAGCCATGACAACCGCCCAAACTTTTCAAAAAAGCCAGCAACAATCCCGTTTCCACTTCAATACAGTTCTTTTCCAAGAACAAATGGAAAAACACTCAACGACTGCTATCGATGACTTTAAGGAAATCACGCGCCAATATTCGGTGTTCCACATCTCCTTTTTTACAATTGCTTGCCTTGAGCTTTTGGCATTCGCCCTGTTCTTTTCATTTCTGACCAAGTCCACTATTCTGGCATTTTCTCTTGCAGGGATTTTTTTAACCGGCTTCGCCTATTTTGTCCTCTTGTTCTATTTCCAAGCAAAAAAACCGGAACAGCTTTTAGCTGTCCGGCATACTTTTTTAGAAAGCTGCCAAGCTGCCCTTCCCTTTGAAAAAGGATCTTCCGAATTCCATTTCTCCCTTGGCGCCGCGCTTTACCATCTGCTCAACCAACTGCATAGGCAAGAGTATACCTACTACTCTCTTCCTTCGACGTTTAAGACCCTTGCACCCCTCATGCAAAAGTTCAGCGTCTGGTGCCACTGGAAAGACCTCCACCAGATGAAAGAATTTTTGCTCCTCATGATGATCAAAGAGCACATCGAGCTTGTAAAAATTGCACCGACAGACCTTGAAACGCACTCTGGACTTGCGAACAGCTACCGGCTTTTGGCAAAGCACTACCAAGATCCGCGCATTGCGAACCCCCAAACGGAACATTTATGGATTTCGCCCGAGTATCAAAGCGCCGAAATGCTTAAGAAATTCGAAAAAACCTCTTGGCGGGCGATTGAAGAATATAAAATTCTTGATTACTACGCTCCTAACGAGCCATGGGTTCATGCCCAACTTGCCGCTATCTTCCACGATCTCAACTTGCCTCAAGAAGAGATCAAAGAATACGAAGCGATCCTAAACGCCTCGCCGCAAGACAGAGACATCCTTTTCCGCCTTGGGATCCTTTATTTTGAACAAGGGCTCAATGCTCAAGGTCTAAAGCTCTATGAGCAGCTCAAAAAAATGCATGACCCCAAAGCGGAAGAGCTGCTCTCTTACTATGACGCGTACGTCATAGAAACCTAGTTTCTAACTGCGAAAATCCGCATGCATCTTTGACCCATCTTTATCCTGCTGGGCTTTGCGCTCCGCACTGTGTCCAGCAGGCAAATCAGGGCACAAATATGGATGCAGTTTTCTGCGATTAGTAACTAGCCCAACAGAACCTTCCAATCCAAGGTTCCTACTAAGATGCCAAGCAAGCAGCATCCATTGGCCAGCCAATTGACCTTCTCCTTATAGAGCCACTGGCCCCACACGTTGCAACAAAGGATGATCGTAACAGCAAAAATCGGGAATATCATTGCATGCTCAAGCGGAGATGAGACCTCCGTCGACCATATCATAAAAAAGGTTCCGATTCCGTTGGCAATTCCACCGATAACGCCATAAATCGTTTCCGAGCGGTTCGGAAGCCTTTTTTGCGTTGCCAAATAGACGACAATTTGGATCAATGCCGCAGCGCAAAAGACCATCGGCATGAACCACTGGCTTTTTGCATCATCGACATCAAAGGAAAGAAACAGCCCATTTTCACCTGGAAAATTGATGAACAGGGCGCGCCATTGCATGAAAACTAAAAAAATCACGTGGAGGAGAAACGCTCCCATGACAAATGAGGCCCATTGCATCTTTTTTTCTGAACGGGCAGCTTCCCATCCAGCCCAAAACAGCCCGATTACGACCAGAAGAGATCCAAGTCCGTTTGTTAGCGTATATAGATATCCGAACGGGGCCCCAAAGAGCATGACCATCAAGACCATAGGCATCACAGTCGATGCATTCAATGCAGCAAATGTCAATCCAGGAGGTCCTTTTTCAAGCGCTTTTCCAAGAAAGATCATCATCACGGCAAGAACGACACCGCCTGCCAGGCCAAAGTAAGCCATGCAACTGCTCCAAGCATATTCTCCTGTGCGGACAGGATTGAGCAAAATAGCAACCAAGAAGACCAAAAATAATTGGATCATCAAGAATGCTTTGCTCGAACCGCCGGAATCGATGCTTCGCCGCATGCAATAATTTGATGCTGCAATAAAAAGGGAAGCGATCACCATCAATTGGATTCCCATAGAATTTTTTCCTTTAGGTTTGAATCAAATGCAAAGAATAGCAAAAAATCGTGTGGCAAGAAAGAGAGAATTGAGTCTATTCCTTGTAACTGGTCCAATTTTTGAAGTTATTTGAGAGTACTTAACTTGTGAACATCAAATTAGGCAGTGGCATTGGCAAGGACAAGGAATAATGTGAGCCCTTCAATGTGGTTTGATTATTAATGATGTGTGCGTATAATCAAAAAATCAATGGCTGGAGTCCGTATGAAAAAACACTGGCTTTTCTTATTAACTGCATGTACAGCTTTCCAACCGATCATCTATTCCGGCGACAAGGGGAATCCTGTTCAAGAGAGCTTATCCTTAAGAAGGATCGCTGAGTATTGGAAAGAAGGGGAGTTTGCAACAGTTAAAACACAGATCAAGTCCTTTCTTGCGGAGCATCCTCAAAGCCCCTATGCCGATTCCCTTTATGCCATGCTGGGAAATATCTATTTTAAAGAGAAGGACTACGCTGAGGCATTGAACGCCTACGAATTGATCTCGCAAGAGCCATTTCTTCAAAAGACCCAGTTTAACCACCTGTACTGCCTCTACGACCTAGGGATGTACCAAGATGTAGCCACGTGCGCCGAAGTCTTTCTTAAGGACTCAAAAAGCTCCAAAGCGCAGGAGAACACGGCCCGTTTTCAACTGGCAGACTCCCTCTTTCGCTTAGGCAAAGCGACCGACCATCCTTCTGCAAAGGAAGATCTCTATAACCAAGCGCTTGCCCATTTTAAAGTGCTTGCTCAGACCGACTATGCAGAGCAGACAATCTATCCGCTTGCAATCATCTACTCCTACTTAAAGGAGAACGCTCGCGCAGCCGCCCTTTTTGAAAAGCTGGCAGCGCAACATCCTGAGCAGCAAGAGGCCTTTTTGTTTCAAGCGGCGTCCCTTCTTCTTGCTGTCGATAAAAATGCCGCCATTGAGATCTATGGCAAGATCTACCCTTTAAACGGCCCCCATGCAGCAGATGCGGCATTTAACCAAATTCAGTTGCTTTTCGAACAAAAACGTTACCGGGATCTTCTTCTGACACAAGAAAAAGCGCTTAAGCACATCCCCTTGGCCGAATTGAACATCCTCCGTTACTACATCGGAAAAAGCTTAGTCTGCTTAAAGGATTATCAGCATGCCGTCCCCCATCTCGTCCAATTCGTCGAAGGCAAGTCTAAAGATCCCCATTTGGTGAAAAATGCCTACTTAAGCCTTCTCGTCTGCGCAAAAGAAACCCACGACATGCCCCTTTTTGATAAAAGCCTCAAGAGCCTGCGCACTGCATTCCCTAACGAGAAAGAGACTGCTCAAGCCTTACTGTTGCATGTCCAAATTTGCAAAGACAAGCAAGACTTCAAACGCGCCCAACAAGATCTGCTCGTCCTTGCATCAGAATTTCCTGACCACGCTGACCGAGAAGCTATCCTTTACGACCATGCGCTTTTATATTCCCAATCCCAGCAATGGACAGAAGGCGTAAAGGCCTTTAGAGATTTCCTTGCCGCGTATCCATCGAGCTCTAAAAAACCGAGCGCTTACCGCCATTTGATCATGGCGCAACTCGAAGATTCTAAATCTGCTTCCCCAGAAACGATAGCCGTCAAAAAGGAGCAGATCATTGAGACCCTTGTGATCACCCTCGGAGAAAAAAACATCTTTTCTCCCGTTGAAAAAAAGCAGATGCGTTTCCTGCTCGGAAAGACGATGTATGAGATCGGCCACTATAAAGATGCAATTGTTGAAATGGAAGACTTCGTCCGCGATTATCCCTCAGACCCTTCTTGCGGGAAAGCCCATTTGATCATGGCCCATTGCTTCACCAAAGACAGCCTTGATCCACGTCTGTTTACTTTGCATGCAGAAAAAGCCCTTGCGCTTGATAAAGATGCGCCGAAAGCTCTACATCTGCAGCTTTATAACGCCTATCTTCTCCTTGCTGAACAGAGCCGAGCTGATGAGAAGCCGTTGTTGATTGAACAAGCTGCCGACCACCTTTTTCATTCTTTAGAACAAGGCGTGAAGAATGAAAACCGGACCTGGCTTGCCAACTATTATTTTAACCGGTATGAACACTCCGCATCCGACAATCAGCAATTCTATCTTGCCAGGGCAATTTCTGTTCTCGAGAACGTGCTTGGCTGCCAAAAAAATCAATTCAATCTATCCCTTTCTTCGGGAAAACTCGAAGCCGAAGCTGAGGCGATCAAACTCAGCCAGTTGTATACTGATGCTTCCCGCTTTTCAGATGCCATTGCCCTGCTCAATGAACTGAACAAAGAGTATGGAAACAATCCCGACTTTAACTGGAATTACCGGCGGCTGGCCCTATTTGAATTAGGACAAAACTATGAGCAGATCGGCGATGTCCCTGAAGCGATTCGCACTTACGATTCCTTGATCGCAACAGCCACCCACGTCCACTCTTATTTTGGAATCGCTGCACGGCTTAAAAAAGCCCGGCTTGAATACACACAGCTTGCCTCGAAGCAAAAGTTAATAAAGAACAAAGAGCTCCAATCGATTTATGATAGCCTCAAAGATCTTGAGATCCAAAGAAGGCTAGTCACAGAGCCATGGCACTTGGAAGCAGCCCTGACATACATCGACTTTAAAACCTCGGCTGCACCTGAACAGGAGAGGAACGAGCTTCAACTCCAACTCATTTCTCGAATGCAACGCAACTTTTCTTCTTTAGATGACCGAAACGTCCAAAACTATCTTTCAGCTGCCCAGCAGTTCCCTGATCAATTTCAAATCTATGAACAGTACATGAGATTCCTTGATGCGGAAGAGCTGCGCCTTCATGGGATAACGAATAATAAGCTGGAAGCTAAGGATGAGATAAGAGAAGCTCGGCAGATCTATGAAGAGCTCATGAAACAACCCATCCACGACCTTCTTAAAACCCGTATTACGCAACGGATAGAGGAATTGAAGACCCTATGACTTCCATCATCGATTTCATCAGGCAAAAGAGCCTGCTTATCAAATGCTTGACGATTTCATCCCTCCTGCATCTCTTTGCCCTATTCTACTTTTACACCCATCCGATCTTGATCCACTCCACCTGGAAGTCTTTGTTCGGCCTCACCGCTGCAACACCAGATATTCTCGATTATGAAGAAGAAAACACTGAGTTGATGGAAAAAAACAAGATCATCAATGAAGCGTTCCACCAAGTCCTTGTCCTATCTCCCCATTTTCAACAGCCGCTCGACCTTGCGGAGCTGCCAAAAGGGATCGCACTCTCTCCCAATACGGAAAATCTCCATCTCGACGGGATCGAGTTCGATTCCGATATGAATTGGGAAGATTCATCTTCTCTTGATATGCTCTATTCTGAAAATCGACCGATCTTTCATGAAGATTCTATCATCCAGTCCCTGTTTATTCCAGAAGAGAGCGCTTTGAACTTTGCGACGCAAATCCAGATCGATCATGAACCGACCCAAGGAGAGCTGCCATCGCTGTCCATTGCTGAAAATTGGCTGGATGCCGATTCCGCCATCGAGCATGACCTCGTCTCGGTAAGCAAGGTTATGATTGAAGCCTCCCAAGAAACCGATGGGGCAGGCGTCAACTTGATCGACCGGTTTCCGCAAATGGAATTGAAAATGGATGAACCTGCAGCCATCGCAACAGACTCCACCTCAATGTTAGGCGTCGTGGGCTCGATCGCGCTTCCAGAAGACAAAAGTTCAGTGTCCCACTCGTATTTTCTCGCTTCTCAAACGCCTGAGCTTTCAAAAAGCGATCAGAAAATGGCTCCTCCTTCATCGCTTCCTGATCTGGATGAGTATGAATTGCCCAACATCGCAATGGCAACCTCATGGAATGACGATTTCAATATCGATCTTAAGTTCTTGCCCAATGAAGAAGGGTCAGGCTACATCTTTTCAGTGGCCCTTAAGCCAAATTTTGATTTAAGCGAATACAGTCTGAAGCAGAACATCTATTTCATTATCGACCGCTCCAATTCGGTTCAGAAACACCGATTTGCAGTCTTTAAACGAGCGGTCCTAAAAGCCCTTGCTAGCATGCAAAATTGCGATGCGTTCAACATTTATCTCATCGATAAATCGGTGACAAAGTTCACATCGACGCCGCTTCGAGTGACGCAGAAGGCCATAAAAGCAGCGGAAGAGTTTTTAGATAAACAGGACGCTGGAACGATGTTTGCAGGCTCTGACGTCTACGGCTCTTTAGAAAAGATCCTGCCTGAATTTGAATCAGCAAATGAGTTCCATACTGCAATCCTGCTTACCGACGGCAACACCCTGCATAACACTCCTAAGCAACAGTATGTGCTCGGAAAATGGTTAGAGAAAAACAGTGGGAAGCTCTCACTTTATACTGCAGCAGTCGGCCAAAAAAACAACCTCTTGATGCTCGATCTATTAAGCTCGATCAGCGGAGGAAAACTCCTCTATTCCGATACCCATGCCTCGTTCCCAAGAAAGCTTGCTAAACTGATCCTTGATCTTAAAAACCCTGTAGCCAAGGACCTGATGATTGCTGCCATCCCGCAATACCCCGATGCGCATATCGAATTCTACCCAGCTTCAAGCCATCTCCCATCTCTTTACGCAGGCCATCCTTATATGATCTACGGATATATCGATGAGCCTTGCAATTTCGACCTTATCATCCAAGGGCGGCACGGCGAAGAGTGGATTGCAATCAAGAAAAACGTCTCATTTATTGATGGCGAAAAAGGAACTCGCAATCTGGAGAAGCAATGGAAAGCCCAAAAAGCAAACGTTTGCTATTCCAAGTTCTTGAAAGAAGGCAAAAATGCCCACCTCAAAGACGCCAAAGAGATCTTGAAAACAAATCGTACAGAGATTGCGTTTGAGTAAGGTCTCATGAGCTTGCGCATTATCGGCGGCACGTTCCGCAACCGTCTCCTTAAAACCCCAAAAGGCCCGCAAACGCGCCCATCGCTTGCTATCCTGCGCAAAGCGGTCTTTGATATTTTGCAGCAAGAGATCGTTGATGCGGAATTTCTCGATTTATTTGCAGGAGCTGGCGCGATGGGGCTCGAGGCGATCAGCAGAGGGGCCAAACAAGCAACATTTATCGATAAAGACCGCTACGCCGTTCGCTGCATCGACGAGAACATTAAAAGCTTTCATATAGAAGACCAATGCGAACTCTTTGCAGCGGATGTCTTTGTGGCGCTCGAAAAGCTCGGCAAGGCAGCCCGAAAGTTTGACATAGTCTACATCGATCCCCCTTATGCAGCTTCCGCCGAAAAATCCCTGATCCCAAAGATTTTGTCTTTGTTGGAATCTCTTGATTTGCTTAGACCCCAGGCGATCGTCTTTGTTGAGGAGGGAGCTCCGCCCCAATTGAAAATGGAGCAGATGAGCCATTTCAAATTCCGTTTGGTCAATAGCCGGCAGTTCAGCCAATCGATTCTGCATCAACTTAGAACTTGAGCTTTGACTTCAATTCACGCTGTCTTGCTTCACTTTGCAATCATGAAAATAAACCCCTAGAGTCTTATTATATTTGGTTGCAAATATTAATTGGGATATCGCCATACGTTACGGGCTGTGTTGAAAAATTCTCTTTCAACGCAACGAAATAAGGTGGTGGTCGCCCCTACTCCCTGCCTTTAGGCTGCTGCTCTCATCATTTTGTTCAGAATTAAGCATTTCAGCCTACTTTCCACC
>JAFEGU010000316.1 GCA_018239725.1 Verrucomicrobiota bacterium | reverse complement strand
CCTTTTTGCTGCAGACAGCGACGAAGAAGAAGTCCCAGCTGACAGCCTTTTTGCTGCAGACAGCGACGAAGAAGAAGTCCCAGCTGACAGCTTCTGCTAACCTTCATTTTACAATGAAAAAACCTCGCATTTTGCGAGGTTTTTTGTCTATCGAGGCAACTGCGAATAAAATGACCAGTTCGCAGCCAAGGCTGCTTCACCTATTCCTCACTGCGAAGGTTCACCGAACCTTCTCGTGTATTCATAGCCTCAAAAATTGCTTTCTGTAGGTTTTCAGGACTTTTTTCCTTTCCAAATGCGTATGCATAGAGAGCTTTTCTCACTGCACTAAGATCATTTTGGGAACGGGAAAGCGTTTCTTCAAAAAAACGGTTTAAGTTGCTTTTTTGCGCATGGGGGATTTCTATCCCGCATGTTGCCAATCCAGTGTAACGGCGAGGCATTGTTTCAATAGTCGTGTCTTCAATAGGATTATAGAAATAGAGTGGACGATCAAAAGCAAGGAAGTCATAACCGATGGATGAATAATCCCCTAGGTAGATGTCGCATCGGTTCAATAGGGGGTAGATGGGAGGGAACTCATCGATGAAGTGTACTCCAGGATGGTTTTCATACCGGTGTTGTACGCTCAATACCTTTCCGATGTGGTCTTCGATGAGAAAAGGGTGGAGCTTGATGAGAAGGTTGTAAGTTGGACTCAATTGTTCAATCAGCTCTTCGGTTGCTTGGAAGAACGAAGTGGGATTTTCCCGATCCTGCCAAGTAGGAGCGTAAAGAATCGTTTTTCTTTTTTGCTGAAACCGGGAGAAAATTTCTTCTTCGGCAATCTGATCGTAAAAAGCTTTATGCTGTTGATAAAAGGGATGCCGGTAATTTCCTGTAGCAAACACCGATCGTATTTTGTCCATGGCCCCAGTCTTTTGCAGATGGTCTTGGAGATGGTCACCATACACTAGGGAGACATCTTGATCGGGATGCTCTTTGAGGGAGTGCCCTTTATCAGAATTTCCATGGGGACAGAATACAAAGCGCATTTTTTTTCGATAAAGCATTTCCATGAAAGGTTTAAGCTCTAAGGCCCAAAATTTGCCCGATTCTAAGATCGCATCAAATTGGCTGCAGAGAAAGTCCATTGTAAGATCGGACATGTCCATTAAAGAGACATCAATCTGGGGATAGTAGCGTTTTGCCAATTGAAAGGTCTTTTCCTCTGTAACAATCAAAGGAATTTTTAAAATGGCGCTCAAAACTCCCAAATGGTCAAGGTGGGTGGAAGGGCCTGTCAAAATGGCAACGCTTCTAGTAGAAGTTAAGGTCGGACTCGGGAAATGATGCATAGACCGCGGTGATCTCTTTGCGGAGGGTTTCTAATGGTTTTTCTGAACCGAAGGCGTAATCATAAACTTGCCTGCGGATTTTCGAATAGTCTCGGAGTTCGAATTGCAAGAAGTTTTGGATGATGGGGTAGATTTGCTGGTATTTTTCAGGCAGGACCTCGACGCCGCATCGGAAAAGATAAAGTCCAAGGTCGCTTTCAGGATCGCGGGCATTCTGATTCAAAAAAAACATGGGGCGGTCGAAGGCAAGAAAATCATATCCGATCGAGGACATGTCGCCGATATAGATATCGATCCGGCTCAGCAAGGGATAGACCGGCGGGAATTCTGTCAAAAATAGCAATCGGGAATGCCCTTCATAGCGGTGGATCAAGGAATCGATCTGGAACTCTTCCTGTAGGATAAGGTTGGGGTGGAGCTTGATGATGAGGTTCCAATTCTCAGGCAGCCCCTCAATTAACGGAGTGGCCGCATCAAAGAAGGAGGTGGACTTTTCATTGTCTTTCCAGGTGGGGGCATAAAGAATGGTTTTCTCAGATTGAGGTAGTCGCCGAAAGACCTCCTTATCGGCAAGAGCGTCAAAAAACTGTTTGTTCTGAAGATAATAGGCATGACGAAAATTACCCGTTACGACGCGGCTTTTCAGTTGATCTAAGACGTTTTTTCTCTTCAGAAAATCAATCATCTGTTGGCCGTACATTAGAGCAACTTCTTCCCGATGGAGAGCTTCCATATAGGGGATGTTGTTCCCTTTGTCCGAATTCCCGTGGGGACACCAGATCGTATGCACCTTTTTTTGGGCTAATTTTTGTGCAAAAAAGAAGACCTCGTCGAAAAGGACCCTGGGGATCGAGTAGAAAATAATCTCATAATGGGTGATCAGATGCTGCGCAACTGCGAAATAATCGGAGAAAATGACATCAAGGTTCGGATAGTACTTGTTCGCAGCTAGCGCAATCGCTTCTTCGGTGACGATCAGCGGAATCCCGAGGATCTCGCAAAGCGGTCCAAGATGGTCAAGGTGGTGGCTATCTGGTCCATAAATAAGCCCTGCTGCCGGTTTGGTTTCAGATTGATCCACAAGGCTCCTCAAGAAGGTGATGCATCAATACGCATTTTACTTTTTTATGTGGTATGTGGCAACTATCGGTTTGCGCTTGGGCCTGATTTGCTCCTGCCTGGCTTTTTCTTGGTGGTGCAGCGATAGCAAGTACTCTGGATGCTCGGTGAGGTGTTGGTTCCTTGTTTGCTGCCGGTTCATCTTCTCCGTCAAGGCCATGAGCTGGTCCCGCAAATTTAATATCTCGCAGCTGATCTCTTCCGTGTCGGGGAAAATTTGTTCGTAGTCAGTGCTTACGGCTTTTTTGCCAAGCAAATCAAAGATCTGCTGGGTCGTCTTTGTCCGAATAACGCGCAAATGGCTCAACTTCTCGACCATGTCCGATCTTTGGCTCATCAACTGCCGATATGTGCCGTGGTCTTGGAGCATCAAAGATAGCTCTTCTTGATGCAAATTAGCGAGCAGTTCGCGCATGAGGAAAATCTCTTTTTGCAGGGTCGTTCTTAATTCTTCATGGAGCTGGTCCCATCGGTCTGATCGTTCTGGCAACGCCATAGTCCTTACCCTTGTTTTGCAATTGGCTCTATCAGGTTTTCAACTCAACGCCTCAAAAAAGCAAATATCTCGAAGCCCTCGAACCCAAAAAGGCGCAAAGTCGAGGTAACAGGGTTAAGAGATGCAAAAGGCGTGCCAGGTTCTTAAAGCGTTGATTTGAAGCGCATTGATGTTATTTGCCCATTAGGCTATCTTTGCCGTTCGGAAAAATATTCCTCCCGTTTGATCCATGCAGAAATTGCCTACCCAATTGCTTATAAGATGGTTTGTGAGCTCCAGAAGGGACCTTCCCTGGAGGAAAGATCCAACCCCTTATGCGGTCTGGATCTCTGAAGTGATGCTTCAGCAGACCCAGGTGGCGGTCGTCATCTCCTATTTTGAGCGGTGGATGCAGCGGTTCCCAACAGTAAAAGATTTAGCTCTTGCTTCTCTTGAAGAGGTGATTAAGCTTTGGGAGGGGTTGGGCTACTACTCCCGGGCTAGGAGCTTGCATCGGGGCGCCCAATATTTAATGGAGCATCACGGCGGCAATCTTCCTTCAACGCCAGATGAACTTGAAAAGATTGCTGGGCTTGGGCCCTATACTGTGGGAGCCATCTTGAGCTTTGCTTTTCGCAAAAAAGCAGCTGCTGTGGATGGAAATGTGGTCCGCGTGCTGTCCCGGTTTGCAGCGATCGAAGAAGATGTTTGCACATCGAAGGCCAAAAAGTGGATTTGGGATTATGCGCAGAGCATCCTTCCGGATGAAGAACCATGGTTAGTCGTAGAGGGGCTGATCGAGCTCGGGGCCACTGTCTGCACCCGTCAGCCCAAGTGCTTTGCATGCCCTCTTTCATCGCATTGCATGGGATTAAAGAAGGGGGTGGCCGATCTCTTGCCGATCAAGGGTAAAAAGATGGCGATAACAAGCCTGATTCGTCAAGTGGCAGTTGTGGAGTCGGAAGGGTTTTACTTGTTAAGCAAGGGGAAAAAAGGTAGTCTGATGGCAGATCTCTATGAGTTTCCTTATCTTGAAGGAGAAGAGCCGTCCTTATTAGGCAATCTTCTGGCCTGTCAATTTAAACTGGCTGCGAAGTTTGTTGCAGAGCTTCCGTCCGTTCAGCATAGCTTTACCCGTTATCGGGCAACACTTTATCCTTCAGCTTGGAAAGTTTCTGAGAGGGTCGAAGTTGCCGGTTACGAATGGATAAGGTTCTCTGATCTCGATCAGCTCCCCTTTTCTTCCGGGCATAGAAAGATCATCAATTCAGTGAAGGAGCGTCATGCGCATACTACATACTGAAAGCTCTAATGGATGGGGCGGCCAAGAAATGCGCATTTTGCGCGAATCGGAAGGGATGAGGAGTCGAGGCCATGAGGTGGTATTTGCTGTAGCTAACGGAGGAGCCTTAGCGGTGCATGCCCGCCAATCTGGTTTTACCGTTTATGAAGTGCCCTTAAAAAAATCAAAAGCCTTTACAGATCTCTTTCAGCTCATTGCGATCATTAAGAAGCATAAAATTGACCTAGTCAATACCCATTCCTCTTGGGACGCTTGGATTGGAGGGGTCGCAGCGCGCCTCGCAGGAAAAAAAGTGATCCGGACCCGCCACCTTTCTGCAACGATCCGCAAAGGCGTGAACAGTTTTTTGCTCTATAAAGCGCTTGCCGATAGCGTTGTCACAACATCTTCTGTGATCGTCCCTGTGATCCAGCAGCAAGCTCGTCTGAATCCCTCAAAGGTCCGCTGCATCCCTACAGGCGTCGATCCTGCCAGGCTCCAGTTTTCCCAAGAAGAGGTTGTCCGTTTTCGAACCTCTTTAGGCTTAAAAGAGGGAGACCTTCTTGTAGGTACAGTCTGCGTCGTCCGATCTTGGAAAGGGATCGGTGACTTGCTGCAGGCTGCTGTTTTATTGAAGGGAAATAAAAGGATCAAATGGGTGGTTGTCGGCGGAGGGCATCTGCAAGACTTCCTTCCAAAGCTTGATGAGCTTGGACTTCAGGATATCGTGACTTTTACCGGTCATCTTGATCCTCCCTATGCAGCAATTGCCGCCATGGACATTTTTATGCTCTTGAGCACAGCCAATGAAGGGATATCGCAGGCCACTTTGCAAGCCTCCTATCTGGAAAGGCCTTTGATCACGACGACAGTAGGCGGCCTTCCTGAGGTGTGCTTGCAGGGAAAAACGGGGATCGTCGTTCCTCCCTTTTCTCCTGAAAAGATCGCAGAAGCGGTTGAAAGGCTCGGATCGGATCCAGCTTTGCGCCAAATGTACGGCCAATCTGCAAAATCCCATGTGATGGAAAAGTTCACTCTTCAAAGGACGCTGGACCAGATGGAAGAGGTGTACGCCCAGGTTTGCGGTGGTGGAAAGCATCTTCTCAAACCTTGACAAGTTATTAAGTTAACCGTTACTCGTTGGATTTGCAGCGAGGTGGACGTGGACAAAGAAGGCGTTAACTGCACGCTCCAGATCGATAAGATGAACTGCGCATCGTGCGTTAAGAAAATCGAGGATCGCCTCTCTGAGCTTCCTGGCGTCTTAGGAACCTCTGTTAATTTTGCTTCGGGAAAAGCTGTGATCTCCTATGATCCGGACCGGGTAGGGCAAGATCAGATCATCGGCGCCCTTTCCAGCATCGGCTATCCTGCCAAGCCCGCTTCCGTAAAAGAAGCGAAGAAGATCGACTGGCTCTTGTTTCAAACTTTGATTGCATTTGTCTTGTCCATCCCTTTTCTCCTCCATATGTTCGGCGCTCCCCTCTCTGCAGTCTCGCAGGTCTGGCTTGCGACAGTTGTCCAATTCGGCGCGGGATGCGCTTTCTATTTAGGGACGTGGTATGGGCTACGCTCTTTTTCTGCAAACATGGATACCCTGGTAGCATTGGGAACGACAGCTGCTTATGGGTTAAGCCTTTGGACGATAGCCTCGGAACAGGGAGATCATCTTTACTTTGAAACGAGCGTCTTCTTGATCTTTTTCATCCTGCTCGGGCGCTTACTGGAAAAGAGGGCAAAAAACAGGGCCAATAAGGGGATGCGGGCATTGCTCCAGCTCCAACCCAAAACAGCAACAATTAAAGAGGGCGGCAAGAACATCGAGGTTTCCATTGAAAAGGTCCCTCTTCAGTCGATCGTGATGATTAAACCGGGAGAGAGGGTCCCAGTCGACGGGGTCGTTCTCTCGGGAGAATCTTTTATTGATGAGGCCATTTTGACAGGAGAGAGCATCCCCGTGCACAAGCAAGAGGGAAATCACGTCTTTGCCGGCACAGTCAACCAGGAAGGACTGTTGGAAGTGCGCGCTAGGAGCGTCGGCCCTGAGACTGCGCTTGGCCATATCATCCGCCTTGTTGAGCAAGCTCAATCTTCGAAAGCGCCTATTCAAAGAGTTGCAGACAGGGTCACAGCCTATTTTGTTCCTGCCGTCCTTCTTGTGGCCTTGTTGACCCTGCTGGCATGGACCATCATCACCTATCAATTTTCAGAAGGGATCATCAATGCTGTTTCTGTGCTGGTGATCGCTTGTCCCTGCGCTTTAGGACTAGCTACTCCTACTGCCATCATGGTCGCCTGCGGACGAGGGGCAAAGGAAGGGATCCTGATCAAAGATGCCGCTGTCTTGGAAAAAGCGCAGAAGATCAGCCAAGTGATTTTAGATAAGACCGGTACTGTGACAGAGGGCAAGTTGCAAGTGCTTCAATCTGTATTAGCTATTGGTTCCGATCAAAAGCAATTTGATCAGATTGCAGCAGGGATGGTCTGCTATTCCAACCATCCAGCTTCGCAGGCAATCAGCGCATTTTTTGGCAAATTGGATGTAAAACCGCTTTACATTGAAAATTACACTGCGTATCCGGGAAAAGGGATCGGAGGGAAAGTCAATGGAGAAGACCATTATCTTGGTTCGATTAACTTCATGGAAACATTGAAGATCGATGTTTCAGAATTTGAAGGCCGCTGGAAGCAAGAAACAGGCATGGTCGTGGCATTGGCAAACTCCAAACGGTGCCTAGGATACTTTTTGTTGGCCGATCAATTAAAAACTGGGGCCAAAGAAGCTGTTAAAACCATGAAAAGGAGAGGGATTTCCGTCTTTTTACTTTCCGGGGATCGGAAACAGATCACAGAAAGCATTGCAAAGGAGCTGGATGTCGATGGGTTTGAGGCAGAGGTCCTGCCGATCCATAAAGCAGCCGCGGTGGAAAAGCATAAAAGCAAATTAGATGTTGTAGCCATGGTTGGAGACGGGGTCAATGATGCGCCGGCTTTAGCCGCTGCAGATATTGGTTTTGCGATTGGAGGAGGGACCGATGTTGCCCTTGAATCGGCGACAGTAGTCCTGATGCGCTCTGATTTACAAGGGATACTTGATACGATAGAACTTGCCGAACAGACTTTTAAAAAGATCCGTCAAAACCTGTTTTTTGCCTTTGGCTACAATATTTTAGGGATCCCGCTTGCAGCCTTTGGCTTTCTCCATCCTCTCATTGCAGGTATCGCTATGGCCCTCAGTTCGATTTCGGTCGTTACTAATTCTCTGCTGCTTCAAAGAAAAAAATAATTTTCTCCTTTAGGAATATTTAATTCCCACTTATCATCTAAGTTCTCGAAGAATTATCTTCGCCTTTAAGGGGGAGTATTTATGCTTGAAGATAAGCTGCCGATTGGCCGGATAGCTTTTGCCAAGTCTGCT
>JAFEGU010000315.1 GCA_018239725.1 Verrucomicrobiota bacterium | reverse complement strand
TTGCCGACTACATGTGGACTGCTGTGAACCAGCTTTTCAATGAACTATCTAGCTACTATTACCGTTCGAACGGGGAGTGGAACTGCCCAGTTGTCATCCGAATGCCGTGCGGAGGCTACATCCAAGGCGGTCCCTACCATTCTCAAAGCATCGAATCTTTCCTTGCCCACTGCCCAGGATTAAAGGTGGCCATTCCGAGCAATGCTGCGGATGCAAAACGGATGCTCAAAGCGGCGATCCGCGATCCAAATCCAGTGATTTTCCTAGAGCATAAAGCCCTCTATCGCCAGCGCGTTTTCTGCGCGCGTCCGGAGCCCAAGGAAGATGAACTGCTTCCGCTTGGAAAAGCTAAGGTTGTCCGAGAAGGAAGCGATGTGACATTGGTCTGCTGGGGAATGATGGTGTTCATGGCATCGCAAGTTGCAGAGAAAATGTCCCAAGAAGGGATTTCGGTTGAAGTGATCGACCTGAGGACAATTGTCCCTGTCGACATGGAAACGGTTCTTCAATCGGTTAAGAAAACAGGCAAGCTGGTTATTGCCCATGAAGCAGCTCGCCAATGCGGATTTGGCGCTGAAGTTGCCGCCCGCGTTGCAGAAGATGCCTTTTCCTATCTTGATGCGCCTGTCATGCGTGTAACTGGAAAAGATTGTCCAGTCCCATATTGCAAACAGCTTGAAGATGCTGTCCTGCCTCAACTTTCCGATCTTGAAAACGGGATCAGAAAGCTCGCTTCGTTCTAATAAATATACTTGATTGCTCCCTCGCTGTAAAATGCGAGGGAGAAGAATTAACATGGGACTTTGATCCGTTTGCGGTTCTTACGGATCTTAGGACGATTTTTATTTGGTTTTTTTGCAGCGCTGAGATCTTGTTTTACTTGGTCCATCAGCTCGTTGTTCAATTTCCCAAATTGAGTGATCTTGTTTTCAATAGAGGAATAAACAACAGGTTTTTTGCGAAAACAGCTTCTTTTTTCATCTTGATCCAACAAATCGTTCATGTGGATAAGTCGCGCCAGTAAGCTCTCTTGAGTTTTCTGCAGAGCTTCCATTTCGT
>JAFEGU010000314.1 GCA_018239725.1 Verrucomicrobiota bacterium | reverse complement strand
CGATTGAGACAGATCTTGCCGCAGCATCCCTTCCTTTAAGAGAGATCCTGCAAAAGGAAGGCCCTACCCTTCTCATGAAGGGGATATTAAGCCGGACAATGCAATGGGGAAGAGCAAACCTTGCTCATGATGGTGCTGTTGCGCTGCGATTCGCTCCTTATATGCATATGAATAGATTGCCGTGGGTCGGTTTCTATGGGCCCCATGAATATATTCCGTCGCAGCAGACCGCTTCAATGAGATTGCATAGAGCCCAAGCTCAAAACCTTCCTGAAAGCCTCCAGATGATCCTCGCTGGACGCAATCTTGAAAAGCTTGACCTCATCTCAAATTATTCCATTGGATACGGCATGCTTGCTACAGATGCAATGCTCCATGCTAAAGAACTGCGCTACAACTGGGTCTCCCATCCTTGGGTATTTCCACAAGCTCAATATGGCCAAGATCTAAAACTGTTTCTTGAGATGGGAATTTTTGAGCCGGTCGGTGTCAGAGAAGTAAAAACAGGCGATGGGATCCCTTTTAATGCATTGAAGCATTTAGAAGTCTTTGTCCACCCTAAAGACGGCGGCACTGCCTTGTCGCCGAACAATGCCCACTTTGGCATCAGTCCTGAAATGCCAATCTCTGCCTTTTGGCATGCAATGTTGAAAGATGACAAGACCGTTATGGTCCATCAATTGATCGCCAATATTCCTAACCATCCGATGACCAACCTGCTCTCTTCCATATTTGTTGATCAAAAATACCAAACGGTTCAAGCCCACCTGGAGCAGCTCAAGGCAAGAAGGCCTGAAGCAATCGATGGCACCCAAGCCAGATTTGATATGATCGCAAGAGCTTTTGAAGAAGGGATGCCAGATGTTGCATTGGAACTTTTTAATGCTCTGGATGAAGGGGAAAAGAAGTGGGTCCATTTCCGGATTTGGCAGCTGCTAGGTGAGCCGATCGGCGTGCATGGAGATTTCGGAAGAGTTTCTTTTGAAGGCGCAGCAGAATTGCCTGGTGAATACCATGCTACAGTCGAGCAGAAAGCTCAAGCCCTGCGCGAGCTGTGCGCAAAGCAGATTGCAGCATTTGATCAGATCCTTGAAGGTCACTTTACCTTGTTCGAAACGCCTCACGATCTTCCTATTCCTTCTGCTGAATACTTGCGCAAAAAGGAAGTTGCACAACCTTTGATCGAAGCTGTAAAGGCAAACGAGGAAGATTTATTTATAGCCCTCATCACTTCTTTGCAAGAAGCAGACCGTCAAAAACTTTTTGCCATTGCATGGGAGCTCAAAGGATGTCCTTTGGAGATCCATCCCGATTTTGGCCGCGTTTCCCTGTTGGCGGATCCAGTTCTTGAGCGTTGGGACCGTTGTTGGAAAGAGGATCGGTTGAACGTTCTCCATTATTTTGTGAACAACGCCGATTAATCGTTTATTCGGCTACAGGCCCAAGGAAGGGAAGAGAGAAATCTCTTCCCTTTTCGTAGGGACTGAAACTGTTTATTGGGCAGCTTGAATGTATCTGCTGAAATGCCAAAGATCGCTTGTGAACCAAAAATGCATCGAATATCTCTTGCCGCTTCGGATTGTAAAAACTTCATGATAAAAGTCAGGGCCATTAGGTGTAATGACAAGCAGGTTCTTTTTAATGGGAATGACTCTTCTATAGAGCTTATTAAATGGGCCGTCTTCAAATAGGATCTCTCCGCCTTGAAAATCCTCATTTAAATATAGCAGGGCAGTGTATTCTCTCCATCCGGTATGGTTGGGAACAAACCGAGATCCCGAGCAGTTTCCTTTACAAGCCTTTCGAAGAAAATTTTGATCATTTCCGTGAATAGGACATTCAAAACGGATGTTATCAGCATGATATCCGCACGAATTTCCAGGAATGCGGCAGTAAAGGGCGCAATGATCGACTTGGTAGGGTTTGCTTGTTAGCCCATAACGTTCTTT
>JAFEGU010000313.1 GCA_018239725.1 Verrucomicrobiota bacterium | reverse complement strand
TGGACGCCAGAGGATGAAGTAGAAAAACACGAGGGCGACTGCGATCATGATCAGAGTCTGCATCAGGTTGTTCTCTTTTGCAGCAGGAGCAGCTTCTCCATCAGCGAATACAGGCAGCGAACTGAGCAACGCTGCTGCGCCAAACAAAAATCCATAAACTTTTTTCATGGTTTCCATCCTTAACTAAAAAAATGTTTAAACGTTAGGTGGATTCCAGCTTGCCTCAAATCCCCCCCGGAATGCAAGCAAAAAAGGGTTTCAAAGCCGATTTAAGAGAACAATATTTTCAATATGGACCGTATGAGGAAACTGATCGACAGGCTGAATGACCTCAAGAGTATAGCCGGCATTTACAATTTCCTGGACGTTAGCAACTTGGGTAAGGGGGTTGCAGGAGATATAGAGGACCTGCTGGGGTTTAAGGCTTAAGATGTGGGAAATCGCGGCCGGATCAAGGCCTGGGCGCGGCGGGTCGACGATCACAAGGTCGGGCGGGATAAAATTGGGAGATCCCATTTGTTCTGCAAGCACCTTGCCGACATCGCCGCAAATCAGACGCAGGTTGGAGATCCCGTTGACCTCTTGGTTGCTCTGCGCATCAAAAAGGGCGTGGGGATTGAGCTCTATCGAAGTGACAAGATCGGACTGGAGCGCCATGGCAAGGCCAAGGGTCGCCGTTCCAGCATAGAGGTCTAGGACATGCCGCCTTTTTGTTGAAACGAGCTTCAACGCTGCGGAATAGAGTTTTTCAGCCTGTAAAGTGTTCGGCTGAAAAAATGAGGTTGGGCTGATCTTGAACTGAAGCTCTGCTAGGCGGCTCCCCGTATCGATGTTCAGCTTTTCAGCGATGTGATCGGGGCCATGGAGGTGCATCTCAAAAAACTGGGTGGGAGATCCTTTTTTGAGCTGCTGGATCCTCAAAAAAATGCTCAGCCGTTCGTGCTGTTCCTGAGGAACTGCCAGCTTGACCGCTTCGATAAATCCTTGGAGCTGGGGCTGTTTTAAAGCAAAATCGGGATTGCCGGAAACGGTCAGCATTGCCATCTTGTCCCCTGTCCGGATCCCCTCGCGCACGATCAGGGTGCGCAAAGATCCCGTATCATTCATCCGATAGGCATCAAGACCGCTTTTCTCCCACCATGCGCGCACATGGGTTAGAACATCGATAAACCAAGGATTGACCAGGTGGCATTCAGAGAGGTTGAGGACTTTGCCTTTCGATCCCGCGATCATGAGACCGAAGAACCTCTCTCCTGCGCGGTTCTGGGAAAATGAAAACTCCATTTTGTTCCGATAGCGCCATGGACTTTCACAAGATATGATAGGACGCGTTTGAGTTTGAGCAGTGATGAGAGGTGTGAAGAGCTTTTCGACAAAAGACTGTTTTTCCTTTAGCTGAGCAGCGTAGTCCATCGCCTGAAAGGCGCACCCTCCGCACTCGGGAACATGGACGCATCGGGGATCTACTCGCAAAGCAGAAGGAGCGATCACCTCGCGGATCATCCCTTGAGCCTTTCCTTTTCTCTTGGGTCCTATTTGGACGCGAAGGGTATCGCCAGGGATTCCTCCTACGACATCGACCTGAGTGTCTGAGGAAGGGGGGGCTTTGCGATAGATCCCAACGCCGCGCCCTTTTCGGCTAAGGCGCTCGATCTGAAGTTCGATTTCTGGAAAAGGAGATGAATTCATGCAAAATAGGATAGCTCAGCTGAAACGGGATTGCAAATGGTTTTCCGCTTCCATAGGCCTCTTGCGCAGCGCCATTTCTTACGCGCAAGAGGTCCTATCTGCCTTGAATCCTACTGACAAGCTGCGGTCTACTTCCTCTTTTTGCTGGCTTTTGGAGCAGCTTTTTTCCCCTTCTTACTTTCTCTGGCCTCTTTCTTCTCTGCAGTGATCGATTCTTTTCTATAGACTTTGGCAATTTTAGCAAGCTTGATCGTACAAGTGCGCACCCGTTGTGCTGCAGCTTTATTGCCCCTTAATGATTTGTCGAGGTCCCTGCAGATTTCTCCAAGTTGCTTTTTCATCGTATGAATGGTCTCTTTTAAACTCATATGCCATCTCCTGTCCAACATATATATACCTTAAGTCCATATGCCCTTTGAGCATATTGTGCAAGGCATTATTAAAAAAAATCCTACTTCTTTTTAGATTTTTTTAACCATTTTAAAATTCAAATCCAGACAAAGCACGGCAGTTGGCGCAAATCGCATTTTTTGCTATATCCTTCAAATATCAAACGCTCGGAGTGCAGATGTTTTTCATCAATGGATCCTACGTCAGTGAAACAGATGCTAAAATTTCGGTGCTCGACTTAAGCATTTTGCGCGGCTTCGGCGTTTTTGATTATCTGCGCACCTATTCTGGAAAACCATTCCATCTCATAGAACACCTGCTGCGGCTGCAGTATTCTGCGCAGCAGTTAGGCCTCGAACTTCCGTATACCCTGGAAAAGATCTCAGAGATCATCAATGAAGTCCTCAGGCTCAACCAACTTGCAGAGGCCAGTATCAAGATCATTGCTACGGGAGGCGTCAGCCCTGATCAGTTCACCCCACAGCAGCCTTCGACACTGATCGTCTTCGCCTATCCCCTCGCCTCCTATCCGCCAGAGTTTTTTACCAAAGGGATCAACGTCGTCACAACTCGGCTCATGCGCAGCATGCCCTCTTGCAAAACAACCCAGTACATCCCCGGAATCATCGCCCTTCAGCAAGGCCGTTCATCCAACGCCAAAGAAGCACTCTACGTCAATGCAAAAGGGGAGATCCTTGAGGCTACCACCAGCAACTTCTTCGGAGTCAAAGAAGGGAAACTCTACACCTGCATGTCGGAAGAGGTCCTTGCAGGAATTACGCGCGAGGTTGTTCTGAAAATCGCTAAAGACCATTTTCCAATCTGCTTCGAGCCGATTGCCATCGCAGAGATCGACCAGCTCGATGAAGCGTTCATTACCGCCAGCAATAAGGAAGTGATGCCCGTTGTCGCCATCGACAGCACACCGATCGGAAACGGCAAAGTAGGGCCGATCACTACACAGGTCATGTCCCTCTTCCGCAACTATACGAAGCAGGACAATTGGCCATTGCTGGACATCCCCCGCTACTCTATAGACTTGCAAACGCTTTAAAATAATAGCCCAGCTTCTCCCCTAACACCCTTGAGACGCATAGCAAGAATGGGTAACCTGCTGCGCTTTGCTACTTCCCAAGGTCTCAAGATCTGAGGTTCGTCGTAAGGCTTGTATCTTGTACTCATCGCTCTACTTCTTTGCCAAGCTAGAGTACAAATTGGGTAAATATCAGATCTGGTCCATATCTATGGATATTATCATCCTTATACATTGGATATTGGGTCAAAGCTTACAAAAATGGAATGCTTCTCTCCAAAGACCTCTTCACCTGCTCTCATGCACGATCTGGCAAGTTGGAAGGCTTACCTCATTGGGCATTCAGCCACGAATTTTGAATCCTTTGAGAAAGACAATTTCTGAGATTCGGGAATTCAGTTTACTGAGCTACCGTTAAATCTGTCCGGAGCATCCCCTTCGATTGCTTCTGCTTGCGGACAATCTGCTTGTAGGGACCTGGCACAAACTCCAACTTTTCCGATCGCGCCTCAGCATCCTTCTCTGACTCAGCAAAGACGGCAATGAGATACTGCGGCAATGCCCCTCCGGCAAACTCCCCCCAGACCCTCCAGCAGACCGGAGCCTCTTCCTTCATCTGTTTGTCCACCATCGACTGCAGATGCTGCTCAAAGGAATATTCCTGTCCCGGCGTGATCTCGATCCAATATAATTGGACGTAGGGCAATGCAAGCATCCGTTCCTTTCCAGCCGGAATGCAGGAGCACTGCGGCAAAAACTTCTGAACGCTCCTAAAGTAGAAGTTGATCGTGCTGGCGCGCGCCAACCTTCGCGCTTCCCAATCCTGCGATGAAAAAGTGTTCTGAAAAGACTTCTTCTGGTTCATCAACCGTTCAATGCCGCCAAAAGACCCGAGAGGCGTAAGGAATAAATACTCAGGAGAATCGAAAACTTCGATCGCGTAGAAGCTAAAAGCGTCCCGTTTCTTGACAAACTGGGAAAATCCCTGCAGGAACTCTTTCTTAGTCGACTCGTACGCGTCTTTTTTTCCAAACTTGATAAAATCTCGCCGCACCAGCCAAACGTCCGAGGAGGCATCTGAGGCTTTCGCTTCCAGCTGCACAAATGCCAAAAGGGCTGCAAAAGCAGCTTTCAAGAACCATTTTCCACCTTGCATAGCCCTCTCCCCAACTTTTAAGTTTATTCAATTGATAACCAATGACTTACAGAAAACAACAAGCCCAACAACCCTCGTTTCCACGCCAAATTATGTTTATAGTTATTTTTTCAATTTTCAGGAAGTAGCCTTCGCAACAAAATCTTTAGACACTGAAATCGCTGATTGTGATAAAATTAACGTTAAGCGTTAGTGATCCGTTTTATTGGCCTAGCTGGCA
>JAFEGU010000312.1 GCA_018239725.1 Verrucomicrobiota bacterium | reverse complement strand
GGCGCTCAAGACTCGTTGGCATTCGGAGCCGACTTCTTCTGCGATGCCGACTTTCCCGATCTGTTGAGCAAATATCAGACAAAGGATGCTTTCTTTAAAGAATACGCCAATTCAGAATGCTACAGCTCGATCCTCGATCTGCTTGCAACGAAACTCTCTTTGAAAGAAGATCAACTTCAAAAAATCGCCCATGCCAATGCCGAACGATTCTTGAATGCCTTATTTACAGCATGATGATCCGTTTGAACTTTTCGGCAACTCTTCCATAGAGGAACGAGAGAGGATTCCTTCCCAAACGGATCTCTTTCAAGTTGTCCAAGTCAGCTAAACTTTGAGGCAATAGCTGGAGCTTGTTGCTTTCCGCATTTAATATTTCAAGCGCTTGCAGATTTCCCACCCAAACAGGAAGGGAAGAAAGCATATTTCGGCTAACGTTGAGCTGCTTAAGCTGGACAAGGCTGCCGATTTCATCAGGAAGCTCCTCTAACAGATTGCCTTCGAGGTTCAAATGAACAAGCCCTGTGAACAACCCGATCTCTTGCGGCAGGACCCTTATCCCGATATTGGAAAGATCAAGCTCAGCAACTTCCGAAAGGCGCGCTCGAACCCCTTCATTTGCCAAATATTCCCGAATAGCAACCGAACCTCGAGGCATCGCATCCAATCCCAGTTTTTCCGCTACTGTCCGGAACATCCTGTTAAAGCTCATGCTCTCTACCAAAGAACTGGGAACAGGCATAGGGATATCCCAAAAATTCCTCGGGATGAACGGCTTTAAAAACAGCATTTCCAATCCGGTCAAATGTGTCAGGCACTCCGGAACCACCTCAATATCCAAGTCGGTCAAGTTCAGTTCCCGAACATTGCGCAAGGCAGGCTCATTCTGCGGATCGCTAAGGAAAGCCTTGATCTCATCGGCATTACGTAGAACGACATCAACACCTAATTGTTCGGCAATTTTGGGCCAGATCCAATTCAATGCGATGGTCTCCTTCACAACAGGAGGAATGACGGTCATCATCACGACACTATTATTGATAATTCTTCCTACAGGAAGATTTCCGTCTAAGCTTAAGTATTTCAACGCCTTTAGCTGCGTGAGGACAGGTGGAAATAAGTCAAAATGATTAATGCTCAAGATTATTTTTTCCAACTTTGTCAGCAATCCTAGCTCATCCGGCAGCTCTTTCAAATCATTCCAGTCCAGGTTCAATTCGATCAGTCCCTTTAATTTTCCAATTTCAGGAGGAAGAATTTTAAGATTGAGGCCATTGAGGTCTAATACTTTGATTCCTTCAAGCTTCGAAGCATTCTCAGGATCATTGAAAAAAGCCCTGACCCCATGAGCATCCAATTCAGGATCGGCTCCTTCAAGCTGGCCATGCAAGCGGGACCAGATCAGGTTGAGCGCAACGTTTTCATATAATCCAGGCGGCGAAGAAGCCACCATGTTGCTGCCATGATGCAACGTCGTCAATCGGGTCATCTCCAGCAGGCAATCGGGAAGAAACGCGATCCGATTATAACCTAAGCTTAAAAGCTTTAAGCCCATTAGATTGCCGATTTCAGAAGGTAAGCGGTCCAGCTGATTATTGCTCAAGTCTAGCTCGGCAAGTCCCGTCAGCAATCCAAATTCTCTTGGGACAACCCAAAGCTCTTTCGATGAAAGATCGAGCTTTTTTATGCTCGTTAAAAGCGGCTTTGAATTCGGATCGGCGAAAAACGCCTTGATCTCATCTAAACTCTTAATGTGGCCAATGTCCTGCTCAGGAAGGCCTTTGACAATTTCCGGCCATAATTTGAGCTTTAAGACGACATTGTTGATGATCTGCGTCCGATCAGCAAAGAGATCGGGATCGGAGGTATACAATTCCCAAAGCTTACCGAATATTCTTTGAAAATCGGCATCGCTCCGATCGCCCAAGGCCCTTAACATGTCATCGACCTCTTCTTCGCTAAATTGAGGACGGCTATGCGTTGCTGCCAATTCGTTGAACGAAGTCCAAATCTGATAAGACCAATGCGACTGATGCTCGGACAAGGTCGCTGCATCATCAACCGGAGATGGCATCCTTCTTCCCTGCATCATCGCCTGAGCTTCAGCTCTTGCTTCAGCTTGAACTGTCCTTTCCGCTGCCCTTTGTGAAATCGTGCTTGCGTCAATAGACCCAAGCTCCTCGATCTTTCCACGTATCCGACCTAAGACGGTGTTCTGAAACTGCAAAAATTGATCGGGAAATTGAACATACAACTCAGGTTCTGCCAAG
>JAFEGU010000311.1 GCA_018239725.1 Verrucomicrobiota bacterium | reverse complement strand
GGTGGAAAGTAGGCTGAAATGCTTAATTCTGAACAAAATGATGAGAGCAGCAGCCTAAAGGCAGGGAGTAGGGGCGACCACCACCTTATTTCGTTGCGTTGAAAGAGAATTTTTCAACACAGCCGATGGAATCGGGTAATGCCTCTAGCTGCTTATTGCTAAAAATGATCAATGAAGTTAGGTTTGTAAATTTGCCGATTTCAGGCGGCAAAACAACCAAATTAAGATCGCCGATCATCAAAGATTGAACAGAGTTAATTACTTCGGCATTAGCGGGATCATTTAACCATTTGCGAATTTCATGCGCCTCCGTAGGTAAATTTTGTTGTTCGTTAAGGGGAGGTGCTTGCGTTATTGATGTCCAGACCAATTCTAAGGCAGTATCGAAAAGCTCGTTTTGATGAGAAACTAGATGCAAATGAGGATTTTGCAGTTCTGTTGCCAAACAAGCAAATTTCAATAGGACAGGAGTTTCTAAGATATTCTGAAAGAAAGGATTTTTTGGAAAGGCTTCTATTGTATCATTCAATGAGTCGCAAGTTACTTGGATATCTTTTCTCATCTCTGCTATTTGCCTGCCGGATGAGTCTTGATGGGTGACTTGCCAGCATAGTTTGGGAACGTCTTCATCTGGAATGGCATCGTAGTTCGGGTGAAACCCTTTAAGGAAGAATGCTGAGCAGATTTTTTCGATGTCCGTGGTTTGCTGTGGGGAGCAAGCTAGGCTAAGGTTATAATGTGAAGTGACTGTGCGCCAAAACGTTTCAAATATACCTGTATCGACGGCAAACTTCCAGCAGCGGTTGACAGTTCGAATCTCGCAAAGAGTATGTAGATTCTCGTGGTTTTCCGATTCTGAGACATGAAAGACGATGCTCTTGACCAGATCCAATGAAAATGGACTAGGATCCAGTTGAGCAGGATTGGTTCGTGTAATTTGATTAGACATAAAAATCCCATTTTTTGTCTTTAAAGTTCAGTTGATTTTATTGTGTTTTTATTAATTTTCAATTATTAAATTTAATTTGTTTTCATTATTTAGTTCTTTTGCGCTGAGTTCTAATCTTTAAATGCCCTCGCCAGTTGCTAAGCTCAAGGCTTTAAGGAACCTTGCCTTATCATCTAGTAAATGGACCTCTCCCCAGTTTTCTCCTGGGGCGTTTCAGCTAAGTTCCAATTATGGAAATGGACCAGTTTTTTCTGATCTTCGGTAAGGGCTTCATATTTCCAGATGGCCTTTGCCACTGCGAATGCATCGATCAGAAGCATGACATTTTTTGAGCCCTCGCATTCGCCCCAGTTCTTATTGCTTGTTGGAGGTTGCCCAGCCATATCCCAGACGAGATAGTAGACCAGTTTTCTCTGGCCATCTGAAAGATTTTCAAACTGTGATTGAAGTGTGGAAATAATTGCATTAGCTAGCTGAACCTGATTTTTACAAGGGGGATCTTGAAAACCAGGTCCTAAGTTCGCTTTGATCTGATTTTGCATTTCTTGGGGAAGCTGTGAAAATAGCTCAGCAAGAAGCGGTTGCTCCGCTTCAAATGGTTGATCTTCTTGCAGAAGGATCGATTTGCAAAGAGCTGCAAGCGGCGATATGCATTGATGCGATATACAAGCTGTGAAGGACCTAATCGTCTCGCTTAAGTGTATTTTTTTATGAGAGGCTGAGAAGTATAACCATTCCCGCTGAGTTAATTTTTCTTCTAAGCAGAGTTTGCTATTTAAGTTGAATAGGCAAGGGTTATCATCCATCCAAAAAAGACAGTTTTGGTCTGTTATGTTGCCAAGAGAGCGGGGAATGGTCAGCAATTGATTATTAGATAGGTGAACATTGTCAAGATTGACTAGGTTGCCAAATGAATCTGGAAGGCTCAATAGCTGATTATCATTTGCAAAAAATGATGTTAGGGAGGTCAAATTACCGATGGATTCGGGTAGGAATGTAAGTTTGTTATGTGAAATATCAAGATATTGCAAACCGGTGAATTTACAGAGTTCTGGAGGGAGCTGGGTCAAAGGAACGAAGGCGGGAGATAAGGACCTGAACATGCCGATCATCTGAGCATTGTCTGGATTAGCCACCCATGCCCGAATGTCAACTGCCTTCACAATATCTTTTAAACCGTCTTTTCTATGTTGTATGAATTTTCTCCATACCGTTTCTAAGGCTATATCGCAGCTATGTTCAGAAGGAAGGATCCCAAGACGAGGATTTTGCAGCTCAGTTGACAAACAGGCAAATTTCAATAGGACTGGGCTTCCTAATACTTTTTGACAGGAAGGATTGTCCTGAATTGATTTTGTTTGTTTTTCGAAAGAGTTGCATGTGTGTTGAATCGCCGATCTCATTTCCCAATCCTTGCGGTCGGTTGGATCTTGGCAGGTCAGTTTCCAATACAGCCTAGGAACTTCATCGTCGGGAATCTTGTTATAGCTTGGATAAAAACCTTTAATAAATGTTGCCGTGGTTAGTTTTTCGATCTCGCTTGGATTCATTAAAGGAATACAGGTTCGGAAAAGGCTGTTTTCTGAAGTAGCGATCCGCCAAAACATTTCGAAATAGCCCGAGTCGACTGCAATCTTCCAGCCGTGATTAACAGTTCGGGAAGCGCAGAGTGTGTGCAGATCTTCGTGGTTTGCCGATTCAGTTGCAAAGAAGACGATTGACTGAATGGTATCGACTGGCAATTGATTAGTTTGTGTAATTTGATTGCACATATAAACTCCTTTTATTTCTTATTAATTTAATATTAAACAAAAATTCTATATTATTATTTTTTTTAATTGTAAAGTATATTTTGTTTTGCTTTGTTGATGGGTGTGTGGTTTTGGTAACAATCTGTTATTGTGATTTATAAATTGCTTAAAATAAGATTGTTGCGCTTTTCTGAGGTGGGAATAATCAGGGGAGCTGTGCGTAGATTAAATTTATAATTAAAATTTTTTAATTATAATTCGATGGTTAAGGCGCGAATGCGATCGCCGAGATCTCAACGCGGACGTCCATGGGAAGTTTTCCAACTTGCATGGCTTGCCGGGCAGGTTTGATTGCATGCGTAAAATAGGAAGCGTAGATCGTATTCATCGCAGCAAAGTCTTGCATGTCCTTTAAATAAACCTCGGTTTTGACGACTTGTTCTAATGTCAGGCCTGCTTCTTTAAGGATCGCCTTGATGTTTTCTAGGACTTGGGTTGTCTGCTCTTCGATTGTGCTCGCGGTGATCTTGCCGGTAAGGGGATCGATCGGGATTTGTCCTGAGATAAACAGGTAAGATCCGGCTTGGACGGCTTGTGAATAGGGGCCGATGGCCTTGGGAGCTAAGGCTGTCTCAATTTTCTTCAAAGTGGTTTGCATAACGCCATCCTTATATAAAGCTGTTTTGTCCTGTTAAAGAGAGCAGTTGTACCATATTCTTCCTTCTTGACTCAATTAACTTTTTGCTTGTGGATTATCGTTATGTCCTCAATAATCCGAACCCAAGAGGCAGTTGCAAAACTCATTTGCCAAGCAAAATCGTCCTTTTAAGGCCATTTCCATCCATTCTTCTCGGCCGGCCCACTTGGGGCCGACCTTGTCAAATGGAACATGGAAGCTTCGCTACCATTTGTAACTGGCCTTAAAAATATCGATTTTTTCAGGCAAAGCAGTTTTGCAACAGCCTCTCAATCGGAACATTTTTTACGACGAGGAATCCATGAATCAAATTACGATCGCAGGGCACTTAGGCGCAGACCCTGAAGTGCGTTTCACATCATCGGGCCAGAAAGTCACGACGCTGCGTGTTGCTGCAAGGGCAAGAAGAGGTTCTAAAGATGAGACTATCTGGTGGAAAGTCACTGTTTGGGGAGAGCAATTCGACAAAATGATCCCTTATTTCAAAAAAGGTAGCCCGATCATCGTATTTGGCGAATTGAGCAAGCCTGAGATCTTTACCGATCGGGAAGGGCGTCCTCAAGTTTCTATGAACATCACCGCCCTTAATTTAACGTTTAGTCCGTTTGGACGTCCTGACCAAGGCGGAAATAACGCTTCGCCTGCTGCTGAGGCCCATCCGCAAGCTGAGATGGCCCATGCTGGTGCACACGAACAGAGCTCTTTTGGCCAAGGCAAGGCCGATGCATCCTTCAACGATGATGAAATTCCCTTTTAATGGTACTTATGCAAACGCATGCAATTGAAAAAAGCCAGCAACGCAAAACAGCGGACGTGGTTGTTGTCCCTTTTTGGCAGGAGAAGAACAAGGCGGTGGCTGCCTGTGATGCCAAAGAGTTTGCCAAATGGTTCAAGCAGCCGGTCCAAAGCGGTGATTTCCACGGCAAGGAAGGGGAGACCCTTTTGCTATACCGCACCTCAGGTAAAGAAAAACGGATCTTATTGCTGGGCCTTGGCAAAGAGGCTGCCTGTCTGCCCGATACCCTCAGAAGGGCCTATGCCTCTAGCGTCAAAGTCGTGAAGGGCAAGAAGTTCAAATCGGTCAACTTCATGCTTCCTTCTTTGAAGTTGATGGACGATGCGATTGGAGCAAAAGCTGTCTTCGAAGGCGTTTTGCTTTCCAGTTATGCGTTTGTGATGCTGAAAGGAGATTCTCTTACTGAAGATAACCATGCGGAGATTGCAAAGGCATGTTTCATTGGCGGCGGCAAAGAAGCGGCTAAGGAACTCAAGAAAGCGGAGATGGTCAGTTCATCGGTCAATTTGGTAAGAGACCTGGTCAACGGCAATGCTGATGAGGTGACATCTGAGTCGCTCTCTGCTTTTGCAAGGGGATTGGAGCAGCAGTTTCCGGCGATCAAAACGACGGTGCTCGGTAAGGCTGCCCTTGAGAAGGAAGAGATGGGGCTGATGCTTGCCGTCAATCGTGCAGCTTCGAGAGACCCCGCTTTGATCATTATGGAGTATTGCGGAGATCCCCAGTCCAAAGACTGGACGGCTATCGTCGGCAAAGGGATCACCTATGATACCGGAGGGCTCAATATGAAGCCTACCGGCAGTATGGAAACGATGAAATGCGACATGGCAGGAGCTGCTGCAACGCTTGGAATTGTTCAAGCTGCAGCCCAGACCAAGCTAAAGAGGAATATCCTTGCGGCATTGGCTGTTGCAGAAAATGCAGTTGGACCAAATAGCTACAAGCCTGGCGATGTGTTCCGCAGCCATGCAGGAAAAACGGTTGAGATTACCAATACGGATGCGGAAGGGCGCCTTGTATTGGCTGATGCGATCTCCTATCTGCAAAGCAAGTTCAAGCCATCGCGGTTGATCGATATGGCAACTTTAACTGGCGGGATCGTTGTTGCTTTAGGAGAGGATGCGACAGGACTGTTTTCTAACAATGATGACCTTGCCAGAAGTCTGTACAAGGCAGGGGAGAGGACTCATGAACGGGTCTGGCGGATGCCCCTTTACCCTGAATACAAAGAGATGCTGAAGTCGAGCATCGCTGATATGAAGAACTCGGCGGGAAGAAAAGCTACTTCATGTACCGCAGCAGCTTTTTTACAGCAGTTCATCAAGGACATTCCTTGGGCCCATCTCGATATTGCAGGAACAGCGTTCTTGTCTGAGCTGAAGGGGTACCACACCACTCCAGCAACTGGGGTCGGTGTCCGCCTGCTGCTTGATTTCCTAGAGCATTTGGATGCTGAGGGTGCGGGCAAAGCGCGCAAATCTCCTCGAAAGAAATGAAATCGATTATTCTTACGGTCGTCCCTTCTGAAGAAGGGATGACCCTCCTTTCTTTTTTGCGCCTCCACTGTCCAGACGCTCCGTCTGTCAAAGCGATCAAACGGGCAATCGATAAAAAGTCGTGCAGTGTCAATGGCCGGATCGAAACTTTTTCTTCCCATCCTCTCAGAAAGGGCGACAAGGTTCGTTTCGACCTTTCCAGCTTGAGTACACCTGCAAAAGAGGAAAAATACCAACCTGGCATCTTGTATGAAGATGAGGTCCTTCTCATTTGCAACAAGCCTTCCGGCATGGTCTGCGAAAACCGGATCTTCAACCAAGCATTGCCTCAATATTTAGGCAAACTTCTGCTCGTCCACCGCCTTGACAAAGAGACATCCGGGGTATTGATCCTTGCTAAAGATGCAGCGGTGTTAGAAAAGATGATCTTTCTTTTTAAAGAACACGCTGTGCGCAAGCTCTATTTGGCGCTTGTCGATAAAACGGTGAAAAAGGAAAAGGGGAAGGTGGACAACTACCTCGGTAAAAAAAGCGCTTATCAAGGCCAGACGATATACGGTGAAGTCGATCGGAAAAAAGGGCAGCATGCCATTACACTTTGGAAGTGTTTGAAGGCTGTCAAAACCGCGTCATTGCTGCTTGCCGAGCCTGTTACAGGGAGAACGCATCAGCTCAGAGTCCATTTCAGCCTCATGGGCCATCCGATCTTAGGCGATGCCCAGTACGCAAAGGCATTCTCTTGCAAGCTCCATCCTAAAAGGCACCTTCTGCATGCCTATTCGATCCGTTTTGTCCATCCTCTCAATAAAAAAGAGATCGAAGCCATCGCTCCGATCCCTTCCGATTTTCAAGAAGCACTATCTCAGCTTCAAATTGAGCTTAAGAGCCATTCAAAGCGAGTTTAAGTGGCGCATCTTGTTAAGTCTTTTTACAAGAGCGAACAAGAAGATTGCTGCAATAACTGATACAATGACAAAAAGATTAAAAAAGCTGCTCATTGACTGTAAGTGCGACATTAATGGAGCAATCGCTCCGCCCAAATAAAAGGCGATGCCGATGCACACATACCAGCATCCGACAAGAAGTCCTGTAAACCTGTGCGGAGAAAGGTGGGTGATTAACGATAGGCCGATCGGAGCGATCAACATTTCACCCAGGGCCATAAACGCATAGGCAAAGATCAGGTAGAAGGGGCTGATTGAGGCTATTTGAGCGCCATCGGGAATCGATCGAGCGCCGATTGACATGATGGCAAAACACACAGCCATGCTAATTAGGCTCAAACCTGATTTAAATGCGGGGGACGGATTCATTTTGCGTTTTGAAAGAAAACCGTAGAGAGTTGCAAGAGGAATCGCAAAGATGATCAGATAGAATGTCTCTGCAGACAGAAGCCAGGAAGGGGGAATTTCAATGCCTAAGACATGGCGGTCGGTAAAGCGCAGAGCGAAGAGGTTTAAGGAAGATCCGCCTTGGTTATAGGCCATCCAAAAAATAATTGAGAACAAAGAAAGAATGCAGATGACGATAATCCGATTCTGTTCATGCTTGTGCAAAGGCGCTTCCCGCTGAACCTTTGAGATTTTTTTTGTTTTGGACATCTTGAGCAGCTCAGGGTTTTCCAGCGCTTTTGAAAAGAAATAAAGCCCCCCTAATTGGACTAGACCTGCGATCACAAAGGCTACCGACCACAGTTTGGCTTGTCCAAAGGCTCCAATGACGATCAGTCCACCGAAAATTCCAATGTTAACTGCGGAATAATAGATTGAAAATCCTCCTTCACGCAAGTGATGCTGGTTGTGGTAAAGGGTGCCTAAAAGCGCCCATATGCTCGGCGTGAAAGTGGCGGCTCCAAAGGCAACGAACAGAAGAGCGACATAGATCAATGACACTTGGCCGGTTGCCATTAAAAAACAGCCAACGGCTGTACTGCACATACCCCAGATAATGGGAAGGCGGTAATTAAAGCGGTCTGCCAGATAACCGCCTAATATCGGGAGCAGAAATGATATTCCCGTAAATATGCCGAACAATTGGTCGGCAAGAACGTCACTAAACTTCTGATATTGAACTAGATAGATAACTAACAGGTTAGCGATGCCCCAGAATGCGAACCGCTGCGTCATCTCTGTGAGCGCCAGCAGGTACATCTCTTTGGGTTGTTTGGTATGGATGAAACTAAAAGCCATAAATTGTCCGTATCCTTTAGGACGCCTCACAAGAGGCATCTCCAGTTTGTAAAGTATAATTTTGAATTTAGCAATTTTCCTCGGTTTTGGCTATACTTTTTCTAAGAGGGTAAGTTCCTCTGACAATATTTTGGAGTTTATGAAGTCGATACTGCTAGTGCGTACCTCTGCGATTGGAGATGTGGTCCAGACCTTTCCCGTCATTGAATACTTAAGGGCCAAGTTTCCTGCTGCCAAGATTGATTGGGTTGTGGAAAAGGGGATAGCTCCATTGCTCAGGCAGTTGAAAGGAGGTATTTCCGAGCATCCTCTGGTCGACCAGGTGGTCGAGGTCGAATTCAAAAAATGGGCAAGATCTCCTTGGCTTACACAATCCCGCTCAGCCTTTAAAGACTTTGTCCAGCTCCTTCGAAAGGATGAGTATGATGTGGTTTTTGATCTTCAAGGCAATTCCAAGTCTGCCCTGATCACGATGCTTGCAAGGGGGAAAGAGAAGGTCGGGTACGGATGGAACTCTGTCCGGGAAAAGCCCAATGTTCTTGCGACGACGCGCCGTTTTGAATTTCCATTGGACTTGAACATCCGTGAAAAGTACTTAAAGCTGGTCCAGTCTTACTATGGCGATCTTGATCCTTTTGTCAGCAGGGGGATCTCTTTTCAGCTGTCTGCAGTCGAAGCCGAACGTTTGCAGAGATTGTTAAATGATCCCGTGATGCAAAGTCCCTTCAAGCTCATGGTCGCTGTCGGTTCGAAGTGGAATAACAAGAAACTTGGCGACGATGCCCTTATTTCTCTTCTGAAAGAAGCGCAAGCTAGCGCCAATGCGGCTTTGGTGTTGATCTATGGAAATGCAGAGGAGAAGCTGTTTGCGGAGAAACTTCTTTCCCTTTTCCCAACTAATGCCATTGCTGTAGGGGAGCTGACGCTGCCCTTGTGGCAGGCCCTGATGCGCCATGTCGATGGGATTATTGCCGTTGATTCTGCAGCGTTGCATTTTGCCGGAACGGCACAGACGCCAAGCTTCAGTGTGTTCGGCCCGACATCGGCCCATATCTTTAAACCGCTGGAACAGCAGCATCACGCCTTTCAAGGACCTTGTCCTTATGGCAAGACCTTTCATAAGCAATGTCCCATCCTCCGTTCCTGTGCGACGGGGGCATGCATCCGCAATCTGACGTTTAAGCAACTTAAAAGTCCGTT
>JAFEGU010000310.1 GCA_018239725.1 Verrucomicrobiota bacterium | reverse complement strand
AGTAGCAAAGGGCTGTCGGGAGATGTTTGATCTTTTTTTCTGTTAAAGAATAGACGGGAGACCAAGCCAACGCCTTATCTTCTGGAAAGGGATCGGAAATGGATGCAAAGCGATGGGCTTGAGAATTGATGGCAGTCCTGTTTGCGTATTGGCTTTCACTAATAAGGAGGATCTGATTGGGATGAATGGCGGATCCTTTCATGTCATGAAATGCAGCATGCTGTACGATGTCATTTTCGTTGTAGATCCCCGAAAATCTTTCTAAGGCCTCGCATAGTGCTCCTGCTTTAGCGACTGCATCGGTAGTTCCCTTCCCGCTGCAATGATGTCTAAAGCTGCTAATTGTTTTGAACTTTAAGGAATTGGGCAGCGCCCAGTTAGTACCACTGATATAGACATGGGCAGCAGACCCGATAGGATGGGCAACACGCTCCAAGTACTTAACGATTCCTGTAACAGGGCTTACCAGGTGGGCATACTGTTGAAGCGTTTCTTCTGGAGAGTTGATCCTGTACCCATCCCCGGAATGGTCCTTATTATTTCTGCTTTGCAAACACAACGATTTCCCGGCAGATTGGAATTTTTCCCTGCCGCAATCTCGACACGAAAAGAGTTGTGGAATCCTGTGGGATTCTAATTTTGGACGTAGAGGATCGAAGATGAGGATCTTTCCTTCCAGGCTTTCGCTTTTGCCAAGTAGGATCCTTTTCAAAAGCTCCGTTGTGGCTAGATTCCAGGCGGCGAGCCTTGCTGAAGGGAGTTTTGCCTGGGATGGGAGGGTCAGAGTTTCTTCGCCTAAGAAGAATGCATCCTCTTGGCGATTCTGTTTTAGCCGCTTTGCCAAGCACTCGTAGCATCCAGTTTTGCCTGGTTCAAAAAAAGGCCCAACCCAGGCCTGTGCGCCGCTAGCGCGCAGCAGCATCCAGGGCTTATCTTTTCTCATTCGGTAGAAATCATCGATTCCTTGAGCGAGGTAGTCCCCAACGATCAATACGGCAATTTGCGCTTCTTCGGGTGAATCGACGATTTGAACTTGGTATGCGTTAAGAAGAGAGGTGAACTCAGTGCAGGCTGGGGAGATGAGAGATGTTATGGAAACTTTTGTGGAGTTGAGGGCTTCTGCTGCGATATTTTCTGGAATGCAAAGCAGTCCGCAAAAGGCCCGGAGGTCCTCTAAAACGTGGTGGCATCTTTGAGAAATGAGATTTTGTCTTTTAAGTCGCTCTAGAGCGTAGTAGAGCATTTCTGCTGGAGTTTGCGATGTTAGGCAATCGATCAGCTCATCTTCAGAATATTTGCCTTCGGCAAGCAGCGGCGCCAGCTGGGAGTAAGCTTTGCCTTTCAGAAGCACAAAATCAAATTCAGAAAGCAGGAAGACCATACCTTCTTCCAATACTTTGATTTGATAGGCTCCATTCCAATTGAGTTTTTCCATATAGCGAATATAGTTAGTAGGCTTTTCTATAAATTACAAATTTATGAAGCAATTACAAAACAGCCGCGTTCCATTTGACGAGGTCGGATCCATGTGGGCCGGCCAAAGAAAATGGGTGAAAATGGCCCCCAAAAGGGCGATTTTTCTGGGTGAATGAATTTTGCAACTGCTTCCTTAGTTATACTGCTTGCGGGTAAAAGTTAAATTCTGCCAGTATCGGCAACCACTGAATTTGAGAACAGCCTGGATCGCCCAAAGGTATTCACTTTGTCTGCGAGTTTGCAGCTAAGGCAGCTGCACCTGTTCCGCACTATGAAGGTCTAGAGGATCTTCTCGTGTATCCGCAGCATCGGTGCCGGTAAACCTAGCTCAAATTTAGGGCGCCTCTTTGACAATATTTTAACTTTTTACCAGCATGAAGTATAAGATAAGAGGAAGGGTAGACCTTCCTCAATTTCTAAATACTCTTAGGCTAGAATAACACCGCCACATCCAGCAGCGGCTGCTGCAGCTGCTCCTGCAGCAACCTTTAATAGTTTTTCTTCTGAAAGTTCGCCTTTTGGTTTTTCAGGAAGCGTTAGATGGATGATTTTCTCTTCTTCTCGATGAATTTCAACGTGGTAATCTTGAGAAATTGAAATGCCCTCTGTAGCTAAAGTGCTTTCTGGGTTTTCCAGCAATTTTTTCTTAAAGGCTGGGT
>JAFEGU010000030.1 GCA_018239725.1 Verrucomicrobiota bacterium | reverse complement strand
GTGAAGCACATAGTTAAATTAACTAGGGCAAACAACAACATGCAAATGGCTCAAAAAAGGCGCGAAAAGCAAACTGTTCTAATTCAGAGAACGTCTCTAAGCACTAAAAGAGCTGTGGGATAGGCGTATTTTTTTTGACACCAGTGAAATTTTGTTAAGATTTTTTCGGGAACTTGAGTTTGGTCAAGACAATGGTCAAAGCCGAACTGTTGATAAAAAGGCGCCAGATGCTCGAATGGAATGCAGTAGATGTTTTGAGATGGCTTAGTTTGCGTTAGAAGAAATTTGACAAGTTCTGTCGCGATCCCTTTATTGCGAAACTGCTCGAAAACATACATTCCTCCCAGCTCGAGGTTCTCCTCATCCATTTTGACAAGCCGGCCCAGCCCGGCCTTTTCTTGGCCGAGCTCTGCAATTGCGATCATTTCATGATCGAGGTTGGAGTGGACGAATTCAACCTGATCGTAGCATTGGTTGACCCATTCTATCTCCTGATGTCCTGCAAGTTTGAATGTCAGAGCGTTTTGATAGAAGTTTAATCGTGTTGCCAGATCGCCTGTATGCAGTTCGAAAAGATGGTTGTCATAATCGTAAAAATAGATCGATCTTCCCTCTTGAGGATGGCGGGGCCTGCTTGGTGCGGTATCCAATCCTAACGCTCTAATTTTGGCTTCGAATGACGGCAGATCTGTTTCATCGATATGAAACGCGATATGGTTGTAAGAGCGTTCTACGGGAGAGCCTTCCATCAGGGCAATCCAAAGGTCGCCGATTAAGAGAAACTTCTCTTTTGAGATCGAAAAGTTCTTTTTTTCGCTCGAATACACTTCAACGGCATTGAAAAGGGCGGAAAAAAGAGCTGCTGACTTGTCGATGTTTTTGCAGACGAGAGTGATGTGGCTTATTCCGTTTATTTTTAACATCGGCTTAAGGGAGAAATCATGAAGGGTTTTGTCTGCGGCCAATTGCCGTGAACTAAGAAATGGCCTTTGTCGTAAAGATAGGGTTCTGCAATTGCGGCATTCGTAAAGAGATCGGGAGAAAAATAAAAATAGATCTCATCGATGGCGCTAGGCAAATGATCTAGGATCTGATCCAGGGTTGGCAGGTTGCCTGCAATCACATCATAGAGATGCAGAGTTTTATCTTTTAAATCGAAAGAGAGCAAACCATCCATAGACGGACTGTAATGCAGCGACCAGTAAGAGGGATAAGTGCCGAAAAGAGCGTTGAAAGTAGCGACGATGCCGTTTTCTTTGACCCATAGATGGTTTGATGAAGGCGCGCGGCGATGAAAATGGCTAAGGAACAAAGCGCTATCTTTTGGCGCGGTCAGCGGGGTTAACGGTTTGGAACCTTTAGGATGCGGAGATCGCAGATGGAACCGGTATTCTTGAATGCGGCGAAAGGAAAGCTTTTCGTAAAATTGGGGGATTGCAGTGAATAAAATCACAAATTCATATTCGTCTTTTGCCCATTGCAGCGCTTTTTGGATCAATTCCGATGAAAGCCCTTGCTTGCGATAAGCAGCTTTTGTGCAGACGGCATGCAGGGCTCCTGCTTGATGCATTCTGCCATCGATTAAAAGTGGATATTCTAAAAACCCCACATGGGAAAGGATCTCGCCTCTTTCTTCTTTCAGAAAAGGTTTGGATTCCAAAGCAAATCCGAGCGTTTCGCAGCGGGCGAGATTGGCATTAAAACCTGGGAATGATTCTTCAATTAAATCTAAGTAAGAGGGGCGTTCTGTCGGCAAAGGGGATGGTCCTTATTTTTTAATTGCCATCGAGGGATTGCGTGATGTCATACCAGGTCATGTCGACGGGATACGGCTCGTCGTAATTTTGCTGGACGATGGTCCAATGGGGCAGATAGAAGTCGTTAGGCTGAGGCGGTGGAAAGTCATAATAGTCGGGATGCATCCATGATTTAGGCGCGATGACGATCTGATCAGGATTTTGGTTCATGTAGGCAGCCCACCAGGAAAAGCTCGAGTTGCAAATGATTTGGTGCTTCATCATCGACATCAAGAATAGTTCTTTGACGAAGTTTTGCTCTTCGATGAAAACACAGTTTCGGTTCATTTTTGAAAAATGCTTTTTGCACCACTGGATCCGATCGGAAAAAATGACAAAGATGGTGTCGGAAGCAAAGAGGCTCATCGCATTGCGATAATATTCCAGCCCGATGAACGGGTGGATTTTTTCATGGTGGAGTTTTTTGTTGAATGTCCTGACATGGATGCTCACTGTATTCGGCGCATCAATGAGATCGGCGTATTTGGTTTTCAGATAGGAAAATGTTTCATCGGAAGGAGCGAATGCGGCCAAAATTTTATCGCGATGGTGATGGAAATGTTTCCAAGACTGGAAGTAGCCGTAAATGATCTGATCGGGTTGGACAGGAATTCTTTCGGGGCTGTGCCAAGTCGATTCGGCAAAGTAGTGGGTAATAGGCCTTGGGCTTTCAAGTGGTGCTTCCAGTCGAAAAAAGATCGCATCCCGATTGTAGGAAAGACGGTAGTCGGGTTTGTTCAAATCGGGAAAAACGGCATGCGCATCGTGATCCCATCCGTAGGCCAAGGCGGCAGCAACGAGGAACATTTGGTTGCCGAGCTGTCCCCAAAGATGGGCTGTGATGACCGGTTTTTCATTCTCGAGAGGGTTAGCATTTTCGGATCGGCAAGGAGTGGCAACATTTAAGAGAAGGCAGAGAAGAATAGCCCAACAATCAAACGTGGACAGACGGACTGACCGGCTTAATTTCCTGATAGCGGTGGAGGGCTGGCGCCACCTCGTCATTAAGAAAGGAGTGGACTTGTTCGACTGCTCTTCCGATGAAATGCTCGGGACGGGCAAATTCTTGGATTTGCTCGAGTGTAAATCCAATGGCAGGGTCTTTGGCGATGCGTTGGAGAAGGTCATTGGGCTGTCCGTGTTCTTTGATCTGTTTGCTCGCTTCTAAACTGTGGATCCGAAGCCGTTCATGGACTTGCTGCC
>JAFEGU010000309.1 GCA_018239725.1 Verrucomicrobiota bacterium | reverse complement strand
GTTCCAATTTGTGTGTTATCCAGACCACAATCCCTATCTCAGTCTTCCAGAAGAAGGCGTTTCCTCTTCATTGGAAGCTGATATGGATGATCTTATTAACCAATTAGACAATAACGCAAATCGGACTTGTACTATCCGTTTTTCTTCGGATGCACAGGCTCATTTCGATAAATGGTTGGTTGCAAATGAGAACAGCGCCCGCTCTGGCAAACATCCAGGCTATTGGGAGAGTCATCTTGGCAAACAATCAAAAGTGGTCGCCGTTCTAACAATTATCATTCATCGGCTTAAAGAGATCCTAATTAATGTGGGATCGGAAGAGGTGTGTCTAGACACCCTGCAATCAGCCCTGCAGATCCAATCCTACTATTTGGATCATGCGCGGCGTTGCTACGAAAGCGTATCCGGCGGCTCTGTAGCCGATGCTGAAATAATTTTGGATCTCCTTCGGCAAAAGCGGCTCCATCATAGGTTTAAGGCTCAAGACATCTATCATCAGGGGCTAGGAGGGCTATCAGACTCAGCGCGCGTCCGTGCGGCTCTTGATCTTCTTAAAGACTATGGCTGGGTAGCTCTTGAGAAGATAGGAGGGGAATCAGGGCGAGACAGCCAATATTGGAACTTGCATCCAAGAGCGTTCGAAAAAGAGTGATTATTTAAATTTACCCTCAAAAACCTCAGAAAAGGTTTTTTGCGGTTAATGAGGGTAGCACAATAAGGATAATATGATGAGTTCAGAGAAACAAATTCAGGCTAATCAGAAAAATGCTCTGCTTTCGACAGGGCCAGTATCAACGGAAGGTAAGTTGATCGTGGCCTCGAATGCGATTAGGCACGGGATTTTTGCTAAAGATGTAATTTTGTCTGTAGGGAGTGGTCGAGAAGACCAGAATGAGTATCTTGAATTGCTGAATAATCTGATAGGAAGCCTTCTTCCTCAGAATCAAATGGAAAGCCTGCTGGTTGAAAAGATCGCAACGGATTTTTGGAGAATGAGACGAGTTATTCGATGTGAAACAGGGAGCATTGCTCGCCATCTAGAAGAGTTGTTTAATGACTTCTATTCATGCGGCAAAAAAAACAATGTTGAAATTGATCAAGAGATATCCTGGCATAAGCAGTCAATAGATTGGAACTGTGCATACATAAAATGTCTTGAAAAACATCAAGTGGAGTTTGATGCTCCTATATGGGAATGGGAAGATATCAAAAGCGATATCCTTGAAGACTTCTACCACATAGCTAAGACAATCAATGGTCTTTCTAAGGATGAAAAAGAGAAGGTGGAGTTTGGCGATTTTAATTTCAATGATCTCAAAGCTATTCTCGAGAAAAATGGATATCATTCAAAGAAAGACATCTCTTTGAAGCTTGTAGAGCTTTATATGAAACAAAACGAACGTTCTGAAAAGGAAATCGAAAGGCTAGAGGAGAGAAGGCTTAAGAATGCTGCTGCCGACGCTTTGATAGAGATGATAGGGATGGTACCTCAAGAAGAAAGCGTGGACAAAATCCTAAAGTATGAGCGGTCCCTTCAGAAATCGATCTTCCAGAACATTTTCCTTCTAAGAAAGCTGCAAGGATTACTATGAATGGGTTTGTTTTGGAAAAAATAGACTCGTAGGCGCACCTTTGAAAGAAGTTATGATTTGTGCGCCCATGAATTTAATTTGGCATTTTGTCGACTGTTTCTCTATAGCCTAACTTGCCATGACGTTAAAAGTTTTGGGCTTGTTCGACTCCTGGTCAATTAATGTTACGTTAAATGATTGCTGAAAGTTGCTAACAGGCACGAAAATAATTTTGTTAAAATGAGAGTGCGCGTTGATTGTCTGATCTCTGGCAATTTTAGATGAAAAATCATTGTCAAGCGCTTCATTTGCAT
>JAFEGU010000308.1 GCA_018239725.1 Verrucomicrobiota bacterium | reverse complement strand
TGTCCCCTGCCCAGCAGGGGTTTTTTAAGATGAACCCTGAATTTGATGTTATTGTAGTCGGAGCAGGAATCCATGGGTTGGCCGCAGCTTACAACCTGTCTTTTCATCCTCAGCTCAATGTCGCGATCCTCGAACAACACCGGATCGGCCATCCCTTTGGCGGTTCGCATGGCGCCTCCCGCATCTTCCGCAGTACCTATTCCCATCCTGCCTATATCGATCTTATGAAACGGCTATGTCTGCAAGATTGGCCAGAACTCGAACGTCAAACGCAAACCCAGCTCCTTTATTCTAACCCTGGTTGTTTTTTCGGAAGTGGCCGAACATTCGAACGGTATCTCCAAACTCTTTCACAATCAGATCTCGATAAGGATATCCTAACTGCAAAAGAAGCAAAAGGCCTCTTTCCCCAATTCCGTTTTCATGATGCTGCCGCTGTTGTTCACGATCGCACAGCTGCCGTCATCGATGCAGGCCAAACCATTCAAAAGCTCTTAAGAAGGTGTACTGAAAAAAGCATACCTTTATTGGAAAACACCAAACTTATCAGCATTGATACGAACTCCACGAACCTGCGTCTTATTACCAACACGGGCGATCTGTTTGCTAAGAAGCTCATCTTAACAACTGGAGCCTGGGCTTCGCCGTGGCTGCCCATTACTCCTATCCGGCAGACGGTAGCCTACTTCAAATTGGAAGGACCTCCCAATTCGATTGGGAATTTTCCATGTTGGTTATATATTGGAGAAGGGGAAAATGGTATTTTTTATGGGCTGCCTGAATTTGGGTATGAAGGAATCAAAATCGCCCGACACGTCACAACTGGTCCTGCCGACGATCCCGATCAACACCCTAGTCCGGACCAGACTCAAGTTAAAATCCTTGAAAAGTTTGTCCAAGCTCAGTTCGTTCCTAAAATCGAAAGGCTCGTCTCAACAGAAACATGCTTCTATGCTAACTTGCCCGACGAAGGATTTATCGTTGATCTATTTCCTAATGACAAACGGATCGCTATCGCATCCGTCTGCTCCGGCCACGGTTTTAAGTTTGCGCCATTGATCGGCAAGCTCCTTGCAGAGCTAGTCCTCAATGGCGTAACAACCGTGTCTGAATTCGAGAAATGGCGGGACTTTTTTTCGATTAAAGGGAGCTCAATTAATTACACATGAGCGCTGACCATATTGGCCCAGGCGAGTGTATTATTGCCGATGTGCATCCCGATCGGCATTGCCAAGTCTCCGGTCACCTCTTTAGCAAGGCCGAATATAAGACCCATGACCGTAGCTGCAATC
>JAFEGU010000307.1 GCA_018239725.1 Verrucomicrobiota bacterium | reverse complement strand
AGTCAGCATCTCTTGCAGAAGGTGGGCTGAGCCATAGGCCATCAGCGCCCATACCTCCATCTCCCCGAACCGCTGACCGCCCATTTGGGCTTTACCGCCGAGCGGCTGCTGGGTGACAAGAGAATAAGGTCCGATCGAACGGGCGTGGATCTTGTCCGCAACCAAGTGGCTGAGCTTCAAGATATAGATGTATCCGACGACGACGCGGTTCTCAAACCTCTCGCCTGTGCGTCCATCATACAGATAGCTCTTGCCGTCGGTTGGCAGGTTCAGCTCGCGCATCATTTCCCAAATGCGAGACTCTGGGAATCCTTCGAATACCGGGCTCTTGACATAGATGCCCGCCTTGCGCGCTGCATAGCCAAGGTGGGTCTCCAAAAGCTGTCCCATGTTCATACGAGAGGGTACGCCGAGCGGGTTGAGGATGATCTCGACCGTTTCGCCGTTGGACAAGTAAGGCATGTCCTGCTCTGGCACGATACGGGAGACGACCCCTTTGTTACCGTGGCGTCCCGCCATTTTATCACCAACTTGCAGCTTGCGCTTCGAAGCGATGTATACTTTCACTTGGCGGATGATGCCTGGATCAAGTTCGATATCCCCTTTGCGGGTAAACTCTACGTCGGTCTTATGCTGCGTCTGCAATGTTTCCATCGCAATGTTGTACTCGCGCATTAGCCCTTTTAACGCTTCGAACATCTCATTGTCGCTCATGATGAGATCTTCTGCCTTCTCATTCTCCAGAGTCTCGAGCATATCTTGATTGATCGTCTCACCTTCTTTAATGATGATGTCACCGCTCTTGCGATGCAGGATCGATCCTGGAGCTGCTTCACCCATCATTAACGCACCAATCTTCTCGTGGAACTCGATCATGAGTTCAGCTTCTTTCGCTTTGAAGTCTTGGTGGATGTCTTTGATGCGGGAAGCTTCTTCGACAAGTTCATCGTCGGTCTTAGAAAGACGGTCGCGGCGCGAGAAGACTTTGACGTCCATGACTACCCCTTCCGTTCCAGGAGGAACAGTCAAGGATGCATCTTTCACGTCAGCTGCCTTTTCGCCGAAGATGGCTCGGAGGAGCCTTTCTTCTGGAGCAAGTTCTGTTTCCGATTTCGGCGTAATCTTACCGACAAGGATATCCCCCGGCTTAACTTCAGCGCCGATCCGGATAATCCCATCTTCGCCTAAATTGGCAAGGGCCTCTTCAGAGACGTTCGGGATATCGCGAGTGATCTCTTCTTTACCGAGCTTTGTGTCGCGGGCAGTTAATTCGAACTCTTCCAGATAGATCGATGTATAGTAGTCATCTTTCAAGAGTTTTTCAGAGATAATGATCGCGTCTTCATAGTTGTAACCGCACCAGGGCATAAATGCCGCCAATACGTTTTTACCAAGAGCTACTTCCCCTTTATCAGTCGCAGGGCCGTCTGCAATTACATCGCCTGCTTTCACCTTGTCGCCGACGTTGCAAAGCGGCGTCTGGTTGATGCAGCTTCCAGCATTGGAGCGCATGAACTTCTTAAGGAAATACGTCTTTTTATTGAGCGGATTGTCCTTTGATGCGACGACAATTTTAAAGCCGTCGACATAATCGATCACTCCGTCCTCTTCTGAAACAACGACAGCGCCAGAGTCTTTAGCAGCGCGCAGTTCAAGTCCTGTTCCTACAACTGGAGCTTCCGTTTTTAACAGAGGCACGCCTTGGCGCTGCATGTTAGAACCCATAAGGGCGCGGTTAGCGTCATCATGCTCGAGGAACGGGATCAGGCCTGTCACGATCGAAACAAGCTGCTTCGAAGAGACGTCCATGTGGGTGATCTTGTCGGTCTCGATCTTCATCGACTCGCCGCGGGCACGGGCCCAGACAAGAGGTTCGGTGAACATATTGAGATCATCAAGAACAGCTGACGCCTGTGCGATGACGCAGTTTTCTTCCTGGTCGGCTGTCATGTATTCGATCTCTTCCGTGACAATCCCATCGCGGACGATCCGGTAAGGCGTTTCAATGAAGCCGAACTCGTTGATCTTCGCAAAAGCAGACAAGGAAGTAATCAGACCAATGTTCGGTCCTTCAGGCGTCTCGATCGGGCAGATCCTTCCGTAGTGGCTAGGATGGACGTCGCGGACCTCGAATCCTGCGCGTTCCCGGTTAAGGCCGCCAGGTCCAAGGGAGGAAAGGCGACGTTTGTGGGTCAGCTCAGCTACTGGGTTGGTCTGGTCCATGAATTGGGAGAGCTGCGATCTTCCGAAGAAGTCTTTCAGCACCCCTGCTAATCCTTTAGCAGATACAATTTTGCCTGGTGTCAGCGTGTCGGATGTGAAGTCAAAAAGGTTCATCCTTTCTTTGATGATCTTTTCCATTCGGGCCAAGCCGATACGGCATTGGTTTTGAATCAGTTCACCGACAGAACGGACGCGGCGGTTGCCAAGGTGGTCGATATCATCGACGTTGGCTTCCTCATCCCCTTTCTTCAAGCGGATCAGGTACTTGATAGCGCCGATGACGTCCTCTTTGCGCAACGTGACCATTGCTAACTCTTCATCGGATGTATCAAGAGCAAGCTTACGGTTGAGCTTGTAACGGCCAACTCTACCCAAATTGTAGCGTTTCGGATCGAAGAAAAGGCGCATAATCGCAGAGCGGGCATTCGATAGTGTCGCTGGCTCGCCTGGACGGATCTTGCGATAGAAGTCTTTAAGTGCCGACTCGTACGAATCGTTCGGGTCTTTGGCAAGCATCTTGATGATCGGGCTGGTCTCATCGGCATCTTCCGCAACGCGGACGACGGCAATGCCTGCGTCAAGCATCCTTTTTAGCATCGCAGTTGTCAGCTTTTCAGAAGCTTTACCGAAGATCACACCGCTCTCTTCATCGACGACGTCTTCAGCTAAAATCTTACCAACGAGTTTAGGGAAGTCTTTATCCGACTTGATCTTCACTTTGATCGTGCTGAAAAACTCTTCAATGATATCGGAATCGGTTGAATAGCCAAGGGTTCTGATAAAGGAGGTCGCTAAGATCTTACGGCGTCGTTTCTTCCGGTCGATGTAGATGTAGATCAGATCGTTTGTATCGAATGCTCCTTCGAGCCAGCTTCCGCGGTAAGGGATGATGCGGAAGGAATAAATGATGGATCCTTTAATGTGGCGCTCATGTTCAAATGCAATGCCGGGAGAACGATGGAGCTGCGATACGATGACCCGTTCAGCGCCATTGATGATAAATGTCCCTTTCTCCGTCATGACAGGAATGGTCCCCATATAGACCACTTCCTCTTTAATGCCCGTTTCATCGGTCAGACGAAACTTAACTTTTAAAGTGACGTTATAGGTAATTCCACGGCGGATACACTCTTCAGCGGTGTATTTAGGCACGCCTAAGCTATATGAGAGGTACTCAAGAATCGTCTTCTCATCATATGATTTAATCGGAAATATTTCAGTAAAGACCTCTTGCAACCCAATATTTTCCCTTTCATGGGGCATCTTGTCGGCTTGAAGAAATTGATTATATGACTTGATTTGGATTTCAATGAGGTTGGGCAGATCGATAATTTCTTCTCTACCACGAAAACTCACCCGTTGAGGCGGCCTTTTTAGCATTGAAACAGCTCCTACACTTAAATCTT
>JAFEGU010000306.1 GCA_018239725.1 Verrucomicrobiota bacterium | reverse complement strand
AATAAGCCATGATCGGCTGCTTCTCATGTCGGATGCGGAAATGGCTTTGCACTTAGTGGAAGGCGATGGGATAATCCTTATTTCCGGCACAGGGTCGATCTGTTTAGGCAAGAGAGATGGATTGTCATTTCGAGTTGGAGGGCTTGGCCGTATTTTAGGCGATGAGGGAAGCGGGTATCAGATCGGCCTGCAGGCAATAAAGGCTGCGTTAGCGGAAGAGTACGGCTGGGGTGTTGCAACAAGCTTAACTGCAGAATTAAAAGGGTTCTTCGGCGTAACGGAAATGCGGATGATGATCCCTCAAATCAATCAAGGGATTTTGACTCCTGCGCGTATTGCCAGTTGTGCTCCCATTGTTTTCAAAGAGGCCTTAGAAGGTGATAAGGCGGCAGGAGATATTATCCAGCACGCTGCTGAAGATCTTGGAGCTCTTTTATCAGAGTTAATCAAAATATCAGGTCTTCCTAGAGGAAATATCCATCTATGGGGAGGGGTTTTTAAAAACTCCGATGCGGACCGCTTTATTCAAGTGATCAGAGAGCAGATTTCCGAAAGCCGAGAAAACTTTCAGATCATTAATCAATCCAATAATAACCCAGCAGTCCTCTTTGCTGTCCAACAGCTTTTAAAATCATGATTTCAATTGTTCAACGGATAATTGTATTCTGCTTTGTGTTTACTTCCGCACTGTATGGAGAGCATGCCGTGCGTGCTGCAATCGACATTGGAATGGGCGGTCCAAAGCTGCACATTGCAGAAGTGGACCTAAACACCCATCGGATCGTGAGGTCTCTGTATTCAGAGAGATTCTTCGTCAATTTTTACCGTGGGATTTCACAAGATGCAGATCGTCGATTAAGCTCCGATATGATGAATCAAGGGCTTGCAGCGTTTAATCAGGCGCTAGAGATAGCGCGTTTATACAGCGTCGAAGGAGTTGCTGCCATTTCGACAGCATCTTTGCGCTCGGCTGCTAATGGAGAGCAATTTGCACAGCTGATTGAGGATGAGACGGGGATCAAGGTTCATATTGTCGACCAAAACCTGGAAGGGAAATTGACCTTTGAAGCTGCTTTGGCGCAGATGGATGTCGATGCTGAGCATCTTGTCGTCTGGGACATCGGCGGCGGAAGCACTCAGTGGATAACAGCCGATTCTAATGGAACTCATATTGTGGGCTGCTCAGATGAGGGATCCGGTGCATTTAGGGATTTCATCATCGAGACAGTTCAGTGTCGAAATGTTAAAGAGTACACAAGTCCCAATCCAATGTCGGCAGAGGAGATTGTTCAGGCTGAAGCCCATGCCTATAGTCTAGTTGGAAAGATAGAAAGGATTTTTAAAAAGAAATTGGCCGATCCGCGGACGATCGTTGTCGGTGCAGGCAATGTTTTTGGATGTGGCATTTTGGCAATGATGGATGGAAAGAGTCCGTTTTCCTTGGAAGAGTTAGAAGCAGTTGTTATTGGCTTGGAGAATAAAACGGACGATGACCTTGGGGGAGGGGATTATGCTTTCTGCGAAGGTTCCAATACTATTTTGGTGTATGGTTTGATGCATGGGCTTGGGATCAAACAGATGCAGATCATTCCTGTGAACAATGCGGATGGAGCTTTGGTCTACGGGCCTTTTTGGAATAAGAAACCTTCAGACGGGGAATAGCTCCCCGATCTGAAGGAATGGCTGTCAGAGTTCTTAGAAGTCGAACTCGAACTGGATGTTCAAGCCTT
>JAFEGU010000305.1 GCA_018239725.1 Verrucomicrobiota bacterium | reverse complement strand
GCACTGCATTGCCTTCGCTTGTTCGAGCACCCATTTTAACAGCACACTTGCCAACCCATTCTTCCGCATCGCTGAATCAGTGACAAGATCATCGATATACAAAACCTTTCCCCAAGCTAAAAACTCTAAGATCCGAAATCCCGCGCACGCTCTGACTTCTCCATCTATTTCCAGATAGGCAAGCTGATAACCTTGGGTCTGCTGACGCTTTACTTGTTCGACAAATAGCTTTTCTTCCAGATGGGGGCGAAGCTGGCGCATGACGTTGTAGCAAGCCTCTATTTGTTCAACAGATCGGGCTTGCTGGACGAGATGCTCTTGAATCATTGTAATCTCTAGATTTCCGTTTCTGGATTATTATATCCACACATGCAAGAACAGATCGGCGACAAAATGGGCGGCCATTGCGGTCCAAAGGCCTCTTGACCAGTAGAGCCAACCAAAACATACGCCTGCAATCCCATTTAAAAGCAGTACCCTAAACACCACCTGGACAGAAGGCGCAGCTAGCTGGAATGCTGCTGGTAAATGCCCAAGTCCAAAGACGAGGGCAGCGATGATGTTGGCAGTCCATAATAAATACAGCCGGTTGCTAGACCTCAACTTAAAGAACTTCTGCAAGAGAAAAAAAACTGTGGTCAATAGAAACAATCTAAGCAGCACCTCTTCATTGACCGCTCCGTAGACAGAAGCTAAAAGACCTGCCCAAAAGGGAGGCTGCACCGCAGATAGCGCTGGGCTTGGAAAAAGGGTCGCGCTGAGAATGCGGATGGCTAAGCCGACAATAGCCCCTGCAATGACTCCAGGAACAATGATCCGGTTTAATAGCGGATCAGCGCGAAAAGGCGCTAGATCGGTCCTAGGGACAAGAAAATAACTTAGCCAGCAGATCACACCGTAAATAAGGGCAGCCTGTCCGGTCGTTATCAAGAAAAGGGAAAAGCTCTGCACAGAAGAAGGGATCATCCCTAAATGGTACAAATAAGGAAGCAGAGACCATGAACCAACGATGCAAAGCGTCCACAAGATCAAATAAGGCTTCTTCTTGTCCACTTTTAACTCCTGCAGATTCTATTCCTCAACAGCGATATAGACATCCATCTTCTTTAAAGGATCGGCGGCAAAATCTTTGCCATACATTTCAAAATCGCCTGTATAGGTGCGCTGCAAATCGGTCTTCCATATCAGGCCCCATGTATTGATTAAACTATTCGGGAATTCCCCCGCGACAGCAAATTGGGCATACTTTGAAACGGGTATCTTCTTCGCAACCATTCCTTCAGGGATCTGGTCCATGGAAGTGACAGCGCAACCGATCACGCACGTGAACGGCAGGGTAAAATCCCTTTCGTACTCGCAGTAAAGGGCAATGACATCATCCGATGCTTTATTTGGGATTTTGTCAAACACCCCTTCGGTATAAAATCTTTCCCAAAGCCGAGGGATATCTTTTGGACCTGCCTCGGGCAAGTTCGAAGTCCTGCAGGCAATTCCAATCACAATCATTTCGCTTTTTTCAGTCGTTGTATAGGGTTCCATTTGGGCATCTCCTTTCATGAGCAATGGACTCGCAGCCTCCATTGAAAATGCACCCATCAATGATAGCACACATAAGAGACAAAAAGTTAGAGTTTTCATTCTTCGATATATTTCCCTTTGATTGCTTCGATGACGCTTGGATCGGACAGCGTCGTGACATCGCCTGCAACGCGTCCTTCTGCAATATCGCGGAGCAGGCGCCTCATGATCTTGCCGCTGCGCGTTTTCGGAAGGTCTCCAATAAAAATGATCCTTTCAGGACGTGCAATCGCTCCGATCTTTTGAACGACATGCTGCTTGAGCTCTGCCTCAAAATCGGGATTGAACACAACTTTTTCCTTTAAGTTGACAAAGGCATTGATCGCTTGCCCTTTGATCGGATGAGAAACGGCGATCACAGCCGCTTCAGCGACATCTTGGTGATCGATCAGAGCGCTTTCGATCTCGTTGACACCTAGCCGATGTCCGGAAACGTTGATCACATCGTCCATCCGGCCCGTCAGCCAAAAATACCCTTCTTCATCCCTTTTGGCGCTATCGCCGGTAAAATAATACTGCCCATTCCATTTTTTCCAGTAGGTCTCTTTAAAGCGAGCCGGGTCTTTATGAATCCCCCTTAACATCGAAGGCCAGGGAGATGTGACCACCAAGAATCCGGATGACTGCTCTTCCCCTTTTTCATCCAAGACAGCAATATCAATCCCTGGCAGAGGGCGGGTCGCACTTCCCGGTTTAAGTGGGGTGACGCCGGGGACCGGTGCAATCATGATGCTTCCCGTTTCTGTCTGCCACCAGGTGTCGACAACAGGACATTTTCCCTGGCCAATGCACCGGTGGTACCACAGCCAGGCTTCCGGATTGATCGGCTCTCCCACTGTACCAAGCAAGCGTAAGGATGAAAGGTCGCGTCCATTAGGCCATTGATCTCCCCACTTCATGAACGTGCGGATCGCCGTCGGGGCCGTATAGAGGATCGTCACCCCATATTTTTCAATCAGCTTCCAAAACCTGTCCCTCTCAGGGAAATCGGGGACCCCCTCATAGATCACCTGGGTCATCCCATTGGAAAGCGGGCCATAGACCACATAGCTATGTCCGGTGATCCATCCAATATCTGCAGTGCACCAGTATATATCGGAGGGCTTGATATCAAAGACCCAGCGCATGCTCATCGTCGCCCCGACCAGATAGCCCCCTGTTGTATGGACAATCCCCTTAGGCTTCCCCGTCGTCCCTGACGTATAGAGTATAAACAGCTCGTCCTCTGCATCCATTGCAACAGATGGGCACTCAGGTTCAGCATCTTGCATCAAATCGCCGTACCAGAGGTCTCTTTGAGGGGCCATATTCACAGGTTGATCGGTCCGCTTTACTACGACCACCTTTTCTACACAGGGGGCTTGCTCGAGCGCTTGGTCAGCAATCGCTTTTGTAGGAACGATCTTCCCCTTCCGGAACCCCCCATCGGCGGTAATGAGCAGTTTCGCTTCAGCATCCAAGATCCTGTCCTTCAAAGACTCTGCGGAAAATCCGGCAAAGACCACCGTATGGACAGCTCCGATACGTGCGCAGCTCAGCATGGCAACGACCGCTTCAGGAATCATCGGCAGATAGATCGCTACCTTGTCTCCTTTCTTAATGCCTAAGCCTTTGAGCACATTGCTGAACTTGCAGACTTCTCGAAAGAGGTCCTCATAAGTCACGCGCTTCTCTTCTCCCTTTTCCCCTTCCCAGATCAGGGCAACTTTATTGCGCACGGGAGTTTTCATGTGGCGCTCAAGACAGTTGTGCGACGCATTCAGCTCGCCGCCAAGAAACCACTTTGCTTGAGGAGGATCCCATTCAAGGACCTTGTCCCAAATACGGAACCAATCAAGGCATTTTGCTTGGCTTTCCCAAAATGCGACGCGGTCCTGTGCAGCTTCTTCAAAAATGGAAAACGACTGGATGTTGGCTTTTTCGCGAAATGTATCGGATGGGTGTACAACGGTTAAACCAGATGCAGGATCGTCCAGTATAGCACTGCTGCTTGAAAAAAGATGGGAAGTTTCAGTCATAGATCCTTGCTCCTTAAAATCAATGTATTTGCCATTACAGTCTCTTAAATCCTGAAAATTGACGAAGCCTTAATTCAACGACAGACTCTATCGCGTCTACAAAAAATTTTACAGTAAATTGATCACCGATTATTGTAGCAGCATAAGGATATTAAAAAGTTGAGTTGGATGATTGCCAACTGTTGAACTTGGTATCGACCGTTCACAAACCCACATGATAAAT
>JAFEGU010000304.1 GCA_018239725.1 Verrucomicrobiota bacterium | reverse complement strand
ATAGCGATCTCCTCATTTTCATGACGGATCACCTTCTGGCAGCTTTTCATCACTTGGTTCAGGAAATCTGCTGCCAAATACCTGTCCCGGTCTGCAAACGTGAGAATGAAAAAGCGGCCGTCTTCCTTTAAAGGCCTTAGAGAAAAGCTTTTGCGGACAGAAGCTGCGACACCGGGCCAAGGAAGGACATTGAGACGGTAGAACTGATTGCTTTTCACATTGGAGGGCAACTTAGCAAGGTAGCCAGTAAAGAATGGAAGCGAGATCTTTTCGTTGAGGTTCCATTTGCCCAGCTCAACGCGGCTCTCATCGTAAAGCCGGAAAGAGCCGTCACCCAGGATTTTGATCAAGAGGGTTTTTGCTTTCTCTCCCTCATATTTCACTTGCCGAAAGACAAACCGCTCGACGTCATCAAGGGGACGTCCTAGCTCAAGGCTGATATTTTCCCATACCCTTCCAAGCAGATTAGTGATCCGAAAGTGGCGGTCCCATTTAACTTGCAGGCCTAGCTCTTCGACGGCATCGCGCAGAACTGCGCGGGAAGTCAGTAAGGCAGAAGCTCCGAATTCAGAATTAGGGCTTGCCGCTTGGAATAAATCTTTAAGATGAAATCTCCCTTCATGGACCGATGCAGCTTGCTTGAAGGTCGCTTCAGCGACAAAACGGGGCTCTTTCACAAGGAAATAAAGGAAAAAAAAACAGGCTCCGGCCAAGCTGGCCTTTTTAATTTTGGGAAGAGCCTTGTAAAACAGCCTCTTCAGGTCGGAAAAGCAGAGGATGATCTCATCTGGATGGGTTTTCATGGGATGTTTACCCCTACGGATTTGATTCCTTTGGTCACAAGGTCAAGCGCAATGAACGTTGGGATTAATTGGTTGACAAAACGGTTCCATTCGGTGATCGGCGTGGCTGCAATGTAGACGATATCCCCAGGAATGAGCAGCATGCTATCGTTGGGAAGGCGGACGACATGCTCCCAATGCAAGGTGTAAATTTTAGGATGGAGGATATTGCCGCGGATGATCTGAATGAACGACTTATCTCCGGTATGGGCGATCCCGCCTGCTTCTGCGATTGCCTTCCTCAAGGTCATGAAGCCGTCAGGAACATCGACGACCCGCTCTTTGCCAACCTCGCCAAGGACCATCAGCGTCGAAGCGGACGGGTCGGCGATGTAGACCTTATCGCCTCCGCGCATCACGATATTTTGGGTCATATCCCCTTCTTTAAGCAGCTTATAGAGGTCGACGGGAAGAAGCGCATCATCCCGGACAACGTAGCTTTTAAAGAGGTTTGCGTTGGTCGGCACCTTGGCAATGGATAATGTTTCAAAGAGGCGGAGCCTTCCGTCGACAGGGATGTTCGGAACTTGAACAAGCCCTGCCAGCTCGACCTTCTTTTTAATCCGGTCCTTATAAGACACAAAGACATCGATATCCCGGATCTGCTCCCGATATTGCTTTTGGATCAGAGATCTAGCCTCGCTCAATGTCAGGTCTTTGACTTCGACCGACTCCAAATCAGGCAATTGGAGCTTGCCGTCCATCACCCTGTAACCGACGGTTTGACCGATCTGATCAACGGAGGCCGCTAAATCGGCGCGCGTGGGATGGTAGATGGCAACCTGGAGGACATCTCCCTCATTGATCGTATCTTTGTAGTCTTGAAGCAGCTCTTGGGAAAACTGTTCATAATTTTTTCCTTCCATCTGCAAAATGGAAAATTTGCCTTCGCGGATCCGATAGGAGTCCATGACAAATTCGTCAGCGCCAAGAACTTCGTTGCCTCGGTAGGGAGGGTTCGTGCAAGAAGCGACTGCCGCAAGAAGTAAAAGAACGATAATGCAATTTCTCATCAATTGTGCTTTCTGGTAATCTTCACTATTCTGATTGTGAATGAAAACTTATAAGCGAATCTTCAGACGATGGCAATGAAAAAAATCTTGGTCACAGGCTCCGCTGGTTTTATTGGCTTCCATCTTGCCCTAGCTCTTAAGAAGAGGGGCGATTTAGTTGTCGGCTACGATAATTTCAATGCTTATTATTCCCAAGAGTTGAAAAAAGCCCGTTCAGCTCTCCTCGAGCAGCAAGGGATTGCAACGGTCCATGCCGACATCTGCGATGCTGAGGCTTTACGTAAGGCGATCGATGACCATCAGATCACCCATTTTGTGCACTTAGCGGCGCAGGCTGGCGTCCGCTATTCCTTAAAAAATCCAGATGCTTATGTTCAGAGCAATCTCAACGGTTTTGTTCAGGTCTT
>JAFEGU010000303.1 GCA_018239725.1 Verrucomicrobiota bacterium | reverse complement strand
CCTCAAAGACTATTAACGATTTCCTGTTTGGATCATGTAATCGATAACGCGTTGTGAAACGCCTGCATTTTTGAGATCGATGATTTCGTTCGTGGACAAATAGTAAACGCTTTTTGTCGATTGGATCTGTCCGATGATCACGTTATCGCTAAGGCCGTTTTTAGACATCTCTTTGACATCATCGAGTGTGAGCTGTTGGCCATGATCGATCCTATCAACAGTATCTGGGGAATTTTGCTGCAAGACTTCCCGGTCGTCGCTATCTAATGAAGCGCCTATGATTGCACCTGTTGCAGCGCCGACAGCTCCGCCGATCAGGGCTCCTTGAGGTGTTGGGCTGATTAAGGCGCCCGCTCCGACGCCGGCGGCTCCGCCGACAAGAGCTCCAGTTCCGGCTTTGCTCTCGCATCCTACTAAAAATATCGTGCCAACAGCCAATGTCATAACGGTTGTCTTCATAACAGCTCTCCAAAATTTGTTGCCTATCTTTGGAAATATCTTGTAGCCTTTTTCCAGGCTGTTAGCAAGAAGTATTGCATTTCGTGGATGTAAGGAAATTTTTAAATATTCGGAAAAGCCCCTGTTTCCTGTAGAGGCAGGAATGGTAATTTTAAATTTTATTGATATAGTGGTTCTAGGGAATTGGGTGGTTTAAGCATGGATCAGCTTAATATTAATTTTAATTCTTTTTAATATCCCGTGTTTGAATTAAAATTTAATTAAAACAATTCGGGCGTAACCGGCTCTAAAGTTCAGGAGGGGATCTAATGACTAGTGAGGCTAATTCATTAACTAATGCAGTTCGGCAGTTTTCAGACAGCGGCTATGAAGGTCTTTTTTCCACAGCTCGCAAAGGAGGATTTCTCGTTTATGAAGCAAGCAGTAGAACTTGGAGCGTTGAAAAAGTAGAGCCTAAAGATAAGCAGGCCTATTGCACGCAGATCATCGCCGATTTGCTTTCTACTCAAGATTATCGAGGCATTCCAAACCTTGACGCTTTTGTCAGCCGTCTGAACACTTACCAGTCTGCTGATGCTCAGTGGAATGGCAGTTCTTCAAAGGCTGATCGCATTTTTTTTAATTCTAAGTCCAAAACCGATGCTTTCCTGTCTAATTTTTACCCAACGCTAATCTTATTTAGAGATTATAATAACCCTGGTTTGCTTAGGCTTTATCCCTCTTCTGAGAACGCCTATCAAGCCCATAAAGTCGTTCGAATCCTAGAAAAGCAAAAACAAGAACCGGATCTGTATCCTGAAGCCTTAGATGGAGATTGGAACGAGATCCTAGAACAGATAGCTACAGCACATCCTCTGGAATCGAAGCAATTGGCTGCTAATTGCATCTATATCGAAAATTCCGATGGCCTCGCTGAAATGAAGTATCATCTTATGCGCGAAATCGCTATCGAAAAATTCCGGTTGAATCCTGTTTTAAGACAGTTCCTAGTTGAAACCGGCAGAAAGGAGCTGATCGAAAATTCCAGCGATCGGTTTTGGGGAGCAAAAGATCCAAACGATTCTACTCTGCAACAATCCTACAAGCTTCCGATCGATATGTCATCGCGCAACGTGCTTGGAAGGATTTTAATGGAAGTTCGTGCAAACCTTTTGTAAGGGTTCCTGCTCAAGAGCGCTTCATCTTCATTGTCTTTGCCGTTCGCAGCTTTGGCTGCGAACGGTCTGGTCAAAACCAATTTTCGAACCGCGATTTGTATAAAGAATGAATTTAGGTATATGGCGGGGAAATGCGCGGCATCGTCTCGCGAGCAAACGCGCTTAAAATGAATGATTGGTTATTGGGAATCTTATGATCGAAGTAGACCCCTGCGATCCCTGAATCCTGTTCGATGTTTTCAGGATTTGAAAGAGGAACCCCCCAAGTCTCTGTGGAGTAGGTGTCTAGAATCTGAAAATTTTCTGGCGACATCTGTTGTTTAATTGTGGGAATGACCTCGTCGCAATGCAGGGTGATATTGACATTCCCTTCTGGTTGGATGTTTTGGAGCCGGTCGAGAGCAACCCGTGTCGCAAAGGGAACGACGACGCGGATATTGCATTTGACACCCTTTTCAATTAACTTTGCCTTAATTGCATTAACGTGATTTGTCATTTGGTTTCCGCTGAACGAAGCATCGTCAAATAAAACAATCTCCTTGGGACACTTTCCAACAGGGGTTCGTTCTAAGTATTCCACGAAGTCGCTAGCGTGGTCATGCCCTAAAGAGAGGTACGTTGAGTTGAATTGATGGTGCGATTTTGCCACTTCTGCAACCCATTGGTTGCTTTTGTGCTCGGAAGTTAGGACAACGCATCTGTTGGCCAGTCCTTTTGGAAGGGTGTTAATGCATCTTCCTAGCGCTTGAGAAAATTGGGGAAATGAAATTCTTCGGACTAGGCCGGAAACGGAAGCGACGACTGGTTCGGTCTCTGAATCACAATGCGTTGCCGCCCAAGTTTCTAATCGGTGCGGTTCAAAGTCTAACTGTTTGGATTTGTTAGGTACCACCAGGTCTCTTGGCAGTTTTACATCGTAAGTTGCTTGTTTGTCTATTAATGAAAGTCCGGCAGACATAATACCCATATTATTATTGGTTTTTATAACAACAATTATATCAAGATAGAGGTTATAATTAAAATTAATTTTATGTTAGCTTTAATGGTAATTAAATCGTGCTGGTCGGAAGGTTAGGGTGATTTATCCTTAAATTATTGATAGTAAGCTTGTTATGGCTTGTAGAGCTTGTTCCTGTATAATAAGGAGAAGGCGATCAGGCTGCAAATGCCTGTAAAGATGAAAAGGAACCTGTCTCCGAACCCGGCGATGATTCCTCCTAGGGAAGGACCTGCCATGGCGGCAATCGAGCTCATTGATTGATTGATCCCGAGGATCGATCCTTGCGTTTCCGATGAAGCCTTAATGGAAACAATCGCGATCCCATTGGTCCAGCACAGGGAGGCGACAATGGCCGCTGGGTAGAAAAGACAGAAGAAAAAGACAGAATTTGTAGTGATGCTTAATATAAGCAAGCAACCCGTTTGAATGAATAAACAGACAAGAAGGCTTTTTGCAGGATAAACTCGTTTGGACAAATGGCGGTTGATCAACAAATTGGCAATCGTCCAGGTCAATCCAACCCCCATAAGGCTAAGAGTGATCTGATTGGATGAAAATTGGAAGAACTTGATCAGCGTTGTCGGAAAGAACTGCATCGAAGTGACCCATGAAAGCATGAAGAAGAAGTTGATTAAGTAGAGGATGCGTAAATATGGGGAGCGAAGGGCTAGTCTTAAATTCTGGATGCCTCGAAAAGGATTTAGGCCTAATGAAACGCGGGTCGGGTGGGTTTCTTCAAATAGAATGATCATTAGGGCAAAATTAATGTAGGAGAGGGAAGCTGTTATCCAAAAAGGCAAGCTCGGATTAAAATGGGAGCTAAATTGAGGGTTGGATAAAATGCCTCCGAAGAGGATGGCGATAATAAAGCTCATTCCACCGATTGCGGCAATAAGGCCGAAATTTTTTGTGCGCGCGTGCTGGTCCGGGCTCATATCGGCAATCGAGGCGAGGCAGATGGTTAGGTTCCCGGCAAAAAGACCTGTCATGAACCTGCTTGCAAAAAGAAGGGGAAGGATGTTTTCTAAAATGGCGATTGCCGTCAATGTGTACCCAAGCGCAGTCCCTAATATCGTAATGTAAAAAGCCCTCTTCCTTCCAAATCTGTCTGAAAATTGACCGATTAGCGGGGCTCCGAAAAACTGCGCAAGAGGAAAAGAGCCTATCAGCAGTCCGAGAAGGATAGTCCTTTCGACGTACGTGGCTGATGCTTCAAGCAAAGGATGGCGGGGGTTTAGCAAGAGAGGGGTAAAGATCGGGTAGATGATCGCAAGGCCGAAATTATCGAGAAAGTAAGTGATGAAGACTGGCAGCAAAGAGCGGCGGTGTGTGCGTAAAGCGTGCTCCATCTGCTCTGATTCTCCCAGTTAAAGGCTTGTCATTGTTTCAAACGTTTTCAAGAATTGGCTCTTTTCATCATGATTAGTTTCGATATACAGTCACGGGTAGTATATTTGTTTATATACCGGTGTTTGATCAAACGTACAAGCGATTTTGGTTTTTACGGAAACAGACTCTAAAGGAACGGAAATGTTGTCATTTTCAGAAATGCACACCCTCTGCAAGGAAGTAGGGTCAATTCTCTCAAGGACTAGGCTGGCAAGAGTTGGTGAGCTTGGGGAAAAAAAATGGTTCTTCCAATTTGAAAAGGAGAAAGAGCAAACGACTCTCTTAGTCTGTGCACAGGTTCCTTTCAGCAGGTTTCATCTTTCATCAGAAAGAAGCTTTGGAAAGCAAACTGCGTTTAGCCTTGCCTTGGAAGAGAGGTTGCTGGGAAGTTCATTTGAAAAAATTGAAATGCTCAATGATGATCGGGTGGTGGCGATCACCTTGGACAAGAATGGGGAAAAATTCTTATTTATCGCTGAACTATGCTTCAAACATCCTAAAATTGTTCTTACTTCAGCTTCTTTACAGGTTCTTGAAAGCTGGGAACCAATTCCAGAGAAACAGTATCGCCTTCCAGTCTCTCTTCAAAAGCAGTTCCTGGAATCTGTTGCAGTCGATTCCTTATCCGTTGAAAAACGGTATCGCGATCTGGAGCAAAAATCACATTATGAAGAAAAAAAACGATGGATTGATGCTCATCTGGAGAAAAGGAAAAAAAAAGCGGTGCAAAGGCTTAAGCTGCATCATATTGAAAAGGATGAAGCAGAGCGGTGGCATGAGCAAGCTCATCTTGGAGAGCTGCTTCAAAGCCATTTCTATTTGCTCAAACGGGGGATGAACTCTGTTATCGTTGAGGATTGGGAGCTCAATGGAGAGAAACGGGAAATCTCAATAGATCCTTCTTTGGAACCCCAAGAGGTGGTGAAGCAGTTTTTTAAGCAATCCCGCAAGCTGAAAAAAAAGAAGGAGGTCATCGATCTCCTGATTCAAAAAGTGCAAACGGAGATCGACGGATTGAACGGTTTTCTATCTCGGTTAAAAGAAGCTTCTACAATAGAGATGCTTGATACCCTGGCTAAAGATGCTCGTCTAATTGAACAAAAGCCTAAACCGCAGCAGAAAAAAGAAGAAAAACGGCATCCGTTTCGGGAGTTTGTTACAGAGTCGGGACTTCACATTTTTGTAGGGCGCAGCGATGAAGATAATGACCGCTTGAGCTTCACATTTGCCCATGGAAATGATCGGTGGTTCCATGCGGAGAACACCCCTGGATCCCATGTTGTCTTGAAAGCGCCCAAAGATGGGATCATCGATGAAGAATCGCTCCAAGACGCGATGCACCTAGCTCTTTATTTCAGCAAGGCTAAAGAGCGCGGGGATGATGAAGTTCTGATGACCGAGTGCAAATTTTTATCAAAAAGAAAAGGAAGCAAGCCCGGGCAAGTCAATGTGTCGAAGCATAAAACAATCCGTGTGCGTCTGGATCCTAAACGGATCCAAAGGCTTCTTGGAAAACTTTTCAGCTAGCCCGTTTAGGAAGGCTGGGAGTTTGTTCTTCTCTGAATCGGTAGCCGATGCCGCGCACTGTTTCAATATAGTCAAAATTAGGCCCGAGCTTTTTGCGTAGAGAAGCAATGTGCACATCGATATTTCTGTCGACAATGAAGGAATCATCATTGTGGATATCATCGAGAAGCTGGTTGCGTGTCAGGACTTTTCCACGATAAGTGAGAAGGCGGCGCAAGATGCCGAACTCCGAGAGAGTAAGGGTGATAATTTTTTCCCCTCTTCTTAATAAATAGCGGTCAACTTCTAAAGTGAACTCGCCGAAAGTGATCACCTTGGGTGTTTTTTCTGGCTCTTTGCTGCGGCGCAGAACAGCCTTGATGCGGGAAAATAGCACTTTTGGAGAAAATGGCTTAGCAATGTAGTCATCAGCACCTAGCTCAAGTCCTAAAACAACGTCGAGCTCTTCCCCTTTGGCGGTAATGATGATTACGGGGATGCTGCGCAATTCAGGATTGCTTTTCATTTTTCGACAGACATCGAACCCATTTTGACCGGGAAGCATGATATCAAGGATGACCAAATCGGGCTTTTCCCTTTCAATGGCGCGGTAGCCATTGATTCCATCGACTTCAACATGGAGTTTGTAGCCAGAAACCTCAGCTTGTAGCTTGATCAGGGCGGCAATGTCTTCTTCGTCTTCGATAAGCAGGATTCTTTTCTTGTGGCTCATGGTGGTGCCTTGGTGGTATGTTCCCAACTTCCCTATTCAAACACGATTTTCAAATTATTTTCACTGAAAATTTAAAAAGAGCGTCGTTGCTACAGAAGGATTTGCAAAACTCCATTCGGTCCCAAATTCGCGTTTGCTTCGCCGGATTTAGGTGTTTGCAACTGCTTCTAAAGACTTGCATTGTCAATATCCGTAAGCCCATTGGAGCCAGAAAGTATTGTTACGGGTAGAGGCAACGTTGCCGTGGTTGACATCGTAGGAAGCTTTAACGATCATCTGATTGTTGATGTAATAGTCGATGCCAAAGCTCCATTGTCCGCATTTGCGTTTATGGATGTCCGAATCGACATTTCCATAGCGGGCAATCAGCTCAAAGTTCTCTAAAATTGCTGTATGGGTCAACCCCATGTCAAGACTTGCCTGGGCCCAAACGCCCCGTTCAAAAATGTTACGGGAAAAGATATCCTCTTTGGGGTTGATGACAGCGTCTCGCTGCGTCCACATGTATTCTCCAAGGAAGCGGAAATATTTCCAAAGGCGCCAATCCCATTCGAACACCAGGGCATTATAATATAGGTTTTTTTTGCTCGAAACATGCCCGCCGTGGTGGTTATTGTTCCATTGACCGCGCATTCCTGAAATTCCGATTTCGCGGTAGGGCCAAGGCCGGAAGCTGACCCGTCCGCCAAATGCCTTATTGTTATTGTTGTCGTTGTAATTTGTTCCGAAGTGAATATTGCCATCCTTTTCATCAGGCCCATTGCCAACCCAAAAATCATAGGTTAGCACCATGGCGGGCTTGTTGGGGTTGTGGCAATGGGTAAGAGGAATTGCGCCGCGGATATCGACTCCAAGATCAGCAGGAGGGATGATTGGCCCTCCAGGAAGGGCATAGGGAAGAGGTGCATTCGGCAGATAGTTGATCCATGACTGGACCATTTTTTCTCTCCAAAAGCCGAGGGGAAGGATAAATTTTCCAGCTCGAATCGTGAAATAGTCGTTCATTACATAGTTAATGGTCGTGAAGTCGACATTGACATGCGTGTCGTCGTTGACGAGTTCAAAGGCAAGTTTCAGCGTGTATAGAAAACGGTCTTTATAACGCCAAAAGAAGACAGGCGTGGCCAATGCTAGAAAGGTGTTGTTGTTGTGATCTTGCGCTTGAAATGTTGCAGATGCGGCTCCCTTGATCAAAAAGTTGGAATCCGGCGGCTTAGGAGCTGGGGGTTCGCCGCTATGCTCAGGAGGCATTGCAAGGCGTTTAACTAAGCTGCAATATTCTTCTGCTGTCCAAGGAATCAATATCCGGTGGGCTAGGAGCAGTGTATGCCATTCGGTTGGAGAAAGTCCATTTTCGTAGCGGAGCCTATGCCAAGCATCGCCATATTCTTCGTAAAAGACCTCCCCTTTTTTCCTCGTGCAATCCCGAGTGCTGCTCTTTCCGAAGGGGCATGTCTGAGGTTTGGGTTCTGATTGCTCGCTTACAGCTGTCGGTTTTCATTCGGTGACGTTCACTTGGTACGGGATTAACTATGTGTTAAAAAAGGGGATGCACACTTACGGTTTTGGAGACGGGGGAATTCTGTATTATTGTCTATTTCTAGTAGCAGATCTTGTCCTTCTTG
>JAFEGU010000302.1 GCA_018239725.1 Verrucomicrobiota bacterium | reverse complement strand
GAAGGGGTGAGCTTGGAAAAATCAGGATAGAAGATAAAGCGGAAAGCCTCGCCGAATCCATCGAGCGTCGCGCTGAAGCAAAAGAGGGCGATCAAGATGATCAAGAGGGCAGGCGTTAAGATCCGGCTCCAGTATTCGATCCCTTTGCGGATGCCGGCATAAACGACGGCAACGTTGATCAGGATGAAAATGAGCGTCCAGAAGATGTTGATGTCTGCAGAGATGTAAAGCAGGTCAAAGACCTTGCCGATCTCTTCCGGAGACCTTCCAGCAGTGAACTGGTTGAGGGAAAGGAAGATGTAATTGACGCACCATCCCGAAACGACGCAGTAGTAGGAGAGGATCAAAAACGTGGTGAGCACGTTTAGCCAGCCGACAAGCTTCCAATTAGGAGATTGGGGGCAGAGGTCGGGGAAGGCGTGGACGGCGCTTTTCTGGGTGCGTCTTCCGATGACGAGTTCTCCGATAAACACAGGCAGGGCGATCAGGAAGGTGAAGGCCAAGTAGAGCAGGACAAAGATCCCGCCGCCATTTTTACCGGTGATGTAGGGGAAGCGCCATAAGCTGCCGAGGCCGATTGCAGAACCGGCTGCGGCCATGATGAAACCGATGCGCGAGCCCCAGTGTTCTCGAGTCTGTGCCATTAGATCACCTCTTTGCGCGGATCGGGCCCGTTGTTGTCGACGAGATAATCGATCACTGTGTTGACCCTTTCAGAAATGTTTGCATCGTCGATGGCTCCGAACCAAATCCCCCATTCAGCTTGGTTTTGGATGTCGATCGCTTGGCGCGATTTGATCGAAAACGCAAAGACTTGCCGCTGTTGGTTGCGGAAGAGGTAGGTCGCGCCGATCATGTCAGGATCGATCTCTTTTGAGGAGAGGACCCAGTCGACGAGCCTGCCGGCAAAACGCTCCAGCTCTTCTTTGTAGATCTGCTGCTGTTCAGCGTTCCGCTTTTCAAGGCCGCCTTGAGGGTAGACGACGTAGAGCTTGCCCCCTTTGGTCAGGTATTCGCGGACGATCTGCGCGCGCGAGCGGACAGTGAGCAGCTTGTTCAAATCGAAACGGATCGACTCGTCGAGCGCCCCTTCGACCGCTTCAGGGCGGACGCAGAGAGGGGTTGCGACGGTCGGCGTATGGATGATCCCGATCAGCTGGTCGAGGTCGCCGAGGGCCTGGGCGCAGGCCAGCACGTGCTCGATGCAGCCTTGGGAGCTGACATATTTAAGGCGCAAGTCATCATT
>JAFEGU010000301.1 GCA_018239725.1 Verrucomicrobiota bacterium | reverse complement strand
GCCGAGATGAGGCAGATAACTCCATTTGGTATACTCATTGCCACAAGTGAAAGATCTTCCCACCGAAAATCAATATCAAGCTGGGCAATTCCACCTTTATAGATGCCTCGACTCATCCGTTCGATCAGACCTTTTTTACAAAAATATGCAAGCATCCGAGAGGGGATACCTGCATCACGAGCTTCCTCGGTTGTAAAAACTGCCTTTTTGGCTAATGTCTTGATGATCTCATCATATTTAGATGTTGTCATAACTAATATGTAACACAAGTACCCAAAAACATCAAGTGGGTGCCTGTATTACATGGGCGTAGGAGGTGTGGAAAGTCTTTAAATGTCATAAACATAACAATTTAAGGATCCTTTTTTATTAGAGAAGCTTTTGTTGATTCACTGTCTGGGCATGGAAGAAACCTATTCAATTGGCAGAGAACAGGCGTCGATGAAGCGGCGGTGGGCCTCGATGAACTCTTCGAAGAGGGGGTTGAGCCTTTCGTAGATGGGGTCCCGTTTCTCGGTGCCGAAAAGGGTCTCTTTGGCCAGGCATTGAAGGACTTTGCTGAGGCTGATCAGCACGTTGTTTAGAGCTGGGGGATGGTCTTTGGTGATCAGGTGGGGATGCAATAGGCGCAGGTAGAGGACTTCGGAAATGTAGGTCCTGGAGAGGCTGACGGGATCTTCGTTCTCTTCAAGGGGATTATCTTGGATGAAATGGATGATCCGGTTTCGGCGGGAGTTGAGCACGTCTTGGAGTTCTTGGGGAGGGAGGTATTCAAAAATCCGGGGGATGGCGTCGCGGGCAAATTCCATGAACCGTTCTATGTGGGAAGTAATGGCCTGCTCGATGGCCTCTTCGGGAAGGGGATTTTCGCTGTCCGGACTGGGGTTTAACTGACCGATGATGATGTCGCGGTTCAGCGAAAGGGAAAGGAAGTCTTTATGGGGGACGGAGTGCTCGATTGTTTTGGTCAGGTCTTTTAAATGTTTGCTCCAGAGGTAGTTTCCATATTCGCGGCAAAGGGCGGAGGAGAGGTTGGTCTCGCGGAAGAGGGTGTCGCGGGTTTGGAACTTGAGCTCGCAGCGGGTGATCCGTGATATGCAGGCTTGGATCAGGGTGTGCGAATGCGGTTCTTTGGAAAGCCTTTTGATCGCATGCTGGGCAAAGAGGGCGATCTCGTCTTGGGTCTGATCTCTTAGGGACTTGAGGTAGTTGCAGATGAAGGGTCCGCTCCCGTGGTGTTTTAGGATGATCGTCAGGATTGTCTGAAACCTGTTGATGTGCCGTTCTTTGGTCAGTCCTTTCCGCAGTTCGACCAGCTCTTGGACCATCG
>JAFEGU010000300.1 GCA_018239725.1 Verrucomicrobiota bacterium | reverse complement strand
GTGTTATCCTTCTTGGGAGCCATGTCGAACCTAAAATTTTTGCTTAAGCAACAAAAAATTTATAGATTCGAGATTCTGAAGGCAAGAGCTTCCTCATCCGTAGCTATTTGCGCAACAACGCCGTTGGAAAATTCCATCCTATTAATCTTCCCTGCACGACAATCGATAAGATTAGAGAAACGATTGGAGAAAAGATTACCCAAGGCAACTATGGCACAATTTATCAAGTTAAGGACTGCGCTCCTTTTCGAATCTACAAAATCGTTCCCCAAGATCAATTCAAAAGCGGCGATGAGATACGTGTTTCTAAAATTGCCAGCGATCGCATCCTAGCCCCTACATTTTATAGCGGAAGCCTAGTTTCTCAAGGATCTAATAACTATGTTGTGATTGAAATGGAGAATGCAGGATTATCACTTGGCAAATGGATGGAAGAACTGGCAGAGCCTGAAGAAGAAGTGAAACAACCGGAGCTTGAATTGACCGCAGAACAGAAAGCCATGCGTGAAATGATGGAGAAACTGCGTGCGCAATACGATAGGTTTACTGTAATAGAGATCAAACAACCGAAAAGAGTCCCCATGGAGGAGGCTATTGAAAAATTGTACCCTAGCCAACAAGTGTTCTATTTTAACCTCTTTAGTAAAATCAAAGCCTTTGCAGAGAACAATATCTCGTATGGAGATACACACGTTGGCAATATCATGCCGAACCATGGCCAAGAAAAAGGGATGCAGCTCATCGATTTCGACAGCACACAGATCCATGGATCGGTCGAAGAAGCAGCCAAGAAATCAATGGCAAGCGTCTACACTTCAATCCTATTCAAGAATTTTTTAGAACAACCTAACTTAACCGATGAAAGCAAAGATTTGATTGCCTGGTTTACTTCGAGTATTTAATCTAGCCTGCGCAATTTTTTTAATCTGAGCTCTGCCCATTTGCGGAGCTCGACTAATCCGAATGCTCCTAGAAATGCAAACAAAGGATATTTCCATTGGGCTAAGCTCATTGGAATCGTCTTAAAGAGCTCTGGAAGAAGATATATTGCACAAAGCTGCATAAGCATTCCTACGCCGGCTCCACAATAGATCCAGGGATTGATCAAAAAACTTCGCGAGACGTTCTTGAAAAAAGGTTCCTTCTCTTTTTGGGCTTGTATGCCGTTGGCCCACTGCGCCGTGCATAAACTTGTAAAGATGATCGTGGATGTTTCCTCATAAGAAAATCGTTTCAACAAGTAAATGTACATCAAGAAAGTGCCGATTCCAAGAATGATTCCAAACAAGAGGATTCGGACCAACTGCGAAAGATCAAAAAAGGTTGCGGCAGGCGCTCGTGGTTTTTCTCCCATTAGATTGAATTCTTGTTTTGCAAAAGCAAAAAACTTGTCCTGCACTCCGTCTGCTACGATATTAACCCACAAGATCTGGCCTGCAGTAAACGGAAGAGGAAGCCCTGCGAGAATTGATAGTGAGATAATTGTTACGCTTTGCAATGAGGTAGATGTGAGATAATAGATCACTTTGCGGATGTTTTGAGCAATCGCGCGTCCCATCCGAATAGCTTGAACAATCACAGTCAAGTTACTATCTGTAATGACCATTTTAGATGCGTCTTTAGCAGCTTCCGTTCCTGATCCCATCGCAATTCCTAGATCGGCTTTTTTTAAGGCAGGGACATCATTGATCCCATCGCCGCTCACAGCAACGATCTCTCCCTTTTCTTGCAAGATTCTGACAATTCGATACTTATGCTCAGGAAGGATGCGGGCAAGAACTGTGGTCCTCATGGCAGCTGCATATAGCTCCTCATCGCTCATTGACTGGATCTGGCTTCCTAAGAGCGCAGAGTCTTTCTTTTCCCAGATCCCTACTTCATAAGCGATTGCTTGAGCCGTCTTCAGATGATCGCCTGTGATCATCATCACATGAATTCCTGCAAGCTTTGCTTGAGCTACTGCTTCGCGAACGCCAGCTTTAGGGGGATCTAAAAAACCGATCAGGCCCACGAACTTGATTTTCCAATCGGAAGGATCTTCCTTCTCCCATTTCCCAATTCCAAAAGCAAGAACCCGCAGTCCCTGGCCTGATAGCTGATGCATGGCTTCTTCAAAGAGTGCTAGTTCATTAAAATCGATTGCCTTTTCTTTTAACGCTTCAAATGCCCCTTTGACAAAAAGGACCTTTTCTCCTTCAAAGGCATTAACTGTAGCCATCAGCATCAACTTGGGATTAAACGGATAAGACCAGTGACGGGGATGCTCTGAGCGAAGAGAAGAATAATCTTGGACCCATTGGGAAAGAGCTAGATCAAGGGGATCCCCTGTTCCATGTTCTGAGTCGTTGCATAATGCTGCAATGGTCTTTAGCAACTTTTCTTCTTTTGTGAAGACTGTCTTGACGATCAGGTTCCCCGTTGTGATTGTCCCTGTCTTATCCGAAGCAATCACAGTGGCACTACCTAATGTTTCTACAGAAGGAAGGTGGCGCACAAAGACTTTAGACTTGGCTAAAGAGACTGCTCCAATAACCATGACTAAACTGACAACGAGTGGAAGGCCTTCAGGAACAACGCTGACAAAGCTTGCAATCAGAAAATAGGCGATATCTATTAAAGATCTTCCTTGAAAATATCCATAAATTCCCAAGAAAAGAAAAAAAGCGAGGATTAGCGAAATATACCGCTGTGCAAAAAATCGCAGAGATCGGACCAAAGGAGTTTCAGGAGATGCTATCTTGGCCTTTTCTACAATCGATGCAAAGTAAGTGTTTACTCCTGTGTTAACGACGATCGCTTTGCCTTTTCCACGCACGCAAGATGTCCCGCTTAAAAGGGTATTGATCAAATCATATGGTTGTGTCTGTTCAGGAAGAAGTTTTAATGGATCCTTTGGGATAGGAAGCGATTCGCCGGTAATGGCCGACTCGTCGATCATCAGCCCGAACGATTCGATCAACCGCATATCGGCTGTAACGAGCTCCCCTTCCTGCAATTGGACACAATCTCCCGGAACTAATTCTGAAGAGTGTACTTGAAATAGTTTCCCGCTGCGAATGACTGTGTTTTTGCTCTCTGTTAGCTTCTTCAAAGCTTTTAAAGAGGATTCAGCTTTTACCTCCTGCCAAAATCCAAGAAGGCTATTAAAGAAGATCACAACATTGATCACACAAAAATCGACCCATTCTCCAATCGCGAGGCTGATCAACGAAGCAATGATTAATATATAAACGAGTGGATTATGAAATTGGCGAAAAAAAATGCCCCAAAAACTTCTTTGATCTTCTTGAATGGAGTTGAGTCCCCATTGCTTCAGCCGGCGATCGGCTTCCACTTTGCTCAATCCATCTGAAGAAGTGTTCAGATCTCTAAACACCTCTTCAATAGGTTTTGCATGAAAAGCTATAAGTCTACGCTCCATAAAAGTCCGTTACGCCAATGCCACCTCTTTGCAGAGGTAGACGTCTTGGATAGCGTTAAGCAGCTGCACACCATCTTTCATCGGCTTTTGGAATGCCTTGCGGCCAGAGATCAGGCCCATTCCTCCTGCACGTTTGTTGATGACTGCTGTCATCACAGCTTGGCCCAGGTCGTTCTCCCCGGAAGGTCCGCCCGAGTTGATCAGCCCGATCCTTCCCATGTAATCGTTGATGACTTGATACCGACATAAGTCGATCGGATGCTCGGTAGAGAACGTCGTGTACATCTTTTCTGTCTGTTTTCCAAACTTAAGAGCCTTAAAACCGCCGTTGTTTTCAGGGAGCTTTTGTTTGACGATGTCAGCGCCGATCGTTGCGCCAAGGTGGTTGGCCTGCCCAGTCAAGTCAGCAGCAAGGTGGAAATCTGTGTCTGCCGTCTTAAAAGCTGCGTTGCGCAAGTAGCACCAGAGAACCGTTGCCATCCCCATTTCGTGGGCCATTGCGAACGCCTGGCTAACCTCGATGATCTGTCTAGCGCTCTCAGCGGAACCAAAGTAGATCGTCGCTCCGACGGCCACACACCCCATCTCATAGGCCTGCTTGATCGATGCAAACATGATCTGGTCATACTTGTTCGGATAAGAGAGGAACTCATTGTGGTTGAACTTGAGCAGAAATGGGATCTTGTGCGCATATTTGCGCGCTACGCTGGACAACACGCCGTATGTTGTGGCAACGGCATTGCAGCCCCCTTCGATAGCCAGCTTGATGATGTTCTCTGGATCGAAATATTCGGGATTGGGAGCAAAGGAGGCTCCTGCGCTGTGCTCGATCCCCTGGTCCACAGGCAGGATCGAAAGATAGCCCGTATGGGAAAGCCTTCCATGGTTATAAAGGGACTGCAAACTCCTTAGCACACGGATGTTCCTGTCAGAAATGCCGAAGGTCCTATCGACCCAATCAGGGCCGGGCACATGGAGCCTCTCTTTGGGGATCGTCTTGCACACGTGGGTGAGAAGGTCTTTTGCTTGAGGACCCAGCCATTTTTCGATATCGGAAAGCGCCATAGTGTCTCCTTGAAGTTCATCTCATATGAAAAAATGGAGTGTAATCCGACGAACTCTTTTTTTAAAAGGGCTAGAAAAAGCTTCTTTCGCCCCTCTCATTGTAAAGTAAAATTTTAATTTGCTAATAGACAGTTATTTAGATCAAAATAAAAAATAATTAAAACATTAACCGCTAAAATCCAACTAAATACAACTAAAACAACAATATAATTAAATATCTTAATTGAATATTAAATCTTTATGTATATAATATTGGGCGAAAACATAATAAATCTTTAATTATAGAGGTGATCATATGGCTACGCAAGTCGGCGGAAATAAAATAGCAGATACAAAAGCTGCTCAAGTTCCTCAATTAAAAGAACAAGAACAACCAGACAGCCAATTGGAAAAGTTCTTCGGTTTATCGGACACGACAACTTTTGAAGCTAATGATGACACGAGAATTTCTGTCAAAGCGCAAAGAAAAGTAAAGGGTGCAAGCACCCCTGTCCCCCTTGTTAATCCTGAAATCAATGGACTGCAGGCAGTTCAAAAAAATGCGATTAGGGACATCGAACGTTTGGAAATGACCCTTCGCACCGTAGCAAAGGCAAATGATGCATTGAAAGACCCAACTGCTAGCTCAGAAACCATCTTAAAATATTTCCTCTCCATTCCTGAACACTATCTGATCTGCAAGGCAATCGAACAGGCGTTGCCTTGTGAAAACGGTTTGGATGCGGTCAAGATGAACCCATTCCTCCTGCTGCGCATCAGAAATTATGATGGGCTGAACCTCCTTGAGCAAGTCCAAGAACAGCTGCTGGAGAAAATCGAAAAAACCGATGCGATCGTGGCTCTTGCTGATCTTGAAATGTTCTCCATTGATTCCATGACAAATCCAAAAACCTTCGAAAACCCTTCTGAAGCGATCCAAACAGCAATGGACAAATTTGAAGCTCTTCCTAAAACAGCCAAGGAGTTCTTCTGCTTTAATGTTTGGAATCTATCAGGTCGTCAATGCGACGGCGAAGAGCTCGTCCTGCAAAAACGGGACATTTCGATGTTTGTCTCGTTCGAAGGCAGGAAAATTTGTAGCGATGGGATCTTCGAACTGAATGCAGAATCTCAAGCCCCTTTCCAATTCAACACAATGTATGTCGATAAGGAGGGAATAAGGGAATTTGATCCTGTTCAGGTCAAAAAAGCGTTTCATCAGCTCATTCAGATTACAAATTTCCTGAACTTCCTAAGAGACCCATATAAGCTCAATTACATGGATTTCATGACGAAGAAATTCAATGAGCTCGATCCAGAACTCAAAGCGATTTTACCTTCTTTGGTTAGCCTTGGATCAACATATCCCGATCAGTTTGGACCCATGACGGTTCAGGCTCCGATCGATTTCAACCTTTTGGCGGATTTGCGCGATGTTTCAGGAACGCCGATCTTAGAAAAGATCGCTGTCCGTCTGCAAGCAAAAATCCAGGCTCACCGTCAATTAGAGCAACTAGCTCCACTCTTGAACCAATCCATTTCCCACTCTGATCGATTGCTCCTGTTCAAACAGCTCGATCCTCAATTGCAGCAGCTCCTGTATTCCCGGGCAAACGACCAGACTGTGCCAGAACTGTTAAGACTTGCAATCCAATGCTTAGAAAACCCCAATTTAAGCAGCGCATTACCTCATGTCATTCAGGCGTTAAGAAATCATTCCGAAGATAAAGCTCAGTTTCTTTTCTCTCTTTTATTTATGAAGCTCCCTGATGAGCTGAGCTCTATTGAAAACGTAGGAGAAAAAGCATTTTTTAATGATGGCGTCCAAGTCGATCCCGAATTAAAAAAGCAAGCATTGCTGAATTTGCTCGAATTCCATAATACAGAGCAGACTGTGACAGGACTTTTACAGCTGGCGATAAAATGTGTAGACGATCCTCTTTTAAACAGCTCTTTGCCTATTGTTATTCGGTCTTTAAGAGAGCTTTCTGAAGATAAAGCTCAGTTTCTTTTCTTTCTTTTGTACGAAAAGCTCCCTAGTGAGATGCGCTCTCTTGAAAAAGCAGGGGAAAAAGCATTTTTTAATGATGGCGTCAAAGTTGATCCCGCATTAAAAAAGCAAGCATTACAAGAGTTATATTCTCAAATTTGCTCAAGCAAAGGAGTTGATCATTTTTCTGCTGAGGGTCTTTTACCTGTCGTAGAGGAAGAGTTGACCCGTCTTAAAACCAACGCTTCTTATGTTCTCGGACAAGAGTGCTTCCAACCAAGGATCGCTCTTGAAAGGATCGCTGCTTCAGAAGCAAAGCCTACCCCAGAGCAACCGGAAGAACTGGTACGCTTTTCTGCTGCTGCGATCAAATCAGCCCAAGTGTTCCACACGCATGCCTTTCCTGGAGGGACTCATCTTTTCAATTCTGATCAGCCTTTGATGGAGCATGAGATCAGCTCTAGTTTGCAAGATGAAGACCTTCAACACCTCACCCATAAAGTGGCAAAACACCTTCCTATATTCGAAGACAGTTCCCATGTTGAATCATTAAATGAGATTGGGATTTCAACTCTGGCTTGGGGCGTTTTCCAAGATAAAGAGCTGCCTGAGTGGACGTTCCAAATCGCAGCCTCTCCAAAAAAGGGTGCAAGAAATGAAGGCCAGATCCAAAGATACAACGATATCCTTCAGACTGTCATCGAAAAAGAGGGGCTTCGGATCGACCTGCCAAAACTCTGCATCATTCCTACTTCTGCCGAAAAAGCTTCACTTTTTGTTAAACTCGAGAAAAAAGAGGTCGGAGAAGAGTTTAAAACAGCCTTTTACAAATTATCACCAGAGGACCAAAAGCGTTGCGCCCGCGACCTCTGCCGCTTGATCGCGTTAACAGGCTTTGATGCCATCTGCGTAAATACAATGACCATCCATAATGGAAGGATCCAAATCCATGACCTTCCTCTGAAACCGGCCCATTCGCTCGAAGCTGCGCGCGCAAATGCCAAACAGACGCTGCTTAAGCTAGTAGAGGAATGCAAAAAAGAGTATGTATCGCCTTGGAATACTCCTGAAAGATATGATGAGGGGTTCATCATTTTGCGCCAGGCTGCAGAAGAGCAGTTTACCTTGTTGGATGAACGAAATATCGAAGCTCCAATGACGATCAAGGCTTTCCGCAGCTTTGCAGCGGTCATGGCAGATCCTTCCTCTACAGTCGAAATGAAGCAAGCTGCATTTGCAAAAGTTCCTAAGCATCTGCAAGAATTCCTTTACTACTGCGTCTGGGGAGGACTTAATAAGCTCGAACAGGTTGGCGATTCGATTGAAGAGTTCGGCAAAAAGAGAACATTATCGAATTTAGACATCCTTACCTATTTGAGCAGCAAGTCGGGAATGAACATTTTGGAACAGATCGAAACACGCTTCACCATATGCGAAGCGGAAGAACTGTTCCGTCTTGCAAAAAGAGCTCTTGCTGATGAACACGCATCTCCTCTTGTCTTCGATGCATTTGTAACGACGCTGCAACAGAGGGTGCTGGGATCATCTCTGCTAGCTCCGATTGCGAACCATCTTGACAAACTCCTTGTTCAGTTATCTGAAAAATCGCTCCCTGAACAAGCTCAGTTTGAAGAGATCAGAAAGGCCCTTGTCGGCACAGATGGAAAAGAGGGGCTTCTCGACACTTACATTCGCACATTAGACTCAAGCAAGCGAAGGATCACCTGTTTTGCGATGGCTCAGAGGCTCAAGCTGAACCGCCTGTTCAAACAAGACGCCTTCCCAGTTAAACCCGTTCCGATTGAAGAGCTCCGCGTCCAAGGGGAACCTGTCGACGTTCAAGAGCTGCCAAAAGGGATGAAGGTCCTTCTGGTCGCTTACGAGTGTTCCAAGTACGGGCTTAAGCTCGGCGGGCTTGGAGAGGCGATCTATGGAATGGCAAAATCGCTTAAGGACAAAGGATGCGAAGTCACGATC
>JAFEGU010000002.1 GCA_018239725.1 Verrucomicrobiota bacterium | reverse complement strand
GCCGGCCATGCAGGGACTGCCCTCTCGCTGGCGTTAGGCGTTGCCAAGAACCGAGATCTGGCCAAACGGCATGAGCACATCCTGCCGATCTTGGGCGATGCAAGCCTTACCTGCGGACTGACGTTGGAAGCGCTTAATAACATCCCGAAAGACCTCGGGCGTTTCATCGTCGTCCTCAACGACAACAAAATGTCGATCTCTCAAAATGTCGGCGCAATGACCCATATCCTCAGCCGGTTTTTGAACAACCCCAAGTCGAATAAGCTCTATCAAGAAATGGAAGCGATCCTTTCCAAAATCCCGAACTATGGCCAAACGCTTGCCAAGCAGGGGCATAAAATTAAGGAATCGCTGAAAAATCTCGTCAGCACAGCGCCATTCTTCGAGCAGTTCAACCTCGCCTATGTCGGGCCTGTCGACGGACACGACCTCTCCAAGCTGATCCCCGTGCTCGAAGCTCTTAAAGACAGCAACCAGCCTGTCCTGCTTCATGTTGTGACTGTCAAAGGAAATGGGATGGACACGGCGACGGAAAATCCGATCACCTACCATGGCTGCAAGCCGTTCGATAAGGTAACAGGTTTATTCCTCCCCTCTTCTTCCAAACCGACATTCCCGCAGATCTTCGGCCGCCACATATTGAAAATGGCAGAGAACGACCCGAGCCTTGTCGCTGTAACTCCAGCGATGCCTGCCGGATCCTGCCTGGACGATTTCATGACCCGCTTTCCCGAACGCTGCCTCGATGTAGGCATTGCAGAAGGGCACGCCGTTACCTTTTGCGGCGGGATCGCCTATGGCAAAAAAATGAAAGTGGTCTGCTCGATCTACGCCACATTCTTCCAACGGGCATTCGACAACCTCTTCCAAGATGTCTGCCTGCAAGAGCTCCCTGTCATCTTCGCTGTCGACCGCGGAGGGATCTCAGGCCCCGACGGCTCTACCCACCACGGCATCTACGACATCTCATTCCTCAATGCAATGCCGAACATGGTGATCTGCCAGCCTCGCGACGGACATGTCCTCAAAGAACTCATGGAAAGCGCATTTAACTGGAACCGTCCGACAGCGATCCGCTATCCGAACATGGGAACCGATGAACCCTCAATGCCGATCCGGCACCGCACACTAGGCTCAGCAGAAGTCTTGTCCCAGGGAAAAGAGATCGTCATCGTTGCCCTTGGCCACATGTGCCATACCGCAATGAGCGTTAAAGAGATCCTCAAGAAAGAAGGGATCGAATGCACCGTGATCGACCCGGTCTTCGTCAAGCCCCTTGACAGCGACCTCTTCTGCCACATCCTCCTTTCGCACAAATACGTCGTGACCATCGAAGAGCATGCGTTGAGCGGAGGATTGGGGATGATCTTCAATAATTTTATCCTGCAGAACAAGTTCAACCACATCCAAGTGATGAACTTCGGGATCCCCGACACCTTCTTAGAACAGGGCAGCCATAAAGAGCTCGTCCATGAGATCGGGCTCACCCCCGAAACGATTGCTTCACAAATTCTCCAAGAATTTGCTACTTTGAAAACAGATTCACTCATAGCCTCATCCTCACCATGATTATAGCCATTTTTGCAAATACGAGTAAGAAGCAGTCGAAAAACCTTGCGATCGGGATCCAAGAATTCCTCTCCAACCACGGAGTTACCGTCGTTGCTGAAGATGAGGAAGCTCCCCAGATTGGTGCAAAGCCTATCTCGCAAATCGATCTGGAAAAGATCGATTTTATGATATCGATGGGTGGCGACGGAACGATCTTGCGCCTTGTCCACAAATACGCCCATTTGAACGCTGCAATCCTCGGCATCAACTTAGGCCATCTAGGCTTTATGGCCGATGTCCCCATATCAGACATTTATCCGAGCCTCCAAGATCTGATCAATGGAGCTTACAAAGTCCATGAGCGTGTCGCTATCCAAGGAGAGACTCTGCATGGAGACAGATGCTACGCCGTCAATGACATCGTGATCCACCGCGCAAAAAATCCGTCGCTTGTCGAACTTGCCATCCATATCGACGGGATCTATCTCAACACATTTGAAGCAGACGGGATCATCATCGCAACGCCCAACGGCTCGACAGCCTATTCGCTTGCCGCTGGCGGTCCGATCATCAGCCCCGACTTAGAAGCTTTGGCCCTCACCCCCATTTCCCCTCACACGATTTCCAACAGACCGATCGTCCTTACAGCGAACCAGGAAATTCAGATCCAGTACTTGAGCGACTACGACCCGATCGAAGTGCGCGCCGATGGCCTCAGCCATCACACTCTTCAAACGGGAGAAGTGTTCCGGATCACTAGATCCCCCAAAAATTTTAAGCTGATCAGTTTGCTCCGTCGCGACTACTACTCGACCCTAAGAACCAAACTTGGATGGTCGGGTAAATTGCGTTAATACCCCTTATGGCATCAAACGCTGTTTCTCCGTATACCCCAGAATCTCTCAGGCTTGATCCTTCCCAGCAATGCCTTTATGATTTCATCCAGGCGGATGAACTTCTATTGGCCATCTTCATGACAGCCTTCCAGACAATGAGCACTCCCAAGGAAGCCAAAACGATTTGGAAAAGCCTCTGCGGCGTCGACCGGAAATTTCAGTTCTTATCGAAAGATCCCCGAATCACCTATTCCCTTCTTCAATGCAAAGTAGAGTTGCCGACAAAAATTCTGCTCCGCTGCATTCCCATAAAAGGCTCTCAACCCATCATCGAAGAAGCTTGGAAATCAAAACACCAAAGGATGCTCTGCCAATTTTGGAACTCGAAATGCAGCAGCTTCTATGCGCTCTGGACTGCAACTTTGCCGCGTGATGTCCGATCCATGATCACATCAGCTGATATGACCGTTTCCCGCAAACCATTTGGGGGGCAGACATTCGAAGACTTTGCCAGGATCGTTATGCAAGTGCCGCGCGTTGAAAAGCTCATCCTGCGCCGCTGCGCGTTCGTCGACGACCGTTGCTTAGAATGGATCGCTATCAAAGCTCCCAACCTCACACTTCTTGACCTGCATACTTGCGCCTTAATTTCAAATCGAGGGATCATCTCTTTGATGTACCACTGCAAATATTTGGAAGAGCTTAACCTATCTGGCTGTAGGCAGATCGGGGCAGATGGGTTGTCCGCAATCGGACTATACGGAAAAAAACTCCGCAAACTGTATTTAAACGAAACAAAGCTTTGCTTTGACAAATTGCGACAAGTCCTAGAACCTCGAGGACATCAACTCGAGCTGCTCTCTCTTTCTCAATGCGCCTACTTGGCCACCGATTCAATGGGATTGGTCGCTAGACACTGCACAAATCTTAAAACCTTGTTTTTAGATGGGTGTCTCAGGATCAATGAGAGGGGGCTGGTCGCTCTTTCAAAAGGATGCCACAAACTCGAGTCGATCCACCTATCCCTCTGTCTGAGCATCACCTACAGCGGGCTGCATGCGCTTCTCTTAAGCAAGCCTCATTTGCAAAGCTTATCGATCCACTATTGCCATCTGACAGACAAACAGTTTGACTCGCTGCAAGAACAATTTCCTCTGGTCAAAATTAATTGGCATCCCCTTATCCTCACCCCTTCCTCTTCTTCTTCAACTGACTCTAGCAATTAGTTTATCCCGAAACAACCCCAAGAATCGGTTTTTGGCTTCGACGTTTTTTTGAATCACTCTGTGCATATTTGAAAAATTAAAGACACAGACTACAACTTTGTATTTTTTGATGGCAATTATCCGCTTAATTAATTATGAGGAAATCAAGAACACATGTAATTACAATTCAGCATGCGAAAATTTTTGCTACCAGGTCTTGCCGTCTTAGGAGCATGCATAGCATTGGTCGTTGTCTTTTGGACGCAGCGGAAAATGCCTGTTCCTCCTATTTTGTACCAACCAGCCAAATCACCATACAAGCATGCGATTGCAGGAGCTGGCGTGATCGAAGCTTCCTCGCAAAATATCTCTATCGGCTCCCCTTTCAGCGAGATCGTTACAAAAATATACGTCAAAGAAGGAGACCGTATCAAAGAGGGAGACCTCCTATTTGAACTGGATTTGCGCCTCTTCGAGTCACAGCTTCTTGCAGCCCAATCTGAGCTCGATGCAGCACTCGTCTCTTTAGAAAACCAGAAAGTCCAATTTTCCTTTTATGAAAGGCTGACCGATAAGCGGGCCGTCAGTGAACAAGATTATGAGAAAGCGCTCTATGCTTTGCTTGAAGCTGAAGAGCAGGCCAGAGTTGCAGAAGCTAAAGTTTTGGAAGTGGAGACCAATATCCAGCGCTCCCTTATACGCTCTCCGGTCGATGGAGAGATCCTACAAGTCAATGTCCACATCGGCGAGATCGCTCCCGTCGTCCCCTTCGTTTCGCAACAAGCCACTTTGATCTTGCTCGGGACTGTGCAGCCTTTGCAAATCCGGATCAACATCGACGAAGAAGATGCTTGGCGTTTCCAAAAAGGGGCTCGGGCCACAGCTTTTGTCCGTGGCAATAGTGCGATCCATTTTCCCTTGCAGTTCCTTCGGACAGAACCCTACATGGTCCCAAAGCCAACATTCACTGGAGAAACAACGGAAAGAACCGATACCCGCGTACTTCAAGTCCTCTATAATTTCGATAAGGCGGACCTTCCGGTTTACGTTGGACAAATTTTGGACATCTTCATCGAAGTGAACCCATGAAACGGCTCCTCCCCCTCGTCTTACTTTCCGGATGCATGGTGGGTCCCAAATACCACAAGCCAGAGATGGCCATGCCCGAACAATTCGTCGAATCTCCTGCATCAGATGCGATCGTCCTCGAAGACCAAGATCTGATCGATTGGTGGAAACAGCTTAACGATCCCTTCTTAGATCAGCTCATTCAAGAGACCTGTTATTCCAACTTTGACTTACGCATCACATTAGAGCAAGTGCTCCAAGCTCGCGCAGAATACCAAGCGGAAACAGCTAAATTATTTCCCGATTTCAAGCTCGATGCCGCAGCTGTCCGCACGCGTCAGAGTTTGAACATCTTTAATTCTCCAGCTGCTACAGCCTCTGCAGCAGGCGGCAACTTCTCTCCTGTTCAGAACGTCTTTCAAGTCGGCTTTGATGCGATCTGGGAACTTGATTTTTTCGGCAAGCTCCGCCACTCAAGACGGGCAGCCCACTACACATGGGAATCGACAGAAGCAACTGCACGCGACATCTTTATTACTGTCGTTAGCGAAGTGGCCAATAACTACATTGCGATCTGCAAAAACCAGCAGCTTGTCCTTCTTGCAGAAGAGAGCATTGCAATTGATGAGGAACAGCTGGCTCTTGCCCAGTCCCGCTTTCATGCAGGCCTCGCCGATGAAAGCGCTGTTCTTGCAGCAAGGGCTTCGCTCGATTCTAATGAAGCGGCGCTTTATGAACTCGAATCGACCCTCAAACAAGCGATCTACCGTTTGGCAGTCCTTCTCGGCAAAGAGCCAGAGGTCGTTGTCACCCAATTTGAAAAGGAGCGTCCAATTCCAGTTGCTATGGGAAAAATTCCCGCTGGACTCCCTTCCGAGCTGCTGCGAAGAAGGCCCGATATCCGCAGCGCCGAAAGGCAAATTGCCGCAGCGACTGAGCAGATCGGCGTTGCAGTCGCCGACCTATTTCCCCGCGTCTATTTGACTGCGACTAACCTGTTCGCTGCAAACCCATCAGGATCCAACTACGGCTATGGAAGCAGCAAGCTCCACAAGCTGTTCAAACCCAAAAGCCTCACATGGAGCGTAGGCCCTGGGTTTTCCTTGCCTTTCATTGATTTCGGAAGGCGCAGATCGGTCGTCAGGGCGCAAAAGGCGATCCAGCGCCAGACCATCATCGCCTATGAAAAGACCGTTATTACAGCCCTCGAAGAGGTCGAATCGGCGCTTGTCGGCTATGCAAAGCAAGAAGAGCGCCTTGCTTCCCTCATCGATCAAACGGAAACGGACAAGCGCGCGTATGAACTAGCGCTTGCCCGCTATGAAGCAGGGCTTACTGATTACCAGCAATTCCTCCAATCATGGAAAAAATTGATCGAATCAGAAAAAGCCTTGGCAGAGAACGAACAAGCTCTCACAAGCCAGTTCATCGCGATCTACAAAGCATTAGGAGGTGATTGGGAATGCTCCAATTTGCCATAAAAATGCTCGTTGGCGATCGGGCCAAGTACATCGGCATCATCATCGGATTAAGCTTCGCCTCCTTCATCATTTCCCAGCAGGGCGCCATCCTTTTGGGGATCATGAAAAGGACCTATGGGTTCATCATCGACACCTCGCAGCCCAACATTTGGGTGATGGATCCCTCCGTCCAGTTCATCGACGATATCAAACCCATGAAAGAGACCGATCTTTACCGAGTCCGAAGTGTGGAAGGAGTGGAATGGGCAGAGCCCCTGTTCAAGGGATTGATCAAAGCAAGACTTGCCAATGGGACCTTCCAAACATGCATCCTCATCGGAATCGATAATGCGACTCTGATCGGCGGTCCTCCTAAAATGGTGGAAGGGAAATTGGAAGACCTCCGCTTTCCTGATGCAGTGTTCATCGATAAGAACGGAGCCGATACCAAGCTTGCCTCTCCGCCCTTAAAGGGAAGCGGGGAAAAGATCCCCATGCGTATTGGGGATGTCATGGAACTCAATGACCACAGGGCCTACGTTACAGGGATCTGCTCCGTTTCCAGAACTTTCCAATCCCAGCCTGTCGTCTATACGACTTATAACCGCGCCACAGAATATGTCCCGAAAGAAAGAAAACTCCTATCTTTTGTGATTGCAAAAGCATCACCTGGACTCGATCCTCATGAAGTCTGCAACAGAATCCATGCGCAGACAGGGCTGAAGGCGTACACACCCTACGGGGTTTGCCGACTAACTGTTGAATACTACATGAGGAATACAGGGATCCTGATCAACTTCGGAGTGGCCATCATCTTAGGCTTCATCATCGGGATCGCCATTGCGGGACAAACGTTCTACAACTTCACGTTGGACAACCTCCGCTATTTCGGAACCTTAAAGGCGATGGGCGCCGAAAACCCGCTGCTCACCAAGATGATCCTCCTTCAAGCTCTTTTCTTAGGGACTATCGGCTGGGGAATCGGAATTGGAGGAGCTGCGATCTTCGGGTATTTGGCAAAAGGAACAGAGCTTTCCTTCAGCATGCCCTTTACGCTCTACCTCCTTAGCTTGATCTCGATGCTCAGCATCTGCCTTTTAGCAGCCTACTTCAGCATCCGCCGCGTGAAAAAAACCGATCCAGCCATTGTATTTAAGAGTTAAAAGATGACAATTGTCAAATGCACCAATATCTGCAAACACTTCGGCGTTGGGGATGCACGCGTCGAAGCGCTGCGCGGAGTCGACCTTGAGATCCAACAAGGAGAGATCCGGCTGCTCATGGGACCATCTGGCTCAGGTAAGACAACGCTGATTTCGATCATTGCAGGAATACTGACGCAAGACGAAGGAGAATGTCTGATTGAGGAAACCAACCTCAACCAACTCACCAATGACACAAAAACACGCTATCGGGGCAAGCAGATCGGGTTTGTCTTCCAAGCGTTCAACCTTCTGCCCACCTTGACCATCGAAGAGAATGTGGCCATCCCCCTTCTGCTGAATCATGTAGAAAAGGAAAAAGCCCTTGAAAAGGCTAGATCCCAACTGATCGAGCTAGGACTGCAGGACAAAATCGGGTCCTATCCCGTCCAGCTTTCCGGAGGCCAACAGCAGCGCGTTGCCATCGCAAGAGCTGTGATCCATAGCCCTAAGCTCATCGTTTGCGATGAACCGACAAGCTATCTTGATGCCGAGAACGGGATCAAGATCATGACACTGCTCCACGCCCTGGTCAAAAGGACCCACTCAACCCTGATCGTGGTAACTCACGATACGAGGATCATCCACTTTGCCGATCATATCGACCATCTCGAGGATGGCAGGATTGTCAAGACCCTCCATAACCATCATTAGAACTTTCTCGAAATTTCATTTATCTATTAAATAATTTTTCACTGCGCTTATTGATCGGTTCAACGAATTCCTTATCACTCCCATCCTAATATTCCGTTATTTTAAAAAATAATAAACAAAACAAAATTTATCACCTTTAATTTAAGAAACAAAAAGGATATGGTTATTCATATTCATTTTAAAATGAGGATTTTTATGGCATTGCAAGTTCCTACATTTTTAGATAACTTACTAGGCTACTATCGCCCCGCTCCCGTCGCAGCGCAGACTGGAGCTTCTGTCGCCCAAGGCAATTGGATCCCTGGAGGACTGGGTCATGTGAGCGCTCCAATTGTATTAGGCAGCGGCGGCGGCCATTCAGGACATCACGTCCAAGTCATCGCCTCCAATCCAGAGACCATTCAAGAACTCAGGCGCAATGAAAGGGAAGACCGAGAAAATTCTCAAGGAACACTGGCAGCCATCATCGGCGGTATTTGCACAGTCGTTCTAGCAGGCGCTGCCGCATTTGTCGGAAGGAACTTTTTGAACAGCAACAAAGAATTGAACGATGTCGTCGCATTCCGCGATCAGCAACTGCCCCAACTCGACGCAAGAGTCCAAGAAACCTTGCGCCCAATTGTGAACAAACACGTCGAAAATCTGGAGTCGAAGGCATTTTGGGCTAAGACATTTGTCGTCTTAACCGTCGGAGCGCTCGTTTGCGCAGCCGCTGCATTTGCAGGCGGCATGCTTACCCTCCCATGGCTGATCACAGCAGCTGTAGTCGGCGGTGTCTTTACTGCGGCAAGCGGCGCATTTGCCGGGGTGTGGTATATGACGGAAGATCACTCCTTATCGCCGCAAATGCTCCAGCAAATCGAACAACTCCGCGCTCAATACCTCTAATTTCTCAAGCTCCTTCACTATAAAACATGAGAAGGAGCTTCTTAAAATCTAATTGGCAATTCCGCAAGCTGCAATCTCTTCTAGCAATTCATGCGAAGCTTGCTCAGCAAGTATTCTAAGCTCTGCTTTAACCTCTTCTGAAATCGCTGCAGGAAACCTTTGCAGATATAAAAGAGCGATCCATGCCCTCCCCTCGTTCTTCCCATCCTTTTTGAGCCATTCGATCGGAGTAAAGAACTCGAAGAGTCCGACAGCATCCAAACCTTCGATCAACGCGCTCTGCTCTGTCCTTAATGCTTCGAGGGCCATTTTTCTCTCAGCAGGATCGGAGATCTTCTGAATCTCATCAAAAGCTTTTGCATTGAGCATCGTTGCGGCAATCGTCCCTTTTCTGACATTAACCCCCTTTAACTGCGTCTCGTTCTGGCTATCGGAGAGCACATCAGCTGGACTCACAGCAAAAGCTGCAGTTGTCGCTCCTACAGCTGCAAACAATGCATTGATGAATATTCGATTTTTCATATCCTTAACTCCTTTTGGTAAGTGTTGCCTGAAAAACACCAGGCTAGCATAAATTGAATGAACGTTCAATTAATTTCGGGTTTCTCATGGGAAAAATCCACCGTACAGAAGCTAAAATCTTAGCTGCATCGAGAGCCCTTTTTGTCAAAAACGGGTTTTCTGCCACATCGATCAGCGAGATTGCTAAAAAAGCAAAGATCAACCAAAGCCTGATCTACCACCACTTTGGCGATAAAGAAGCGCTATGGAAGGCTGTTAAAAAAGAGATCCTGATTGAGCAGGCTGCATCGGAAGAACTCCGACTGGACGCAGCAAAAGGTCTGAAATATTTTCTTAAACAAGCGATCCAAAACCGCTATAACTTCTATAGGTCGAATCCAGATATCCTCAGGATGATGACTTGGCAAAGACTCGAGAGCAAACGCGACCAGCTAGCAGGCGGAACGCATGCATCGCCTAACCTTTGGATCGAACCGATCCGAGCATTGCAGAAACAAAAAGAGATCGACCCTGCGCTAGATCCCCAAATGATCGTCATGTTCTTAGTCAGTCTTGTAGAAGGGGCGTTAACGCAGAATTATGGATGGGAAAAGTCGGCGCCGCTTGATCTAGACGCCTACATTCTTAAAACAATGCATTGGGCTGAAAAAGTGCTTCAACCCAATGCCCATTCAACCACAGCTTAAGGAGCCTTGACTACGGAAAGCTTAATTATTTCGAGATAACAAGCTACCGAACATGCTTAACAAAACATGCCGTACTTTTACTCTCTTGATTTGCCGTATAGGCTGCTAATCCTGAACGCTCTTTCAAACCAGTAGACTTATCAGTCTTGGAAGATTGGAAAGACTTCGACAAACCCGTCAAGGTATCGAAGATGCGTTCTTGCAAAGAAGACTTGATTCCTTCTATTTTCGACCTGGTCTGGCCGAGGACTCTTGGAGCTTCTTGCTGTTGGTTTCCTGTATGAGGAACTTTTTTCACAGACATAACTACCTCCAGAATTAAAGAATCAAAACTAACTAAATATAAATCCGCTCTAAATTACTATTATAACAAATAACCAGATTTAAATATCGATATAATAAACTGTTTTTTAACCATTACAGTTAAAAATACACAAAACATTGATTTAAAAACACTTATGAAACCTATTAAATCCGATGTTCCACTTTTTGGAAACCAGATGCGAGTTCTACGACTGCATCCCTCATACTGTGCAGGGGGAAAAAGTTACAATTTTGCCAAGGAAAGCCGCGCTGCATTTGCTTTCACAAGACCAGTTCGCGTCGATGCGAATTCAATCGTACAAGCGATTTTGGCTTTTGCGCCCTAATTTTAAAGTCTTAAGAAGCAGAACGTATGCGCAGCTGCATACGTCCGATGCATGGGGCTTTAAACGAGTTTGGAACAAAGCCCGTATTTAGGGATGCAAAACGATTGAAGTGGAAGGTGGATACACCCGCACACCATATCATTCCTCGATTTCAGTTACTCTCTGAGAGATCCACTTTCTTACCATGGATATCAATGAAGAATTCATTTTCCTGATTGCGTTGATTGGATTCATTTAACATTTTAGCTAAAAGGGAGCTCCCACCAGGCTGGGCTAAATTCAGTGAGCTTTCCTGACAACTGAAGATGTTTTGAATAACGCTAAAAATGCGATCAAAAGAACAACTACAGCAACATTCATCTTCCACGTCCTTTTCTAATACCGTAACGCAATGTGTACCATAAGATTGAACTTTTTGGTGATTTGATAAAGGGGCCTGTTGATTCACATTCCCATAAGAAGCACCTTGTGTTAGATTTAGGTTTTCTTTTATCGACATATTAATCTCCATTTTATTAAATAATTAAAAACAGTCATTCTAAAAAAACATTTTAACAAAACAATAATTATTTTGAAAAACAAATTTTTACAAAGTCACACAAACTACTGAAAACAAGAAACTTATACATGCTGCAATTTCAAAAAAATGAAATTAATCAATTAGTTAACTTCATTAAATGATTATTTTTTAAATCAGCACTTATAAAATTCGCTAAGATAGATCCTCTACACGATGTTACTGCAGCAAAAGTTGCTGCAAGTCTCATTTAAATCAATGATAAGAAGGCTCTAACTCTTGCACGAATCTCTGAGGCATATATAAATAGATGAAAAATGAATTGCTAATGCGGGGAGGGAGCGGTCTTAATCACAGACATAAAACCTAAGAGAACGCAGTATCATCACAAGAGGTCTCGTCTAGTGCAAAAACGACGTTCTCGTAGAGTTTGACAGGTTCGCTTGCGCCGGGGTTTCTATCCATGATCCCTTTAACCCCTGTAATGAACTTCTTAAGTTGTTCTTCAGCCTTGTTTTTTTCCTCAAACGAGCCGACGCATTTTAATAACTTTAAGCAAAGGACTTGCTTTAGAATAGGGATTTGTTCTGATGAAAGCGGATGTTTCCATGTTCCGCGATAACTCGACGAAGAGATCATTTGAGCTGCAGCGTATCTCTCCGCAATCATTTGGGAATGGCCGCATACCTGATGAAATTGGTAGTAGTCTCTAAAATTGGAAAAAATTCGTGCAAGCGGCGCATCGGATGCAAGGACTTTTGTTTGAATTAACTTCTGAACCAAACGATGTGTCGCCAAACTGCTCTGAAACTCACATCGTTCAATGCTTGCAACATAGCTATCGATTTCGAACCCTGCCGCCCCTCTTTCTATTTCTAGATACTGTGCTCGTTGTTTTGCATTCTGCAACTCGAAAATGAGATATGGAAGAATGTTCTCAACTGGACGTCCTTTAAGACACTCGTTTAGTGAAAGCGTATTGCCTGTAAAACAAAAGTTGGCCATCTCACTACTGGCTAACGTGTTTGAAAAAATGACCTGCACCCTCTCTTTCATTGGAAATGCCATATTCAGAGCATCATCAAGAAGCTTCTTTGTTTCATCTTCTGCAAGTAGCACATCGATGACATTTTGAAGATCGGATGGATAACTGAACTCAGCACGTCCCTCGCAACAAACTACGGAAAAAAAATTATTTGCATAAGCACTTGAAGTAGAACTAGTTGCCATCGCTTTTCTTAACTGTAGATTTCCTCAAATCCTTCCTCATCCCCCTCTGATAATAATTACCAGCAAAGATTGAGCAGATTATCGAATAAAAAACCTTGTATTCAACATCATACACAAACACTCATTTTTTCAACAAACAATTACATTGATTTTAAAATAAATAATATATATAATGGATTTATAACTTTAAATTAATTTAAAAAGGCAATAATGGCATCTTCATCATCTCCTTTAAAGTCACTAATGACTTACATCCCTCCATTAGTTGTTTCAGCAATACTTGATCCTTCTTCTCAACTCGATCCAAACGATCCCTCATTGCTACTAGTCCCATTTGAACGTTCTATACGCCAGCAAAGGGAAGACCAGCACACTAAAACCCTAGCTGACAGAGATTTATGCACACTTGAAGCACCTCCAAAACAAGTAGATCCTAAGAAAGCTCTAGAGCTTCAGCAATTTATTCATGCGAACCCAGCACTACAATCAGAATTACAAAGGCGATCGCTTCAACTAATCGACCAAGTTCTTGCTAATGCAGCATCTATGGGAATCCCCGCTGAAACGATCAAGGCTCTTGATTTTTGCTTCGACATAGACTCTTTAGACTTGCCTTTTGTGCTATATCCTAAATCGAGCTCCGACAATTTTCAACTGCACATCCCCTTGCTGTTTTTGGTGAATTTGACAGATCTTAAAACTCAGAATGATATCTATACTTTAGTAGAAAAGGTATTTCAGCTAAATCCTAATGAAAAGCAAATACTGGCTTTCTACGAATTCCTTTTACAAGAAGACTCGGGCATCGACATCAAGTCCTTTATGCTGTTCCATGAACTAGCACACATTGCAAATGGCGATCACGAAACAATGACAAAACACTACGCTAAGGGAGGAGATAGAAGTTATGAAAGCGTAGGGATCCTTAGCCGAAAATTTGAAAAGCGAGCAGATATAACGGCTGCCTATTTTTCAGGTCATGTAGAAGCTGGAATCAGCTGCATGCAAACAATGCATAAGTACTCTTCATCTCAATACCATTTTCACCCCTCTGATATCAAAAGAGCAACCTATCTGAATAAATACGGGCAGCAAGGAGATCCGTACCTTTGGAAACAAATTGAAAAGATGCATTTCCACCTTGGCCATCCCGACCTGATAACAAACAGTCCGTTTTCCCCTTCTGCATCTCGAGCGATTTCTCCAGTTTTACCTGCCGATATCCCCTGCTTGGTAGCGATGGAAGACTGTGAGGAGATTATTGTTAATGGCTCTTATCAAGTCCAGGTGTTAGATACATATACCGATGGAGCTGAAGGCTGGGATTTAGATTGATGAACCTGTCGAAGTGAAAAGTTTCAGTTGGTTTCGTAGTTCTTTTGAACCGGATTTCGGATCGAATACACCAATCGAAGTGGAAGCAGTATAGGTGCTAGTCTCGATACCAAGCTAAAATCTCTTCAAAGAGCGATTCCACTTGGTTTATGCGATGATCCCCCTCCTCGCTTTCATCTTTATCTTCAGATTCCGATTGGAGCGTTTCTTCAAGCTGAGAGCATAGCTTGAGGAAACGAGGATACTCTCTTTTGGATATCGCAGTTAAGCAGCTCGATTAGAACTTCTCTTTTCTGGTTCTTGAAGTCGGTTGTCAGCTGTAAAGCTTAAAATAGCGAACAATGGGACAATAGAGCGATCCTTGGCTTATTCCAATTCAAGTTTTAAAACAAAGATCTTTGCAACTCGTTTATGTGTTTCATAGCTCACCCAAACTATCTATAATCAAGGAGATATGATTCGCACTTAATGAGTTATTTTTCACCTTATTAAATTTTTTTCTATACAAAGAAAATTACCAACAAAGAAAGACTGAATCATCAAATAATAACCACAACTAATATATTATCTAATAATTCAACTTTAATGCATACAATTAAAAAATTATATATTGACAATTAGACTTTATCATGATAATATCCCTTTTCTAACAAGAATTTTTAATTTAAATTTTAGAGAGAGAGGGGGGGGCATGTCAGTTGAATCTAGCACAAATTCCACAACAACTACGGTATTAAATCTACCCGTTGGCCAAGACATTAATCAAGCGCTCCCAACGGATGTTCTGAATTTGATTATTACTCAATACTTTGCCTTTGACCCTCTAAAGCAAGCAAATCTGGTCTGTAAGCAATGGAAAACTATCACAGATGCTCGTCCTGGTCAGCTCAATATAATTGTGCTTTTTGCAAAAAAAAATGCGGATCTTATTCAAGACCCTTATCAGAGGGCACAAGCGCTCATAAAAATCGCCAAAGTAGATCCTCTACATAAAGTTGCTGCAGCAAAAGAAACTGCAAACCTCATTCGAGACCCTTATAACAAGGCTTCAGCACTTGCAGAAATCGCTAAGGTGGAGGCTCTACTCGATGTTGCTGCAGCAAAAGAAACTGCAAACCTCATTAGAGACCTTTATAACAAGGCTTCAGCACTTGCAGAAATCGCCAAAATAGATCCTCTACAAGATCTTGCTGCAGCAAAAGAAACTGCAAACTTCATTCTAAACCCTTATGAGAAGGCTTCAGTACTCGCAGAAATCGCCAAAATAGATCCTCTACACGATCTTGCTGCGGCAAAAGAAACTGCAAACCTCATTCAACACCCGGATATGAAGGCTTCAGCACTCTCAGAAATCGCTAAGGTGGAGGCTCTATTCGATGTTGCTGCAGCAAAAGAAACTGCAAACCTCATTCTAAACCCTTATGAGAAGGCTTCAGCACTCGCAGAAATCGCCAAATTTGATCCTGTACACGATCTTGCGGCAGCAAAAGAAACTGCAAACCTCCTTAAAGTCCCATATATGAAGGCTTCAGCACTCTCAGAAATCGCTAAGGTGGAGGCTTTACTCGATGTTGCTGCAGCAAAAGAAACTGCAAACCTCATTCAAGACCCTTATTACAAGGCTTTAGCACTTGTAGAAATTGCCAAAATGGATCCTCTACACAATCTTACTGCAACAAAAGAAACTGCAAACCTCATTCAAGACCCTATAAAGAAGGCTTCAGCACTTGCAGAAATCGCCAAAATAGATCCTCTACACGATCTTGCTGCAGCAAAAGAAACTGCAAACCTCATTCAAGACCCTTATTACAAGGCTTCAGCACTTGTAGAAATCGCTGAGGTGTACAGAAATTAGCCGAAGAAAGACTTGCTAACGCCAGGGGCAACCCCATTTTAGAGGTGTGCACGATTGATAACAGACAACCCGTTTTCAATTTCACCTATTAAAGCGCTAGGCCCATTATAGATTGAAGAACCTTTCCCAGTGAAAAGTTTCAGTTGGATTTCTTGATCTCTTTTGAACTGCATTTCAAGCTAGTACACAGAAATAGGCTTAAACACAGACTGTTAGAAACAAGTTTTCCAGAACAACGCGGAGTTTGGAATGACGTTGCAGGGCAAGCTGGCAAGTTTCAATCTGATCGAACATCTGCTCCATGGATGGAATTTTCCCATGAGCGCTTAGTTTAAGTTCCTCTTCATGATCGCGGTAGTAGAGGGAAGCGGAATGCACCCCTTCCCGAACCAAGTGCAGGTCTCTGTACCAAGCTAAAATCTCTTCAAAGAGCGATTCCACTTGTTTATGCGATGATCCCCCCTCCTCGCTTTCCTCTTTATCTTCAGTTTCCGATTGGAGCGTTTCTTCAAGCTGAGCGCATAGCTTGAGGAAACGGGGATATTCTCTTTGGATATCACAGGTGAGCAGCTCGATCAGGACCTCTCTTTTCTGGCTCTTCATGTCGGTTGTCAGCTGTAATGCTTTACTTAGCGAACCATGGGACAATAGGGCTATCCTTTCAGCTTCAGCGGACGTTTTTTGATGCTGCTGGACAAGGTATTCGGAAATTAAGGCGTCGGCGATCGGAAAGAAAGGGATGCGGCGGCAGCGGGAGACGATCGTTGGAAGGAGGAGCTCCGGTTTATCCGAGAGCAGGATGATGTAGCTGTCGAGGTTGGGCTCTTCAAAGGTTTTTAGGAGCGCGTTGCTGCTTGCGGGAAGCATCTGGTGCGCATCGTGGATAATAAAGACTTTGATGGGAGCTTCAAAAGGAGGCATTCCCACTTCATCGATCAGTTTGC
>JAFEGU010000029.1 GCA_018239725.1 Verrucomicrobiota bacterium | reverse complement strand
TTCCGAGGATGGGTAATATTCTGAAGTCGCGGATTAATGACAATTTTCAGATTATTAAGTTGAACCCTGTTAATTTGGTTTAAAAGCTATCGCCTGGTACGTTTCAGTTGACACTACTATATATTGCTGCTGACGATGCAATCGTACAAGCCATTCTGGCTTTTGTGCCCTAATTTTATAGTCTTAAGAAGCAGGACGTATGCGCAGCTGCATACTTCCGATACATGGGGCTTTAACCTCGTTGAGCCAAATCCAAAATCGACGAGGACTTTGAATTGTCAGCAGTATAGACAATTCTTTTCCCCTTGCTCTCTTATAGATCCTCCTATAACCTTAAAAACAGCTCAGGGAAAACTATCACATTCAAATCTAAATGGCAGAAAAAAGCGAAAAGGCGACCCCTAAGAAGTTGCGCGATGCAAGAAAAAAGGGTCAGGTTGCAAAATCTCAAGACTTTCCTTCAGCCTTCACGTTTGTCGTTTCGATCTCTGCCACGCTGCTAACAGCAGGCCATCTCTATGAAATGCTCGCCGGCTTCCTCGTATCGCTGTTCAGAATGAGCGGCGGGAATTTGGACATGCAAAACCAGGCTGCTGGCATTTTTTCTGAAGCGATCATGATCATTTTTAATACAAGCATGCCGATCATGCTACTCACGACCTGCGTCGGCTTGCTTGTCAACGCCATGATTGTCGGCCCGATGTTTTCGTTTGAAGCAATGAAACCTGACATCAAGCGCCTTAATCCCATATCAAACATCAAGAACATGTTCAAGTTCAAAACTGTTTTTGAACTGCTTAAATCGATTCTGAAAATCAGCGGCGCGCTTATTTTGATCTATTCCGTTGTTTGGAACCAAATTCCCGAGATCGTGGCCACCGCAGCGCTCCCCGTCTATGGAGCAGCTCAGGTCTTCTCTAATTTTTTGGTCAACGTCATCATTCGCATCGGCATCTTCTTTGCCTTTATTGCCATTTTCGACCTTGTTTTCCAAAGAAGGACGTTCGCAAAAGAAATGATGATGGAAAAATTTGAGGTCAAACAGGAATATAAGGATACGGAGGGGGATCCCCACATTAAGAGCAAACGGCGGCATACAGCCCAGGAGATTGCTTACCAAGAAGGACCTGCTGCTGCGAAGCGGGCAAAGGCAATCATTACCAATCCGATCCACATCGCTGTTGCGATCGAGTATCACGCAGATACCGAGCCTGCGCCTAGGATCGTGACGATGGGGAAAGGGACCATAGCTGATTTGATCATTAAAGTGGCCCAAGACAATGGGATCCCGATCATGAGGAACGTGACTTTAGCACAAACCCTTTTTGAAAAAGGGAAAATCAGCGATTATATACCTGAGGACACCTATCAAGCCGTTGCAGAGATCCTGAGATGGCT
>JAFEGU010000299.1 GCA_018239725.1 Verrucomicrobiota bacterium | reverse complement strand
TTCCGAGGATGGGTAATATTCTGAAGTCGCGGATTAATGACAATTTTCAGATTATTAAGTTGAACCCTGTTAATTTGGTTTAAAAGCTATCGCCTGGTACGTTTCAGTTGACACTACTATATATTTGCGCTGATTGTTTTGAGCCTCTTCCCATTGTTGGCTGCATGGGGATCTTCTTCTCAGGAAAAAGATCCATCTCCTTCCATTTCGCAAAATTTTCAGACAAGTACTGGAACGAAGGAAGCCTTGCAGCATTGGGATATTTTTGCCGATCTGCTTTATTGGCATGTAGGCGAAGTCGGCACTATTCCAAATTCAACCATTTCAACGAAATTTGATAACGGCCTTGTCTCGAAGTTGAAGATGAACAATTTGGATTTTGATTGGAACTTTGGAGCTAGGGGCGGCGCAAGATATGGACATATCGGCGATAACCAGTGGGGCATTTCTTTAATCTACACGTGGTATCGGACGAAGGCTAAAAATAAAGGGGCTTATGATGGATTCGTTGGGATCCCATCGGGTTTTCCTTTAACGGGAACAATAACGGATGCGGATTTTGCCAATTTATTTTGGCTCTTTGCGGCTCAACGCTATCATGCCAAATGGACCTTAAACTACAACATCATCGATTTGAAGTTAGATCATCAATATGCCGTATCGAAAACAGTGACGTTGCGGCCTTATCTCGGACTCAGGGGGAGATGGATCTACCAAGACATCCATATCTATTCGCTCTATCATGATGTCTTGTCCAATAACTTACCCGTTCCAGCTAAAGAAAAACTGACAAACCATTTTTGGGGAGTTGGTCCTAGCGCTGGAATCGATACTAAATGGTGTTTAGGCAGAGCAGGAAGGCACTTCTTTTACCTTTTTGGCGATTTGTCTGGTGCGTTCTTATGGAGCACATGGGATAATTCTGACCATTTAAAGATTGGCAATACGATTGCAGGAACTCTAAAGTCAAAGAAGAGAAGCGCTGGATCTTTGATGTTCCAGAATCTTCTTGGATTAGAATGGGACATCAAATGGAACCAACGAGGGGCCATGTTTTCCTTGAGATTGGGATTTGAATCCCAATTTTGGTTCGATAATTTGCAAATCTTCAATGCATACAACGGAAGGCAACATAACGCTTTAACCTTGCAGGGAGGGACTTTTGAACTTCTCTTTAGTTTTTAGGTTTGTTGTTGTCTTAATGGCGATGAGCAATCTTTTCGCTGAAGGCGTGTTGACCGATCCAAACATGCAAACAGATCCTAGAAAAAAGAATCCGCCGCAATGGAATTTGTTTGCCGATATGCTCGTCCTGAAGGCAAATGAAATTGCCACGTGGGCTTTGAAAGTTGATTTTATGCCCTATACGACAAGCGGCGGCGAGTCTGCTGTCAATTTTTCTCAAACTCCGAAATCGGTCAATTTTGATTGGGACTTTGGTGTTAGGGCCGGATTTGGTTATCGTTTTGAAGGAGACAGATGGGATATCCGTCTCTATTACACCTGGTTTAAAACGGAGGGGAAAGACAGCTCGTTTGCCTCGAACGCCGATTCTAATGTCACCACTGCTTTATTGGGAGAGTGGCTCACGTTTGGATTCGCCTCTAATTCTGGGCGTATCCAATGGCGCATCGTTTTGAACTCAGTGGATTGGGAACTGGGACGAGATTGTCCTGTGAGCAAAGGTCTTTCATTCCGTCCCTATTTAGGAGTGAAGGGAGCATGGATATACCAAAAGGTGCACTCGCATTGGACCTCTAAGCAATTCAAAGCGAACGAAAACTTGAAGAATGATTTTTGGGGGATAGGTCCCAAAGGGGGAGTGGATACCAATTGGCTCCTCGGTTCAGTCAACAACCATTCTTTCAAACTGTTCGGAGATACTTATCTAGCGCTGCTAGGCGGCTGCTGGACATTAAAAGATATTCAGAAAACATCCATGAACAGTTCTCTAGCTGGTGTCAATCCAACTACTTGGGCAGCCACGTTCATGTTCTATGGTGTGATGGGTTTTGGCTGGGATGTCATGTTTAATAAAAATCGGTCGAACTTCGGTGTCCGTATGGGATATGAGTTCCAATATTGGTATGACCAGCTCAAAATTTTTACCTTTTTAGAAGGAACGCTCCATGCAGCGCTTGTTCTCCAAGGAGGGATGCTAGATGTCCATGTCAACTATTAAACGGCTGACAGCTGCATTTCTGCTCGTTACAGTTATCGGCTACGGAAATGAGCAAGCTGTTTCTTCTCAAGACTATCCATCGCTGGCCTCTTTTCAAAGCCAATCCCAAAAATGGGACATTTTCGCTGATGTCCTAGTCTGGAGCGCGCAAGAAACGTGTTCAGAGTGGGCTTTTGTTGTAGCTCCGCCATTTGCGAACCCACCAGCAGCTCCCATTTCCGGCAGTTACGATGCTGTTTTAAAAGCTGTTACTTTCGATTGGAATGCAGGTGTAAGAACGGGAATTTCTTATACTTTCGAGAGGGATCGTTGGGATACCCGTCTTTACTACACGTGGCACCGAACAAACGGCTCGAGACACATTAATCCTCCTCCTGGAGAGGTGATCCAGTCTCAATTCATTTCGACAGATTTCCTTTTAACATTGCCGGGCCTTTCCATCGCATTTGATAGAGCGAAGATCAATTGGGATATTTTATTCAATATGTTCAACTGGGATCTGGGACGGATCTTTTATCTCGGCCAGTCGCTGTCTCTGCGTCCTCATATAGGACTGCAAAGCGGTTGGATCCATCAAAACGTCTTATCCCACTGGTACCATTCGAATACTCTAGTTCCATATGACGCACGGGAAAAGATCAGGCATCATTTTTGGGGGATAGGCCCTGAAGTCGGAATCAATAGCAAATGGAATTTTTGGAAGAATGCGCGGCATGCTCTCAGCATTTTCGGAGATTTTGGCCAAGCATTTATGTGGGGCCATTGGTCTGTCCATGAAGAGGCCGATACAACAATCAAGGTCACAACCATCAATACGCAGCCAGATCGAAATATGGGGTCGTTGACTTTCCAAGGAGCAGCTGGATTTGTTTGGGATGCCCGTCTCAATAAAAATGGTTCTCTTTTCACATTTAAGCTCGGGTACGAGTTCCAGATCTGGACTCAGCAACTCCAATTTTTCCAACACTTCTCTGGTATTTTAAATAATGCCCTGATTCTTCAAGGCGTTACAGGTCGATTTCTCGTAGAGTTCTAATCGGAATCTGACGTCTTTCTTCCGTCCTCTTTTTCAAGAATAACTTGCCCTTCTTAGAAAATTAAAATATAACATTTGGAAAAAAATTTCTATGTTCCCCGAATACAAGAAAAAAGAGGAAAATCTATGATCAAAAACCAAGTCTCTTGTTTGTTAAGTTGTCTGACGATGCTCACGTTAGGGCAAGCGGTCCAAGTAAGCGCTGCACCATCTGAAATGGTCCACCATTCTCCTGTAAGGCTTTCCGGTCATGTTCCTAGCAAGGCCTTGTCCGATTCCGTTTTCTTAAAAAGTCTCGATGCAGACGCCCATGTTCCGTTGACCTTCATTTTGCCTTTGCGCAACATAGAAGCATTGGAAGAGTTAGTAAAGAGGATCTATGATCCTTCCGATTTGGAACATTACGGCAAGTACCTTACCTCTGAAGAATTTGCAGAGCGGTTTGCACCGACTCAGGAAGATTACGATCATGTTATTGCTTATGCTCAGAGCTTAGGCCTGAACATTGCAGGAACTCACTCCAATCGGACTTTACTGAATGTATCAGGACCGGCAGAAGCGATCGAAAGAGCTTTTAACCTTCGTCTCCACCACTATCAGAAGTCAAATGGTCGGACATTTTATGCTCCTGATAATGATCCGGAAGTTCCAGGCGCGGTAGCTTTCATGCTGCACGGTATCGTCGGGCTCGACAACCATGCGCGATGGCATTCGTACATCCGACCTAAAAAAACAGCGGAAGGATTTTTAACTTCTGAGGCTAGCTCGCATGCCCATCCATCGGGTCCTGCCGGAGGTTATTCTCCTAATGATATCATCACTGCTTATAATCTCACTGGTATGTCAGCAAATGGAGCAGGGCAAATCATCGCCATGTTCGAACTTGGAAAATATCAGGCGAGCGATATCAATGAATACACCAACTATTTTGGCCTGCCTCCAGCTAAATTGAAGAATATTTTGGTCGATGGCGGCGCTAGCGGCGGCATTGATGCTGAAGTCACGCTTGATATCGAGCTTGCGCTTGCTCTTGCGCCTCAAAGCCAGATTTACGTTTACGAAGGTCCTAACTCGGATCAAGGCGTTCTGGACACATACAATCGAATTGCTACCGACAACCTTGCTAAACAAGTGAGCACTTCCTGGGGGTTGGGCGAAGATGGGGTGAATGCCCAATATCTTCAGGCTGAAAATGCTATTTTCTTGCAGATGGCCGCGCATGGTCAGACAATTTATGCCGCAGCTGGCGATAGCGGCGCTTACGATGATCAATCCTCCCACAAACTTGTGGTGGACGATCCGGCTTCTCAACCTTACGTCGTCGCGGTAGGCGGGACGAAGCTTACTGTGAACCCAACCAGCGGCGCCTACAGTAATGAAGTAGTCTGGAACGAGGGTGCTAGCCAAGGCGCTGGCGGAGGCGGTGTGAGCAGTTATTGGCCTCTGCCTTCTTGGCAAACCAATGTATCCACTCTCTATTCGAAGACCCATCGGAACGTTCCTGACGTCGCCCTTAACGCTGATCCAAATACAGGCTATTCCATTTACTATAATGGTCAATGGACGACATATGGCGGCACGAGCTGTGCAGCTCCTCTTTGGGCTGCATTTACAGCGTGTATCAATCAGCAACGGGCATCAAGTCAAAAGCCGGTATTAGGCTTTGCGAATCCTTTACTCTATGCGATAGGAGTCGGCTCAACGTATTTATCAAATTTTCACGATATCACATCGGGTAACAATTTATATTATCCTGCTGGCAAAGGTTATGACAATGCTACGGGCTGGGGTTCTTTTATGGGCGCCAATTTATTCGCCAGTTTAACGAACTCTACGCCTCCGTCTCAGGTTTCACCTCTATTGAATATTCTGATGAAGCACAGTGCTCCCTTTTCAAGAGGAGGGACAGGCACCTATAAAATTTTCGTCTCTAATCAAGGTAATGGTGCGACATCGGGCGCTTTGACTGTAAGCATAGCTCTTCCAAAGGGGCTTACATACAGATCGCTGAGCGGCTCAGGATGGACGTTTGATAGCACAACGTTAACGTGCACGCAGAACAGCACGGTAAATGCTGGTTCGAGCTTACCGCCAATCATCTTGGTGGTCGATGTAGATCCTGATGCGCCGCATACGGTGATCCCATCAGCCACTGCATCAGGTGGAGGAACTGCTTCCAACCAGATCGCCACGAATCTAACTACTATCAGATAAAAAGGTTAGCTTTGTGAATATCCCGCGGTCATTCTGACCGCGGGGCCATTCGGCAGGACTTGAGATCATCTAGAAAAAGTGGCAGAGCAAATCGATCATCTGTTGATCTACGTTGTCTATAATCTTTGCAGTGAGATACTCTTTTTTCATCTAAACATAAGAATTTTCCCTAGAGGCGGATATGCCACTTGATGTTGCTAAAGCAAGAAATGAAACGCCTGGCTGTACAAAAGTGCTCCATTTCAACAATGCCGGAGCATCTTTATTACCTCTGCCTGTGATCGATGCCGTCAATGGGTATTTTCGGTTGGAAATCGAAGCGGGCGGCTACGAAGCTGCAGACATGGCAAAAAAGAACCTCGATCAGTTCTACGATTCTGCAGCTAAGCTGATCGGCAGCAACCGCCAGGAGATCGCCTATTTTGAAAGCGCCACACGGGCATGGGACATGGTTTTTTATTCCCTTTCATTCAAGCCAGGCGATCGGATTTTGACGTCGAAGGCGGAGTACGCGAGCAGCTATATCGCTTTTCTGCAGGTCGCTAAACGAACCGGGGTGAAAGTGGAGGCCGTTCCGAATGATGAACATGGCCAGCTATCAGTTTCTGAACTCGAAAAGATGATCGATTCCCGTGTGAAGCTGATCGCTGTCGCCCATATCCCTACGCAAGGAGGGCTTGTCAACCCCGCAGCTGCCATTGGAAAGGTCGCAAAAGCACATGGGATCTTCTATCTACTCGATGCGACCCAGTCGGTCGGCCAGATGCCCATCGATGTGGAAATGATCCAGTGCGATGCCCTCTGCACAACCGGTCGAAAGTATCTTCGAGGGCCAAGAGGCACAGGCTTTCTCTACGTCAGGCAGTCCAAGATCGAACAGTTGGAGCCTCCAGTCCTTGATCTGCATTCGGCTAGGTGGACTAGCTTAGATCAGTACACGATGAGCAAGGATGCGACACGCTTTGAAACGTGGGAGAGGAACTGCGCGAATGTTCTTGGCCTCAAAGCTGCCATCGAATATGCCTACTCTTGGAGGCTTGAGAATATTTGGGAAAGGATTGGAAAGCTCTCTTCTGAGCTGCGCGCCAAGCTGGGATCTATTCCGGGCGTGGTTGTGCGGGATATGGGAAAGCAGCTATGCGGCATTGTGACTTTTACTGTTGAGGGAAAAAATGCTGAAGAAGTTTCTCTCAAGCTGCGGGAAAAGGGGATCCATACATCCGTTTCACTGGTCGAGTATGCGCGCTTGGACTTGGAAGAGCGGCATCTGACGAGCCTTGTCCGAGCCTCAGTCCACTATTACAATACGGAGGAGGAGATCGATCTCTTCTGCAGTGAGGTAGCTCGGCTGGCAGGACGTTAAGATGACTTTGGTTTGTAATAGTCTTCTTTCATATGCTCTGGTTCGTCAAGGCTGTTATAGTCGATGAGGATCTCATCGCCTGCCTTGATGTCTCGGACCGCATGGACAGTTCTCTCTTTGATGTTCTTGACCGCTTCAGCGTTGGAGACCCGATTTTTTCTGGCGATATTTGGCGTAGAGGAGTGGTTGATATACCAACCGATCTCCATCCGGTCGAACCGCTCAGGGCATAGGCACTCTTCATCGCTGATGTAGATGCAGTATTTTAGCAAAGCTGCGGGCACATCCTTGACTTTCATCGTCCGGATCTCGAAATTTTGATTGAACAGGTGAGTTCCAGCCGGAATATCATGCGTTGCAAAGACCCCGATACCTCCCAATGGAGAAGGTCGGAGCATAAATGAAAATTCTGACCATTGCATTGAAGCGCCTCCTGAAGTAGGCCTGGACAAAGACATTATACTGCAGCGGTGAATTCATCCCAAGTTTTGCAGAAGGCGGATTCATTATTTGCCGTCTTTTAAAAAATTTTGTTCGATCAGGGACTAGTCACCAATTTTATTTCTCATCAACATTCAGCATTTCTTGAATGGCTTTAACAATGATCTCTGGCTCATAGTGGTTAATCATGTGGTCGCTCTTAGAAGCAACAATCTGTTTGGCTCGATAAGATTTTGCAAGAAGCTTTTTTTGAAGTCCGTTCCATGCTAATTCTTCATTACGGCTAGAGAATTGTCCTGCTGTAATCACAATCAGAGGTTTGTTCTGAAGATGAACTTTTCTTTCATCTAATTGGGATAGGCTTTCTTGGAGGGCTGCCATTTCTTTTGAGACTGTTTTGGTGTAGCTGAACTTATTCATTTGGGCAAAGTACATCGATCTGATTTCTTTTGGAAGAGGTGCGAACATGTGCTTGATTTCAGCAGAGGGGCCTTTCAATCGGTTATACCCGAGCATCGATAACAACGATTGAAAATAAGGATGGTGGATGAACTTGTAGATTCCTCTCTGGGGTTCATTAGGGAACTCTTGAAGCATTTTTTCATGGACGGAGTCGACTAAGATTATTCCCAAGACCTCCGCTGGATACAGATCGGCGAACAGCAGCGCATTGCAGCCGCCGAAAGAATGGCCGACTAGAACATATGGGCCGGGAATATTTGCTGCGTGCAACAGCGTATGCAATTCTTCGGCTAAGCAAAGGCTTGTCCTCTTTGAACTTGCTTCCTTGCTCCAAGCATATCCGGCCCGGTCATAGCTGCAAACCCGAGCAAATTTCGATGCTTCTTGTTGAACTAAGGACCAACCTAAGGATGTGCCGCTGAGACCAGCATCTAAAACCACAGTAGGTTCACCTGTTCCGGTAGAATACAGATGCAATTGACATCCTCCAACATCAATCAGATTTCCAGGAGGAGGAAAGCGGAGATCATCAATGATGGTAGCGACTTTTTGGTAAGACAAGAGGATGGCAATGATCAAAAGCAGCGAGATTCCAATTTGATGAATAAAACCCAGCGGCCCTCTCTTTTATTGAGAGTTTAATCTCAATAGCTTTCTAATCATTTGTGCTCCTTCAAAAATGAAATGAGTTGTTGTTCCCATTTTTGTATATAGTAGTGTCAACTGAAACGTACCAGGCGATAGCTTTTAAACCAAATTAACAGGGTTCAACTTAATAATCTGAAAATTGTCATTAATCCGCGACTTCAGAATATTACCCATCCTCGGA
>JAFEGU010000298.1 GCA_018239725.1 Verrucomicrobiota bacterium | reverse complement strand
TTGTCTGTCCCTCAGTTGACTATCCGGATCTTAATTGGATTTTCCTTATTTCCTCTTGTTTTGCTCCTCGCCCAGGTTGATATGCAGTGGTTCTATCTCGCCTTTATCCTTTATGGGATTGCCCAGGCGGGCAGCCATTTGCTCTGGAACTTATCAGGGACTCTGTTTGCCAAGGATGAGGACAGTTCCCAGTACTCGCGTGTCAATATTTTGATGGTGGGTTTAAGGGGGATTGTCGCTCCTGCATTAGGCGGTTTGATGTGCTCCTACTTAGGACCTGTGCCCATGCTCGTATTCGGCACGCTAATTTGCGCTATGGGAGCAGTGTATATGCGTGCGACTGAAATAAAGTATACAACTAAGACAGTTGGATAATTCAGTGATCTCAACACGGGTATAATGGAAAAGTAGTCCTTGAAAGAGGAAACTTTCTGTGTTATTCTGGGTTATGTTTTGGAATCGGCTCCTTTCAAAAAGGTTTATTTATGTCTAAATTTCCGCAAGCTCAAAATCCCTTAATGCTCCGCTACCACCGTCTGATGGACTCTTTTTCAAAATCGGATGACGAACGCGATTTCTATCTCGATAAGGTTGAAGGGTTTATTGTTTATGTCGATTTGGACAAAGGGCAGAAGGAGCTTGAGGAACTGGAGCAGGAGATCCAAGCAAATGCAGAACGGTACTGCATCCTTCCCAAAATGACTTTTTACGAAACCAAGAAGTTCATGGAAGGGTTCGTTAACGAAAAAGTTTATGATATCGATACGAAGGAAAAGCTGCTTGATATCATCCAGTCCAAAGAGGCTAGGGAAAACTTTCTTGAGTTCATCTACGACCATTTGACCGAGCTTGAGAAGTGGCAGCAGTATTACCATGAGCGCTCGCGTATCCGCATCATCGAATGGCTCCGCACGCAGCAGATCCAGTTTGTTTTTGAAGAGGACCTCGACCTCAATAAGAACATGATGGAAAAGCTCAAGCGCCACCTTTTCGATGTCAAAGTTCCTAAAGATGTCGCTACAGCCCGAGATATGCTCCAGTCTAAGGCAAAGACCTATTATTCCAACGAAGCCCTCAACCCGCGGCCAAAACGGGGACGTCCGCCAAAGCAGGTCGTCAAGGTGGAGATCGAGCCGCAAGTGACTGTCGATATGTATACGACAGTCCCTCCTGCATGCCGGCAATTCTTGTATTTGCCAGACATCACAAGTGCATCAGGAGTGACGTTTTCTGCCAAGTTCGATACAGAAGCCCAGCTTCTCGCCAGCTTGCGCGGAAGTTCGCGGGTCAAAGTCGATACGAAGCTTCAAGCCCTTTCCGAGCGTTTGGAATCATTGCGCCATCTTTCAAGCCGCCTTTCTCAAATCGAAGAGATTACGGCAACCGGCGCCGAAGAGCGGTTGATCCGCGCTGTCAGCAAGCAGGCTGAGCCGGAAGCGGAGGTTGAAGAGGAAGAAGAAGTCGTTGAAGAAGGGGAAAAGAAAACAAAAATATTGGATGTGGTCAAAGGCTTTTTGCCTGGCAAGAGAAAGGAAAAGATGCCAAAACCAGGTCCGCAGGAGGCCAAGAAGCCTGGCGTCAAAATGGTCACGCCGCTCCAATCTAAAAAACCCAAGAAGAAGTAGAGGTTATGTCCACAGTCGTAGGAGAAGTTACAGAACAGTTAGTCCCAGCTGATCTTAACGGCAAAGAGCCGTCTTTAAAAGCCCTCGAAGCGATCTATTTGACGCGCATGATGGATGATAAGATGCAAAAGCTCGTCCGCCAAAATAAGGGGGGCACATTCCACCTATGCGTCAATGGACATGAGATGATCGGCGCTGTCAGCGCATTAAGCCTTATTTCCGGCAAAGATTGGGGACTTCCTTACTACCGCGACCGCGCGTTTGCCATAGGACTCGGCTGCTCCTTAACTGAGATCATCGGCGCATTTTTAGCCCGCTCTGTTCCCCACCACTCAGGCGGAAGGATGATGCCGGAGCATTTTTCCCAACGCGACTTGCATATCCCTTGCCAATCCAGCTGCGTCGGCTCCCAATTTCTTCAAGCTGTCGGAGTTGCCAAAGCTGTCCAATTGTCGGGCAAGGATGAAGTTGTCTATGTTTCAGGTGGAGATGGATCAACGTCTCAAGGCGATTTTCATGAAGCGCTGAACTTTTCCTGCCTGCATCGGCTAGGTATTATCTTCGTCATCCAAGACAATGGATGGGCTATTTCCGTGCCTGTTAAAGACCAGACTGCCGGCGGAACAATCGCGAAGCTGGGCCATGGCTACGAAGGTTTAAGCGTATTCGATATCGATGGATGCGATTATGAAGAGGTGTCCCAATCGCTTGCCCAAGCTGTGGCAAAAGCGCGTTCTGGCCAAGGGCCAAGCCTTATTGTAGCAAAAGTGCCGCGCCTCGGTGCGCATAGCAGCAGCGATGATCCGAGCAAGTACAAAGACTTAGCATGCGTTGAGGAAGAGAAGTCGCGCGATCCTATCCCTCGGTTTGAGAATTGGATTGTCGAGATGGGCCATGCAACGAAAGAGGAGCTTGCAAATTTGCGCGACCGGTGCTTTAAGCGGATCGAACAAGCGGCGCTAGAAGCAGATCAGATCCCATTTCCCGATCCGCAAACGGCGGCTGAAGGTGTTTTCAAAGAGGCTGATTTTGGCCAAATACCCGCGTTTTCCGAAGAGGATTCATCTTCTTCTCCTGACAGCATCGTGATGATGGATGCATTGAACCATGCGATCGATGAAGAGATGAAGCGGGACCGCCAAGTTGTGGTCTTCGGCCAAGACGTTGCGCATGGAAAAGGGGGCGTGTTCGGAATTACCCGCGGCCTTACTGACAAATATGGAGCCGACCGCTGCTTCAATTCCCCGCTTGCCGAATCGACCATTGTCGGTATTGCAATGGGAATGTCTGTCGCCCACAATTTCAAGCCTGTCGTCGAGATCCAGTTTGCCGACTACATGTGGACTGCTGTGAACCAGCTTTTCAATGAACTATCTAGCTACTATTACCGTTCGAACGGTGAGTGGAACTGCCCAGTTGTCATCCGAATGCCGTGCGGAGGCTACATCCAAGGCGGTCCCTACCATTCTCAAAGCATCGAATCTTTCCTTG
>JAFEGU010000297.1 GCA_018239725.1 Verrucomicrobiota bacterium | reverse complement strand
TTTGAAAAGAAGATCTTGGTCTTGAACGATGGGTCTTGGCTTCATGATGATTTTCCCGATTTTGAAACACAGGATAATATCAAAACCCGCAAAAAATCTCTTGGATTTTCATTGCTTCTTCATAGAGAAAATCGGATTACTTCAGGGGCGACTAATTAAAAACTGATCGCCATCTTCGAAGGAAATGTAATCGACTCGTATGAGCTTTTTTTGCTTATAAACTACTGGCTCTGATCCTATGGTAGAAGCGAATAGTTCATCAAAATAAGGCATTTCGGTCTCCTAACTGTCTAAGGGCATCGACTGCCGCAAGCAGGTCTGGCCACACATTAATAAAGTCGAAAAGGTCGTCTGTCTTTGAGCTGGTTCGCGTGGAGCTCAAGTTGCTCGAATTCAGCAGGAAAAGAATAGGTTATACCTGGACAGTTTTTTGGACGGTGAAAACGATATCATCGAAATCCTCATCGGGAGTCCCATCGTTGCATTGGTAGCGTCTGCCATTCTTGATCTCTTCAACGATCATGGCAGCTCCATTGTGCCCAGAATCGACAATTTTTTTGTCCTGGTTGCCGGTGCTTTCCCATATGTTTTTTATCCAAACGCAATCGGATTTGGTGAAGACCTTGATTTGGGTGGGATTATCCGCTGTATCGGCCCAAAGCACGATCATTACTCCTTTGCCTTGCTTGAAGACCTTGCCATCGATTTCGCAATGCCCAGTGATGTCAATGGATACCCCTTGACGGCAATCACTATTGGTTTTCTCAAAAGTGACAATAAGAATTTCCTCGTTTGAAACGGGAAACTTATCTGCAAGATGTAAGGTTTTTCCATCATAGTTGATAGGCTGCCCTTTTGATTGAATAAATAGCCTGTCAAAGCTTGGCATCTTATTAATCTCCTATAAATCGCTTTGGATCAAGTTGAGCATGTTCCTCGGGCCAAACTTCAATAAAATCGAAAAGGCCTCCATCTCGTTGAGCTGGATCATGGTGAAGTTCCATTTTTTCTAACTGTCCAGTTTTAACATTTAGCCTTTGCGGCGCTAGTCCGTTTTCCATTCTATGGATATTATCTTCGCCATATGGGGAGTTTGGATTGGATTTTGCCCACTCGGCTCGATTTTTCCAATGCCTTTGTCTTACGGTGCTCCATTTCGGGACGTTTCCTTTGGTGGTTAGGTTCTGGATAGGCTGACCTGTTGTCCAGCCTTTGACTGAATTGGCCTGGGTTGGGGCTACTCGACCGGTCATCGGGATGCTCCCTGCGGCGCCTGGGGCGATGGGGATGATCCCGACTTTCATGTCGTCTTTGAACATAAAAGCGGATTTCAGTTTGGTGGTATACTTTTCAGCTATAGACGTTGAAAAGGCTGCGTCGATGTATTGGTGGCCGAGATCGGCTATTTTTTCGAAGTTCTCAACAGCTTTTGTTTGGGTGTCAAATCCTAGCCTTTGGCCTGTATTTGAGACCTCTT
>JAFEGU010000296.1 GCA_018239725.1 Verrucomicrobiota bacterium | reverse complement strand
TACTGGGGCCAGTTGCGTGCACGCATCTAGAACTCCTTCGTTTGTCTTGCTAGGACGACAAAGGAGTTTCTTTATTTTAGGGGATTTTCCTCAACGATTCTCTATAGAATTTTTCAACACAGCCGGTTTTCATGTCATCAGATTTTCAAATTCACAGCCAAAATAAAGATATCACAACTCTGGTAAATAACGCAGAAATGGTCCGAAACTTTCCTGATGAGGTGGTTTACGAATTCAGCAAGCACATCAACAAGTTAAGCGACCTCCATGCTCTGTCATTGGTGAGCAAGCATTTTTTTGTGACCATCTTTAACAACTCGTTTCAAGGATGGAAAACTCTGTTAGCGTCTCATTTTCCCTACTCATTTCGAATCAATTCATTGCAGCAATTACCACTGCCTCTTTATCAAAACTTAAAAGTTATAGAGGATCGTATGAGAACAGGAATTTATGAGTTCCGCACTTTAGGCGGGCATGAACTTGCTATTAGTTCTCTAGACGTAGGAAAGGGGATGGTTATTTCTTGTTCCTCAGATAATAAGATCAAAATCTGGGAAATGAAAAACAGTGTCAATTGCAAAACTCTTCATTTTCATGAAGGTCCTGTTAATTGTCTTACCTTAAGAAATGGGATGATCATTTCTTCTTCCTTTGACAAGACGATCAAAATATTCGACATTGGAAGCGGTAAAGAGCTACGCACCTTAACGGGGCATGAAAGTTCCGTCACTTGCATAACCGAAAAGGATGGCTTGATCATCTCTGGATCGGATGATTTTACGATCAAAATCTGGGAGATTCAAACCGGTAAAGAGCTCAAGACATTAAGAGGGCATGAACAGGCTGTGAAGTGCCTAACGGTAATAGATGGGATAATTGTTTCTGGCTCTGCAGATAAGACGATCAAGATCTGGGACATTGTAAGTGGTGAAGAGCTCAAAACCTTAAGAGGGCATAATAACTCTGTAAAGTGCCTAACGGTAAAAGATGGGATGCTCATTTCTGGTTCCTGGGATAGCACGATCAAGATCTGGGATCTCGATAACCGCGAAGAAATCTGTACTTTAGCTGGGCATAAAAAAGCTGTCACTTGCCTAGCGTTAAATGATAGAATTCTCTTTTCTGGTTCTCAGGATAGCACGATCAAGGTCTGGGATCTGGAAAGCCGTAAAGAACTTTGGACTTTAGCTCGGCATCAAAAAGCTGTGACTTGCCTAACGCTAAAAGATGGGATGCTCATTTCTGGTTCCTGGGATCGCGTGATCCAAATTTATGATTTTAATCCTGCTGTTAATGCGACCAATGGCTAATTGAAAGGGCTCTATTGCTTAAATAGCTGGGGGAGAGGATCTTCTTCCTCTAAGAATTGAAGTTTCTTACACTTTTTCACAACCACCTCTCAGCTCTTTTATCTGAGATCGGCAGACTTCCTAATTTGAGATACCTTTCTCTACAGAACACTCTGCTCATAGCAATACAAATTGAGATTCTTAAAATGGAATCAATAAAGCTTGAATTAGATAATAACTTACTCTTGTTCCTGACGGACAAAGAGCTTTTAAAATTCCTGAAGATCTTAATTCCATTATTGCCAAATGACCATCCTGCCCCATTCGAGCTTTTAGGATTGCGCTTGAAACAAGAACTCATGGACTCCAAATCTTTACCTAAACTCTTATTATAACGATTCAATACATTCAAAGAACATGAGCCTTGGACCCCTTGCATAAAATTACACAACTCATTCATAATCAATAAGATATGAATCAACTTAAAGAGGCATTTACTCGTCCACCTTCTTCTATGCAGAAAGCAATTCGAATTAAGATTGATGCTCTCAGGGATATTCTTATTCGAGCAATCCTGGACACTCTAAATGAAAAATTTGAATCATATACACCGAAAGAAAAGGATAACACCTATTTCCAAACAGACTTGCTTTTAGTTAAAATCGAACCAGATTCCATGATGGCTGTGTTGAAAAATTCTATAGAGAATCGTTGAGGAAAATCCCCTAAAATAAAGAAACTCCTTTGTCGTCCTAGCAAGACAAACGAAGGAGTTCTAGATGCGTGCACGCAACTGGCCCCAGT
>JAFEGU010000295.1 GCA_018239725.1 Verrucomicrobiota bacterium | reverse complement strand
CTGCCCGGTTCGTGCTCAAGAGCACTTCACCTGCTTTGCTTTTCAAAGGTCCACCGGACCTTTAAAAAGTCTTCGCAGCCACCGGACCTTCTTGTGTGTCCGTAGCCCGTTGAGCTGTTCCAGCTGCGACCAACGCTCGCGGCTTTAGCCGCGTAAGCTATCGCGTCCTCGTCACTTCGTCGTGCAAAGCACTGCCTCCGCTCCTGCGGTGCGATTGCTCATTGCTGTAAGCAGCCTCGGGCTTGCAATATGCACTCGTACCCTCTCCCATCCGGTCGGTGTCTTTCGTGTCGTATTGCAGGGCTATTCTGATCATCTAAAAACACACTCTTATTTTTCTAATATCAGACTATTGTTAAAACAAGAAAAGAATGGCCCTGCGAGTCGACGCAAAAGGGCCCCGTGACTGAAGGGAACGGGAAATAAGCGCATGAGCAGCCAATTGACTCAGATCGCAAAGCAAAATCGCAGCGCAGAATAGCCTGAAAGGGGGCGGGGCAGTGTTATACACGCCACGCATTCGAGCATGAGATTTGGCAAAGCGAGATGAGTTGCAAGGGGTCGCGGGAGGTGCGCCTTTGGGACGCACCATCCGACATGTCTAGGGAGGCAGGGTTAAAGATCCAATTCAAAAATTTGTTTCGACTTCCTTTGCCCTGACTATTCTGTTGTTTACTTGATGGAGACGAATGATCCTAAGGAATGGATGTCCTCTTTGGAGATCAGCTCGTAATGGAAGTCGTTTTCTGGCGGTAATACCCCTTCCATCAGAACTGCCAAGCGGCGTGGGTTATCTCGTGAGAGGAAGTGGCGGGAAAGCTCGCAGAAACGTTCATAGGAAAGCTCTTTGCAGCTTTGGATCCGGCGATTGATCCAGTCAAAATCACCATATTCGAAGGCTAGTTCATTGAGCTTATAGACCATTCCTACCATGTTTTCAGGAGGCATTTGCAGAACGGTGATCGTGTTGGCGCGCATATTTTCAAACCGCTCTTTGGAAACGACTTGGTTTAGATTTTTATTGAAGTCTTCTAAGAAGAGCTCGAACCGGGCGAGCAGCTCGATCGGATAATGGGTGCTCGACTGGACAGCGAAATATTGCAAGAGTTGCCTCTCTTTTTCCGATGCGATCGCTTTTGCGATGTAGGCAGTCTGCTGTTTGGTGCGCAGCGTATCGAAGAATGCATCGCTAAGGGCAGATCCGAGGATCTGCTGGGCGCTTCTTTTCTCGAAGGTGAAGGAGCCCTCTTCAATCAGCAGCATCACTCCGTTCCCTTGCCGGTCTGTTTGGTGGGAGAGCATGTAGGGGCCATACTGGTTGGAAAGGATCAGGACCTTTTTCTTGGCTTGCTCGGTAAGCGGGTAAGGTTTGCTTTTAAGTGTTGCATGGAGATCTTGCCACATTGTGTTGGCTTGCGATGTAGTGAGGTTCCCATACAGCATCGCTTGGGTGTATGTCTTGGCGAAGAGGTTTTTAGAAAAACTTAGGAATTCCTCATAGCCGACGTTTTGAATCGATTTCCATTTTTCTGGATTAGTCGCCTTATTGAAAATGATGTTGTCCATCACTTCGCTGGCTTGGCGCAGAGGGAGTTCTTTGGATGCGTTGTCGTAAGAGGATGCCAAAGAGGCTTTGTAGATCTCAAACTGCTCTTTTGTGGGTGCAACTTCTTTAAAGGAGTTGAAGATTTCGTGTAAAAGCAAAGGAGCTTTGTCGCTGAAGCCTTGAACCATCATCTTGATGGAGAGCTCATCTGAGCTAAAGCCTGTGTTCATCTTTGCGCTGCTTGAAAAGAAAAGCGTTGAAGAGAGCTTTTCTTGGAGGGCGCGCAGATACAGATCGGTAAGGACCTGTGATTTGGGGCTTGGATCGATCAAAGGGGATTTGAAGGTGAATATACTGGCGATCTCTGGGACCTGATAGCGGGAATCTTGCGCAAAGTAGACTTGTGCTCCATCATTGGAAAATAGAAGAAGGGGAGCTTCTGAAGTTCCCGTGTCTGCTTCTTTTTGGACCAGATCGAACCGGGTAGGTAGAAAGGGGTTTTCCTCGGGCAGCAGAATTTTAGGAGAAACTTTAGCTGTGTCCCATGCTGTCAATCGGGAAGCTGGAATTTCTTTAATGGAGTATTCCGCTCCCATCCATTGTTCCTTGACATCTGGTGAAACGCCGGTCTTGGTTGGGTTTGCCAAAACGAAATAGGCGCAATCCTCTGCTTTTAAAGAGTCGATAAAACTCGCAATAAAATCGGGATCATAGACAGTGGGAATTTTCGTCTTCTCAGGAAATGTGGCAATGTCTTCGTAGACAAGGTCATCGGTCAAGCGGATCACAGTCGAGAAGGCGTCGCTTCGAGACTGATACTGGTAGTCGATTTCGGAGATCGTTTGGATCTCATCGAACAGGTACTTTGGAATGCCCTCTTGTTTCAAGCGGGCGATTGCTTGAAAGATCCGAGTGGTTGCCGTATTAACTTGGGTGACTCCAAAATCGGTTAAGGAGACATCGATGGAAAATAGCAAAGTGTCTTTTGAAAAGCGGTCGCAGCTGACATGGATCGACTCGGCTAGTTTTTCTTCCTTAAGTTCGGAGATTAAACTGTTTTCCCCTTCCTGTTCCAAGACATAGGCGACAAGTTCAGGGGCTTTTCGATCGATATCAAGGGCAAATTCAGAAGGCACTTCCCAAGCCAGCGAGAGCTGTTTGATGTCGCGTACGGGCTTGATAAAGATCATGTGCCCTTTTTGCTGCGAAGAGAGCAATGAGGTTTGGATATTAGCATCGGGAACTTCGACGGCAGCTACTTTAGAAAAGTCTTGGATGGCAAGATCTCTCATTTTATCTAACGGCATTGGAGAGATCATGACAAGGTGCATCCGGTTTGAGCTGTAATTGGTCCGGTACCAATTTTTCAATGCTTCTTGAGGAATGCCGGAGAGGGTTTGGGCGTTGCCGGTCGAGAACGAGCTGTTGGGATGATCCGCATTGCCTGTTTCTTTTAGGATCATGTATTGGCGCCAGCCATCATGTTCGATATTTTTTGCATGCTCTTGGTCGACGGCATGCAGCTCTCTGTTGATGCAGTTCGGCAAAAAGAGGGGATCGATGAAGAAATGGGAAAACCGGTCTAAGGCTGGAGCAAAAGCATCGTTGTTGATCGAGAACATGTAAACGGTGCGGTCGGAGGCTGTGTAAGCATTGACAGTTCCACCGTGGTCAGTGATGAACTGCATGTACTCGAATTCTTTCGGATAGGCCTCGTTGCCCATGAAGAGCATATGTTCTAGAAAGTGGGCAAGGCCAGGGTATTCTTTCGGATCTTTCCATGATCCCGCTTCGACGGCAAGGCCTGCAGCTGACTGTTCGACACCTGGGTCGGAAACAAGGTAGACTTCAAGGCCGTTGGCCAAAACCAACTTTTCTGTGCGTCTTTCTGCAAGAGCTGGATTAAGAATCGGAAGGGCGGCCTGGTCTTCAACGACGACATAGGCTGCTTGGGCAGGCGCCTCTGATGCAGCTAGCGGAGAGAGGCTCATTAGGAACAGGGAAGATAGGATGATTTGTGCGCGTTTCATATTCCAAGAATCCTTTATGAAGGTTGTATGCCAGTTGCAGAACTCAGATGTCTAGGAAAACCATCGATTTTTCCGGGCATCTTAAGTTTTGCAACTAGCTCAATTGTGCATAGCTTTTGCGGACGAGGCCGCAGATGTACTCTGCCCTAGCTTCCCGCCGCTGGTGTTTGTCTGTAATATCGCTTCCAGGAAAATTTTCCATATCGATCTCTGATCCGAATGCCAAATGGATTTTTCCCCGTTTTGCTTTGCGTATCTCGCCTAATTCGACTTGAATGGTTTCAGGAGGCGGCAGGAGCTCATGGGTTTTAAGCGTGAGCGGATAAAATTGGGTCGGATGCCCTGCGCGCTGTGCCATCAGGTAAAACATTTCGATGCTTTGAGGATCAAAGTTTGCAACCTCAAATACTCCATCTATATTTGGGCGGTCCCTTCCTCCGCTTGGAGCAACGTAAATGGCTTTTCCCCCTTCGCTCAGCAGTTCGCTCATCAGCTGCATCGTCCGTTTGTTATGCATCTGCTTCTGCGTTTTCAGTTCGGGAGGCACGTCGATGTAGCGCTTGGAATAGATGCAGAGCAGGTTGCGTCCCATGCTAAAAGGGACTGCAAGGGGATCAGTGATCACCCGCTCTCCTGCAACGAAGATCAGCTTTTCGGCATATTCGGGAGCGAGCTTCTCAAGGAGGATGCTGATTGCTTGGGGATCGGCTTCTGTTTGGTGGTTAGCCAAAAAGATCGCATTGTGCCCCTTCTCGAGCGATGCTTGGATTGGTGCAAGGTGTTCTTGACCCACAACGGTCGACTTGTCCATTTCGATCAGCGGTTTGAGAATCTCAATGCCAAAACGATAATAGTCAAACGGTTTGCGGACCCTTTCATGATAGGGTTGGAAAACATAGGGCTCGATGCATTGCTTGCGGACCTGTTCCAAATAGTCCAAAAAGAGACTGCGGAAATCCTCGATGCTCATTCCGTGAGGGCGTAGGGCATCTTCATACCCTTCAAAAAAATGCCTTAAGATCTCTCGGTATTTCAGAGGGATCGATTCATCGGAGGCATAAGAATTCAATTTTTCGAAAACAGAAGCAACCATGCAATTTAAGTTTCGAGTTTT
>JAFEGU010000294.1 GCA_018239725.1 Verrucomicrobiota bacterium | reverse complement strand
TTGAGCACGAACCGGGCAGTGAGGAGTAGGTGAAGCGGCCTTGGTCGCGAACAGGGTAATGAGGACGTAGTCCCGACATATCATTAGCGGCAAGTTATCAGGTTGTATAATTTTTTAATGCTTCGTCTCCCGCCCTATCCCATAGATGTGCTTTACAATTAAGGAAAGTGGGTTATTCTATTCTTTGTGGTTATTATGGTTTGTTTTCGGTAATGGAGAAAAATTAAATTGAATATTGTGATTCTAGGGGCGGGCAGCGTGGGGACCCACTTAGCCAAGACCCTTTCGATGGAAGAGCACAACGTCGTCGTGATCGATCGGGACCCGACCGCCCTGGAAAAAGTCGCCCAGAACGCCGATGTCGCTACACGGCTTGGCTCGGGAACAGATTGGCAGCTCCTCGAAGAACTGCTCGACTTATCGCCGCAGCTGTTCATCGCGCTGAGCAGCAGCGACGAGACCAATTTGGTCGCCTGCTCTCTAGCTAAAAACCTTGGCTATCCGAAAACTGTTGCTAGAGTGCATCACCCTTCATTCCTGAACCGTTCGCGGGTTGATTTTTCCCGTCTCTTCTTTGTCGACCACTTCATTGGGACGGAGATGATCTTGGCCTACGATATTTTTAAGTGCGTGATGAACCCAGGCAACGTCGCCGTCGAAAATTTTGCGCATGGGGCGGTGCAGATGCGCTCGATCGTGATCCCTGAACAATGGCCGCAAGCCAACCATTCGATTGCAACTTTAAAATTTCCTGAAAATTTGCTCGTCGGACTTATTGAACGCAAAGCCCCGCCGGGTGAAAGCCCTATGAATCCACAAAGGATCATTTTTCCACGCGGCAACGATCTGTTGATGGCAGGAGATGAAGTCACCCTCATCGGCGAATGGAAAGTCATGAACCAGCTGCATGAACTCTTCGGCACGCCATCTAAAGAGATCCGCTCCGTTATTGTGGCAGGAGGTTCTCCAGTGGCCCTGCAAGTCTGCCGCATCCTTGCAGAAGAAGGGATTCAGACACGGCTGATCGAACCCGACCAGGCCCGATGCCGCGTTCTGGCCGAGCACCTTCCGCGCACAACAGTTCTCAATCAAGACCCGACCGACCTACCCTTTTTGATTGCGGAGCAAGTGCACCTTGCCGACGCATTTGTCGCATGCACCGATTCGAACGAGAAAAACATTTTGGCCGCTGAACTTGCCAAACAAGCAGGCTGTTCGGAAGTGATCGCCCTTGTCTCCGATGCAAGTTATGCTCCATTGCTCAGACGACTGGGCATTTTCTATACAGTTTCGGAGAAGGTTAGCGTTGCAAATCGGATTTTGGCGATCATCAATGAAGATTCAGTCATTTCCGTCGCATCCCTTTATGACAACCAGGCAAAGATCATGGAGGTCAAAGTCTCCTCCGATTCCCAAATCGTCGGGATCCCGATTGCCGATTTGAGCTCCTATCTTCCCGATGACTTCCTCATCGCTTTGATTGAAAACCGAGGACGGATCATGATTGCCAAAGGCAACCACATTCTAGCTCCTGGCGATACGGTGATCGTAATCTGCCACCCTAAACATGCCGATCACCTTGAAAAGATATTCTGAGGAATAAATGCTTTACCGGGAAATTTTTCGGTTCTTAGGACGCTACCTCAGCTACTTCACGCTCATCCTCCTCTTTCCTCTTGCCGTTGCTGTCTTTTACGAGTTTTTTCACGATCCGGCTTACCATCCGCAATTGCACAGCTCGCTTGCTTTTGGAGCAACGATGGCTGTCTCTTTAGCACTAGCCTCGACTTTTTTGTATTTCGGAAAAAACGCCACGGGCAATTTCTATCGGCGCGAAAGCATCTTTATGGTCGCTCTGATCTGGATCATCACGGCAGGGATAAGCGCCCTCCCTTTTCTTTTTTCGGGAACTTTGCAGAGCCCCGTCGATGCTTTATTCGAAGCCATGTCAGGATTAACGACGACAGGTTCCACGATCTTGCATCCCAAAGCCTTTGATCCTGAAACGGGAAAAGAACTTTTATTATCGATCCAAAGTCGTACAGATGCCGAAACCGTCTACTCCTTTTTCGGGACGATCCAACCTGTCATCGACCCAGCTACGGGAAATGTCGTTGCAACGGGAGTGGAAGCAGTGGGAAAAGCTCTTCTGTTCTGGAGAAGTTTCCTCCAGTGGCTAGGCGGCATGGGAATTGTCGTCCTGTTCATTACGATCCTGCCCGCATTGTCGATGGGCGGAAGGTTTCTATTCGAAGCGGAAATGCCCGGGCCTAACAAAGATGCGATGACGCCGCGGATCAAAGAAACTGCCAGCCTCTTATGGAAGATTTATCTTGGGCTGACAGCCGCCCAGATCATCCTTCTTCTTCTAACCAACCCATCTCTTCCCTTTTTTGATGCGCTCAACCTCACCTTTTCCACGATCTCAACAGGCGGCTTCAGCATCCACAACGATGGGCTGACCTCCTACCACAGCATCAGTTTAGAATGGATCGTTGTGATCTTCATGGTGCTCGGCAGCATTAACTTTTCCCTGTACTTCCATTGCCTGCGCGGTAAGATCTACCGAATTTATGAACCTGAGTTTTTTACTTTTCTTTTCAGCCTCCTTTTTAGCTCCCTGCTCATGACTTGGGTCTTATGGGAATCCCCCAAAATCCTCTTTAAAGCGGGCGAAGGGATCTTTACCTTGACGGAAGCTCTCCGCTATGGGACCTTTCAAGCGATCTCTTGCCAGACATCGACAGGTTTTGCAATTGCTAACTACGACCTCTGGCCGTCTGCTTGCCAAGTCTTGATGCTCATTCTGATCTTTGTCGGCGGAATGTCGGGATCGACTGCAGGGGGCATTAAAATCGCAAGGCATTGCATTTTATTCCGTGTCATCACCCATAAGATCGAGTCGATCTTCCGCCCCCATGCCGTGAGATGCTTGAAAATCGGAAACAGGGAGATATCGGACCGGACGGCGATCACAGTCCTTGTCTTCTTTGCGATCCTCATTACATTTGCTGTGATCGGAACATTTTTTCTCGTCATCGATGGCGTTGATCCCCAGACAGCCATGGGCCTGATCGCCAGCATGATCAACAACGCAGGCGTCACATTCAACAGCGCAGGCCCGACCGAATCGTGCGCATTCCTTTCCGACTTTTCCAAAATCATCAGCATCATCTGGATGATGTTCGGCCGCCTTGAGTTCTTCGTCCTCCTTGTCCTTCTAGTCCCTGCATTCTGGAGGGAAAAGTGAACAAGCAAGACAGCGGGATTAACTGGGAAGAGCAGTGGAAAAACTTTTCGCCGGCATTTTACGATGGGGCTTCCCATATCGACTTATCCCCTTACAACCCTCAGTGCACAAAAGAGCTTCTATTAAAGGCTGGAGGGGGATTCGGCGACCTTTCCCATCCGACAACACGCCTCTGTTTAAAGTTGATGGCCCCTTATGTCAAAGGTGCAACGATTGTGGACATCGGCTGCGGCAGCGGCATTCTGATGCTTTCTGGATTACTGATGGGGGCCCGCCATGCCATCGGCATTGACATCGAAGAGGATGCGCTCGAGCATGCAGCGGCGAATGCCAAACTGAACCATCTTGCCAAAAAGGCCGTCTTCACCAAAAAGATCGAACGCAAGCACTTGGGAGAAAATCTTCTGTTCCTCATGAACATGATCTCTTCAGAACAGAAAATGGCATGGGAAGAGCAAAAGCCCCTGCATAGCCAAAAGGCTGTCTTGGTCACTTCAGGGATTTTAACAGAACAGAGAGCGCCCTATTTGAACTGGGCTGAGCGTCAGGGATGGAAAACGATAACAGAAGCCTCAGAAGAGGGCTGGGCTGGCTTTGTTTTTACACTACAAGAGGGCTATTCGCCCTCTTAAAGCTTAAAGCCGATTAACTAGGTATGCTGAACTTCCCGTCCGAATCTAGAAGATTTTTCCATAGATTCTTTTCTGGAAGGATCTGGATCAGCTTTTCAATGGAAGGGTTAAAAATTTCTTTTACCCTTTCAGCGGTCGCTTCGTCTTTGCCATGGGCAAACCGCTCCTGCAATACAAGCAGGTTATTAATAATTTTTTCAATCTTTGGCAAACCTTGCGAATTGCGGGCCTGCACTCTGAAATACTGATCGTTTTCTGTGACATAATCTTGCACAAATTGGTTAATGTTTTGGGCAACTTGTTGATAATCATATTTTTGCGCAGAGTATTTTTCATCATCGGAAAAGCAACTGCACAACTGCTCAATAAATCTATCTAGCCAGTCGACAACGCCGAAGTCTTTTGAAATGAACTGAGCCTTCGGGTCGAGGGCTGCCAGAGCATCAAAATTTTTGTAGAAAACGTCTGAATTTAATACGGTCATATTAACACCTTATTATTAATTAAATTCACCGGCAACAAAGATTATAACAAATTGCAAATAAAACCGACAATACAATTAATTGGTTGCCAAACACTCTAAAAGACGATAAAATACACGAGCCGGGATAATAGATTTAATAACATTTTATAATAAAATTATAATATGAATGCAATTATTTCTGATTGCAATTTTTCCTTATTGACCCAAGGGAAAATTGACTTGGACAACTATGTTGTCACCGATTCCCTTTCCACGATCCATCGGTGGAACTTACTAGGCCGCATCTACCACAGCTCAGAGCTGAACAGCACACGGATTTGCGCCAATATCGAGGCTGCATTCCAACAAAAAAGGGCTCTTCCCCTAACGGAAACAGAGCGCGCCTGCGCGACCGAAAACCTCAATAAACTGCGCGCCAAGTTCTGTAAGACGAAAGACCCAATTAAAGAAAAGATTTGTCAGGAGATCCTTGAAAGGGTGATCAGCTCTCTAAAGCCCCAGGAAGCTCTTCCCCCTTCCCGCACAGAGCTAGCTCCTGCTGATTCCTCTCTTCCTCAACATGAGCATGTACAGCCGGTCCCCGCACGATTGATGCCGCCCCTGGTCGAACATCGCTATCAACAAAGATACCACTACCAACTCGATCAACGCCCCCGCTGCATCGACCACTTTGGAAGCTCCAATTTAGATTCCGTGATCGAATCCCACCCATCTCTAGCTGAGCCCGATTCCACGGAGCGTGCTGGGCAATTCCTCTTCCTGTGCAACTACCGAAAAGACAAGATTGCGAGCTTTAATGAAGCGTTCTTAAAACAGATCTCCCTTTATTTTAATGAGCCCGCCAAGGTCTTAGAAGCAGCATTCGATATCCCTCTTTGCCAGGTCGAAACCTTTACAAAGGAATTAAAGGAAGGAAAAGCTGAGTTTACCCATGACCAGATGGTCAACATCTTTCAGGTGATGTCGAGTCCTGAGCAGGTGCCGAAGAACTTCGATGAATCCCATGAGGACTTTTTACCTTTTCTTAAGACAGACGCTAAGTACCAAAAGGAAAAAGCGATGCAGCTGCGGCTCCTCTCTTTGCGCAACAACAAGGTTTTTGAAGAACAAAGAAAGCCTTTGCCAACTTTCGTCCGCGTTGAACAACCTCCAGTTCAGGAACCAAATTCTGTTCCAATTCCTCAAAAAAAGTTCTCCCTTACGGATATTCAACAGTTCTTTAATGGGCTTCTAGCGTAGTTCTAATACAAAAAACCCCCGCATTTCTGATGCGGGGGTTTCGAATTCCTTAAGTCATTGGCTTTCAATCTTTAAATATCATTATTAGCTCTTACCTTT
>JAFEGU010000293.1 GCA_018239725.1 Verrucomicrobiota bacterium | reverse complement strand
GAAGACGTTGATGCTACTGTAGAAGCGCGAAAAACAGACTTGGTTTGGATAGGATCAGTCAGATGAGCCATATTCAACCTGAAGAATTGGTTATTAACAAAATTTTAACATTTTTTTGATATATACACAAACATGATCGAGAATCGTTTTTTGGCTGCGTCGGCATATTTTCAAAATTTCCATGCCCGTTCCGCAATCAGTTATAATTTTTGAGGCTGCGGATTGACGAGAATATCCGGTGTACCTTCGCAGTAAGGAGCAGATGAAGCAGCCTTGGGGGCGAACCGGTCTTGGCAAATTCCCGATTTTTCATCTTCTTTGTGTAGAGCGCAAGACTGAACGAAAAAAAAAGGCAGCCTAGGGGCTGCCTTTAAAACGAGAGATCAGCTCTCTATTAGTTCGTGTGAGCGAGGAACTCGCAGATCAAAGGAACGTTCAGAGGAAGCGGATGTGGAATTTGATCTATAGCAGGGGAAACGAGCAATTGTGCTGAGAATTTACCAGCATCCAAAGCAACATACTCAGGCGTTGCAATAGCCGCGTTTTCTAGGCTCTGCTTCACAATAGGTACTTGTTGCGATTTAGGCTTGATAGAAACTGTCATGCCTGGACGGACAAAGAAGGAACGGCGGTCCACTTTTTTCCCGTTAACGAGGATGTGTCCGTGGGAAACGAGTTGCTGTGCAGCAAAAATCGTTGGAGCCAGCTTCATGCGGTAGACCATGTTGTCTAAACGGCACTCCAGGCGCTCGATAAAGAGGGCTGGGGTGTTTCCTTTTGATCGTACAGCTTCTTTATAGTAGCGGACGAGTTGGGAATGGGGAATAAGCCCATAGACAGCTTTAAGTTTTTGTTGTTCTTCCAGCTGAACGCCGTAGTCAGATTTTTTCTTCCGCTTAGCGCCATGCATTCCAGGTGGGTTCGGTTTGTGAAGAAGGGGGTTGCGTGCGCGTCCGAAAATGTTCGCTCCAAAACGTCGAGCAATGCGGTTTTTTGGGCCAGTATATCGAGCCATTGTTTCTCCTAAAAATGAGCCTAATAAAAATTCATAAAGACATGAATGCTAATACACCCACTATTTTTTGTAAATACTCTGCTGACGCAAAAATAATTTTGAAGGAGCTGGCGCAAAAAGGCTTCTGAATCGATGGCTGGGAGATGTCTAGAAATAAAAAACCCGGCTCCTTCTCGAGCCGGGTAAACCTGCATTGACAAGGGGGGAGGATTAGGGTCCTTGTCAAATTTCAATCCCTTATGGCTAGGATCGGTTTTATGGTTGCCGTTAACGGCTTAACGGCTTTGTTGTTAATGGTTTGTGTTAATATATTCTGTTTGTTGTGTTTTTCATTCAGTTTATAATTTGGTTGAAGCTTTTATTTTATAATAGAATTATTTTTTTGTAAACAGTTTAAAGTTTAATATTTGCGGGTTTTCAGGGCGTCTTGGCTTAGTATTGGCTTAAAAGTTTGATCTTTAAGCGTTTATCGTTTATTGGCGTTTGCAAAAAGCGGAAAAGTCGGCAAAGTAATAGGGAATATACTGGTGACAATTCAATCGCAGTAGCGATTTTGGCTTTTGCTCCCCCGGCTGCGAAGATGGGGTCTGTGGAAGCAATTTTTTCTGTTCCTTATCTAATAATTAAGATATATTCCCTAGGTTTGCGAAACCAATCAAAATCAAAAGTTATGGATCACCAAGAATCTTATTTCGTTTTAGCCTACTACATTTTTACTCCGATCGCCGATCCTCACTCCGAAGTGGCCAAACACTTGGAGTTCGTGGGACAGCATGATATCACTTGCCGTGTCTATATTTCGGAAGAAGGGATCAATGGCCAGATGAGTGGTTCGCAAGAGGATGCGGAAAAATACATGCAGTGGTTGAAAAGCGACCCGAGATTTGCTGAAGTGGCTTTTAAAATCCATACTCATCCAGAACATGTGTTCCCACGCGCTACTGTCAAATACCGCAAGCAGCTTGTCGCAATGGACGAACAGGTCGATTTTTCTTTAGTCGGAATACATGTTTCTCCTGAAGAATGGAAACAAATGCTCTTGAGCCGCGATGAAAATACTGTTCTTATCGACGTTCGTAACGACTATGAATGGGAAATTGGACATTTTGAAGGCGCTGAATTGCCAAAGCTAGATACGTTTCGCAAGTTCCCTGAATATGCCCGCCAGTTGAGGGAGCAATGCAACCCGGCATCGACTAAAGTCATGATGTATTGCACCGGAGGCATCCGCTGCGAGCTCTACTCCGCTCTCATGAAGAAAGAGGGGTTTGAAAATGTATTTCAGCTCGATGGCGGTGTGATCAATTATGGTCTCAAAGAAGGCAATGAACAGTGGCGAGGCAAGCTGTTTGTCTTCGATGACCGTCTTGCGGTTCCGATCGATGGCAAAGAGGCTGAAACGATCAGCTCGTGCCGTCATTGCAACGAGCCTTCCGATACTTACTACAATTGCGCCAACATGGATTGCAACGAGCTGTTCTTATGCTGTCCTGCTTGCGCTGAAAAACTTCAAGGATGCTGTTGCACCGAATGTCAATCTGCTCCCCGTTTGCGCCCTTTTGTCAAAACTGAAAAACCGAAGCCATTTCGCAAAAAGCACTTAATTAGTCAGAACCAATCTCAATAAATTTAATATGACTAATTCGATGATCGTTTCAAAAATAAAGAAAGTTCTTGTTTTCTTGTTCTTAATTGGCTCTGGTCTCAATTCCTTTCCCATGAATGCGATGCAAACAGATAGGATCGAAAAAAGCGAATGGAAGGTAAAGGAAGAATATCTTTCTTTCTCTCTCGAAGATTTTGATTGCCATAGCTCTAGCATTGTCGAAACAGAGCCAGGATCGCTTTGCGCTGTTTGGAAAGGTGGTGTTGGAAAGGGCAAAAGCAACATCAATATGAAGGAAAATGTTGGTGTGTGGCTTTCTCTATTTGATGGATGCACATGGTCAACGCCAAAAGAAATTGTCCATTCTTCTCAAAGCGTTTGTTGGAATCCGGTCTTATGCAAAATGACCTCCGGCGAGCTTTTATTGTTTTACCGGATTGGACCTGATCCTCGACGGGCTGTGAGCTTTCTTAAAAGATCTTCCGATGGAGGACAGTCATGGTCATCAGAGCAGATATTGCCTGCTGGGATTGTTGGGCCGACTAAGACAAAACCTATCGTTACATCAAATGGCCTGTTGATCTGCCCTTCTTCAATAGAAACAGGGGAGCCCGAAGCTGAGTTTAAAGCAACCGCTTGCTGGGTTGAAATTTCAGAAGATCAGGGGCACAGCTGGTATAAAGTAGGGCCTTTGCAGCTTCCCGATCAGCAATTCGGAGCCATCGAACCGACCTTCTTTTTTGATTCTGAGGGAAAACTGAACATGTTATGCCGCAATCGAGCAAACAGGATCGGGGATAAAGGATCGATCTGCCAAGCGGTTTCTCCAGATGGAGGGCTGCACTGGTCTGAGCTTAAACCAACCTCTTTGCCAAATCCTGATTCGGGCATTGATGTCGCTGATTTAGGCAATGGGAGGATCATCCTTGCCTATAATCATTCGTTTACCGATCGATTCCCTTTGCATTTGGCAATCACATCCGATGGCGGCAGCCATTGGTCTTCGCCGATGATTTTAGATTGTGCTGGAGAGATGCCTGCAGTTATTGCAACATCAGACGGTCTTGTGCACATGACTTATGCATTTGCAGGAAATAAAGAGGATCAACGAAGGATCAAGCATGTGGTCGTCGATCCAAAGGTTTTCTTCAAGGAATAGTGCCTCTTAGCGATCAGAAGCTGATGCATGGGAGCGTCTTTTTCGTATCAGATCCAGGATCCTTTTTTGCGTATGGGGAAGAACGACGGTAAGGCCTGGCTTTATTCCTTCTTCAGATAGTTCAAAGGCCTTCATCGTATTGCAAATGCGTCCATCCAGCCTGACTCCTATTCCTTTGATATCAACCATGTTTCCCCAGTCGCCGAACATCTCTAGGGTCATCTCGCAAGCTGTGATGATGAAGAGAACTTCTTTTTCAGGATATTGTTCGACGATCTCAAAAATTTTTTCCCCGATGTAATGAATTGTTGGAATGAACAAGGGGATGGTTTGCTGTTCGGGTGCGGCATGGACGGCTTTGCCGATGAAGCATTGCTGGCAGACTGGATTTTCCTTATCGTGGATGCAATCGGGTGTGAACCGTTTGGATGGGCATTCATGAGGCTTATGGCAATAGGAAAAACCGAGAACAAGAAGGGAGTCGGGCTTTGCCAGCAGTTGTTCAAACTCGTCGCTATTTCGACATCCGTAGAAAAAGAAGTCGCCGTCCCGTTTAAAAGATTTTTTGCGCATGGCCGATTTGAGGAACGCAAGAGTATATTTCAAAGGATGTTTAAAAAAATACCTGGGAAGAACGCGTCTGCGATCGTGCTGGATGATGTAGCGGAGACTTTTCCATTTCAAGTGCTTAGCTGTCTCTTCTGTCATTCCAGGGATTTGGGGAAGGTTAGGGAGCTGTTTAAGGGGGTGGGACTCGGCAGCTTGGCTCGCACGCTTGTCCCATGCGCTTTCTGCATCTTCCCATTGTGGATAAGCATCCCATAGTTTAAGCTTGTTACTCATTATTTATGATCTTATAAAAAGTGCTATTGCATAAAGACCTAACATACCATCTTGGATCAGAAGAGAGAAAGGGAAAACAATTTTTGCTTGTCCAGATTCGGGGCAAGGGCGTTACCCTGAGCACGGGCCTTACAAAGCAATTCCTCCTTTCGACGCCAGATCCTCAGGAAAAACAGGCCCTTCAATTCCTCATCCAAGAGGAGCTCAAGGTCTCGCCCACTGCAGCAGCGTTTACAGTTTTCCGAGTAAGTTCCGACAAGGCCAAAGAAGCGGTAAAGCTATTGAGTTTGACCCGCAAGATTTATTTTGCCGACAGCAAGCTCTTTTTCGATCCTTTTTCAACGCTTAAGTTCTCTTACGAGGCCAGCTCATTGGAAAATGAGGGGATTGAAGTTAAAGGCAAATGGAAAGGGGGCGGCGGCAGCGGATATGTGCACGAATGCCAATGGTTATTTCCCTCAGAGCCACCTTTGGTTGTCAAACATGGGACCCTCTACGCTTTTTCCGATGAGGTGGACTCAAAATGGTATTCCCTCGTCTTTCCTAAACCATTTGCGGCTTCCCATGCCCAGTTTCAGAAATGGCAGGCCGAATGGGAGGAGGATTCCTCATGGGCGCCTTCCCTTGAATGGTCTTCAGGAAAATCAGGCGCAGCACCTGCGCCGATCCAGCCACTGCCTTTTTTGGAGCTGACCGACCGTACCGGGGCTTTTGCGAACTTATGGATGGAATATGTGGGTTTAGGGAAGATCAGGTTCGATGATTCAACGCCCATTTCCTGGCGGCAGGTCCAATCAGAGAAAAATTGGGAAAGCGACCTTTTAGAGACTGACTTCTGCAAGAAGATCGTCGATGAGAGCCATTACTATTGCCCTCTTGACAAGGTGGGAAAGAGCCTGACCTTTCTGCTTGAGATCGGATGGAAAATCTACGACCACATGGGACGTCAGGTGGTCCGGCAGAGCGGAAAATCGGTCCAAGTTGATTTAGAAGGGGAGCATATCGTTGTCAAAGGAAGGATCTCTTACGGCTCCCATGAGGCCGATATGGCCAATCTCCTTGGAGCTTTCAACCGGCGGGAGCAGTTTTTGACGTTGGATGGCAATACAGTCGGTTTGATCGACCGAGGGGAAGTGGAAGAAGACTTTTCTCCTCTAGCAGCTGAAGAGGTTGTCTTAAACCGGATCGTCATGAAGAAAAACCGGTTGGGCCTTTTGGGAGATCTTCTCAAAGAAGCTGAAATTCCCCCTGGATCAAAGATTGCCGAAGCCCTTCTTCAGCTTAAGGACAACTCAACGCTTGTTCCATCCCCTCCGACAGAGCGATTTCATGGGAACCTATTTGCCTATCAACAGCAAGGGCTTGATTGGCTCTGTTATCTGAAGCGGTTGGGTTTCAGCGGTCTTCTCGCCGATGATATGGGGTTGGGAAAAACTGTCCAGGTTTTGGCATTTTTTTCCCATTTGACCTTCAACCGCCCTGCTTTGATCGTTGCTCCGACCTCGCTACTGTTCAATTGGAAAAAAGAGATTGAGACCTTTTTGCCTGGCAGCCGTCTCTATGTGCATAATGGGAGCGAACGACGGGAATCCTCTGAAGAGATGGGGGCTTTCGAGATCATTTTGACCTCCTACGCCTTGCTGCGCCAGGATAAGGACTTGTTTCAAACGGTTCACTTTGAAACGGTTGTATTGGACGAGGGGCAAAATATCAAAAACCCAGACAGTCAAATTGCCCAGGCAGTCTTCAGCTTGCGCTCCGATATGAGGCTCGTCCTCTCCGGGACTCCGATCGAAAACCGATGGGAAGACCTTTGGTCCCTCTTCCATTTCTTGATGCCAGATTTATTAGGCGAGAGGAAGGACTTCAACGCCAAAATGGCTGCCGCCGCATCCGATCTGCGCTACTTGCAGCAGACCAAAAAGAAGACCCGCCCTTTTTTGCTGCGCAGAAAAAAACAAGAAGTTGCCATCCAGCTTCCGGAAAAACTAACCCAGGTTGTTTGGGTCGAAATGCCTGATTCCCAACGCAGTCTTTATGAAGATTGGGTCAAAAAAAATAAACTTGGTCTGCTGAAGAAGATCGATCTGGAAGGCTCGACTGCACACCGGATGGAAATTTTAGAGGCGATCCTTCGGCTCAGGCAGATCTGCTGCCATCCATGGCTTGTCGATGGGGAAATCGAAGGGGATCCGGTTGCCATGAGCGCAAAAATGCAGAGGCTGATCGCTGATGTGGCAGAGGTTGTCTCCGAAGGAAGGAAAGTTCTGATCTACAGCCAGTTCACGCAAATGCTTCGGCTTATGCAAAAGCAGATTTCAGAAAGGTTTGGCAAGCATGTCTATTTAGATGGCTCAAGCGAGGACCGGGAATCTGTTGTCCGTCAATTTCAAGAAGACCCTGAAACTCAGATCTTTCTGATCAGCTTAAAAGCGGGGGGAGTCGGACTGAATCTGACTGCTGCCGATTATGTTTTCCTCTATGATCCATGGTGGAACGAAGCAGCAGAGAACCAAGCGATCGACCGAGCCCACCGCGTCGGAAGAAAAGATACAGTGATTGCCCGCCGTTATGTCACGGCGATGAGCATCGAAGAAAAGCTAATGCGCCTCAAAGAACGCAAACGTTCTCTTGCAGAAGGGATCCTTGATATCCAAGCAGATATGCCTGCATTCAGCATCGAAGAACTGCTTGCCCTTCTAGAATAAACCCCATTTTTTCAAGCCAATGGGGTTCCTGCAAATTATCGTTGATCCTCTCTTCGGTCCTCTTCAATCAGCTCTTTTGCGGCGAACTTCAGAGTCTTCAACCCCTCTTCAAAGCCCACCTCTCTGAGCAGTTCGTCCAGATAGCGGATCTCCGCTAAAAGCTGGTCGTTTAGCGACTCAAGCTCGGAGATTCTTTTTAATAGTTCCTCTTTATTCATATTATTTTCTCCTTTCAAGTTAGCATATGCTTATATATGCCAAAACCGTGCCAACCTTAGTTCAGTTATAGGGAAAGCTTGCTAAAAACAGCTTTTGGCTTACAATGAACGATAGAGAAGCAAATTAAGGTGTCCATGAAGCTCCAGATCTTAAAGACAAGCCTCATTCTCCTTATCTTAGCGGGCTGCGACAGCAAGCAAGAGGAAGAAGAGGTCGATTATGACCGGATGGTTTTAAATGAGGAAGTTTCAGAATGGACTTCAGCGCCTGATTTGGATGGAAAGCTTATTGCTGGCGACCTCTACCCGGAGCCGCAAGAGATCATGGTCCAGGAGCCGGTCGATGGCTCCTCAAAGCTCGATGGGTCAACGATCCGTTGATCTCTCCTATGTTTTAGTAGAAGCAGACGCTTCGAAAGTAAGCAGATCGCGCTTGATCCTAAAATCCAGTGAAAATCCTCCGACAGATCCATCTCCGGCAATCACCCTGTGGCAAGGGACGATTAAGGGGAATGGATTGCGGCCGCACGCTGTGCCAACAGCCCTGGAAGCTTTTTCATTTCCGATTTTTTGGGCGACTTCCCCATAACTAGCTACTTGTCCGAAGGGGATTTTACAAAGGGTTGCAAAGACCTCTTTTCGGAATGGAGAAACTTGATCTAGAACCAATAGCTCAATGGGAAAAGGGGAATTCTTTTTTTTCCGGCTAAACCGATGAAGCCAATTGCGAAGGATTTCAGCTGTGGAGCTGCTGATCGGATCAGCTTCAATATATGCTTCAAAGACTGGGGCGTATTCGAGGGCAGTATTGACTAGACGTTGATTGACGACATAACAATGGATGCGGACTGGAGGGCCTTTTTTCTCTATAAAGTGGGTGGTGTGCATGATCGTTTAATCTTTGATTCCCTGCAGGCCATGAAGTTCGGCGCATCCTTGTTATGTAAAGTACAACCCCGTTATATTTTTTGAACCGAGGTCTCAATCTTTGATTGAGACCTCTGAACCGATTTCAGTAATATGGCTTCGGCTATCGTCGATCACTTTTTACATTAGGAGAAATTTGGAAGATCATCTCATCAAGTTGACTGAGCTCTTCAAATTTCTTAGGGGAAACCGTTTCGCCATCATAGTACCAGGTCCGTTCGATATTCCCATCGATATAGACAAGAGAGGGGCCATGGCGCTGGTTATTTTCCCACATGACTTCTTGAGTTAGGATCTCACCATCGACATAGTGCTTTTCGACCCCATTTTTTTGACCGTGGAGATAGGAAACTTCGAGATACTTGTTCCCGTTGTTGAAATAGGTCGATAGACCATGAAGCTTTCCATCGACATACTCTTCAATGGCAAGAGGCTCGCCTCCTGCTGCAAATGTCTTCATTTCTCCGTTGAGGAGTCCCCTTTTGTAATGCGCAAGCGACTGAGGTGCGCCATTTGGATAGAAGGTCTCTCTCTTTGTTGCAAAGCCTTGGTCGATCTCTTCTTTAAATAAGAGGGTTCCAAATGCGTTCCGATGCAGGCGCACGCCGCGCCCCTTTTCAACGCGGGACTCGATCTCATTGGACGCCGTGAAGTATTGTCCTTCGAGCAGCTCGTCGCCCACAAATTCCTCAATGAGAAGAGGAGCTCCTTCGTTATACCACATAGTAATCGCATAACGGGAAGGAGAGAGCTGGACGCGTTCCTGCACAGGCATTCCCATTGGGTTGTAATGGATCTCTTTGACTTTAGCGCCTTGGTTGTACAGATAAAAATGTTCGACTGTCTGGCTGTGAGGGAAGGTGTAGGTGGTCGGTCCGTGGAGCATTCCATATTCGTACGTCGCAGTGACAGTGACGCCATTGCGCATGTTCGTGATCACTTGTCCAGGATAATCCCTTTCATCCCATTCCGCTTTGGAAACAGCATAGCCGTATTTGTGAATGTAACGCTGAGAAAGAACTTCATCGTCTGGATTATTGTTATTACACCCGCTGAGGGCCAATCCTGCAAAAGCTAGGAGAGCATATAGTTTACTTTTCATCGTTCGACCTCGTACAAAATTAGACTTCTAGTTTTTTCTGAACAGCCTCAGTTAGGCGCGCATGTTCTTTCTCAACGGTCTCATAAGCGATCGTCTTTTTTTGATCGCGGTAGTAAAACCGGAATGTAACGTTCCTTTTATCTTGGCCGATCTGATCGCTTTTGTAAAGATCTAAAAGATAGACTTGCTCCAGAAGGCGCGAGGAACTTTCTTTGATGATCTCAAGAAGCCGTGCAATCGTCATCTCATCGGAGACGGTAATCGTCCAATCTCTTTCCGAACCAGGGTAAGGATTGATTTCAGCGACATGGCATAACTTAGGCGCCAGTTGCAGGACATCTTGGAGATTGATCTCTGCGAAATAGACCCGCTGGCCGATATCCAGTTTTTGGATGTGGTTGGGATGCACCTCGCCGAGAACGCCTATTGTCTGATCTCCAACTTTGATGCTCGCTTGCCTTCCTGGATGGAAATTATGAAGATGGGAGCGCACGAAAGCAACAGGACCGATGTGCAGGCCGGCCAAGAAGTTCTCCACGATCCCTTTGAGATCAAAAAAATCGACTTCGCGGGGCTTTGGGTCCCAGTGATAGGGAGAAGCATTTCCGGTCATTACAATGCCTGCTGTCGAAAACTCTTTAAAGTTTTCCCCATCTTTAAAATGGATCCGTCCGATTTCAAATCCAGAGATGTGATCGTTGGAATGATCGCGGTTGTATTTGACAACTTGAAGAAGTCCTGGAAGCAAAGAGGAGCGTAAGACCGATTGGTCGATCGAACTAGGGTGGAGGACAGAGATCAGCGATTCCTTGGAGAGAGCATTTTCCACGCCCATTTCAGCTTGGAGAGGACTAATTAAGTCGCATGTGACACATTCTTGCAATCCTTCCGCGATGAGCCGGCTCCTTGCCTTTTTTTCCATCATGTACATGGGAGCTGGCAAAATCGTCGATGCGATATGCCGCGGCGGACGACGAGGGATGTTGTTGTATCCGTAGATCCGCGCCACTTCTTCGATCAGGTCAGCTTCGATGCTGATGTCGTTGCGATAGGATGGGACGGAAACGATCAGAGTATGCGAGCCTTCCACAACAGCGGAAAATTCCAGCCTGCGGAATATCTCTTGCACTTCGCTTAAGCTTAGCTGCGTTCCTAACAGTTCATTGACGCGGTTCAATCGGCAAGCAATCTTTTTGCTCTCAAATACGTGCGCCTTCTGATCCAGATATCCTGCAGCGACAGTTCCTCCGGCAATTTCTTCAAGAAGCGATGCAGCCCTGTTCAACGCATTGATCACGCCGTTTGGATCGATCCCTTTTTCAAACCGATTGGAAGAATCGCTGCGCAACGAAAGGATCTTTGTCGTTTTACGAATCGATTGGGGAGTGAAGACTGCAGCCTCGATCAAAATCGATCGGGTCTTGTCGGTGACTGCAGAGCTCATGCCGCCCATGACTCCTGCAAATGCCAGAGGCTTGCTCTCGTCGCAGATGAGAAGGGCGTTTGGTGGAATGTCCCGTTGAACTGAGTCGAGGGTTTCCAATGTTGTATGTGGAGTTTGCGAGGTGACGATGATGTGATGGCCGCTAATGCAGCTGGCATCGAACATATGCAACGGCTGCCCGATCTCGAGCATCACAAAATTGCCGATGTCGACAACATTGTTGATGCTTCTTACGCCTGCAGACTCGACCCGTTTCTTCAACCAGTCTGGAGAGGGGCCGACCTGAACGTTTTCAACGAGGCGGCATGCATAGCGCGGACATTGTGTTTTATCGATCAGAGAAAGCCGCACTTGCTCGCCGATCGGCTTGCCGGCTTCATGGACAGGAAATTCCAGTTTGTCTAATGGTAGTCCTAAAATTGCAGACAGCTCACGGGCAATCCCGTAGATACTCATGCAATGGCCTAAGTTCGGCGTAAGTGAGACTTCAAGAATGGCGTCGGAGTAGAACGCTTCTAGAGGTTGGCCAACCTGCCATTCTTCAGGCAGTTCCATGATCCCGTCGTGGTTAATGCTTAAGCCGAGCTCTGCTTCCGAGCATAGCATTCCAAAAGATTCCACATCTCTTAGCTTGGAACGTTTGATCTTGAACTCTTTTCCCGATTCATCCTTCAGCGTAGCCCCCACCTTTGCAAACGCGGTCTTGATCCCTGCGCGGCAGTTAGGAGCGCCGCAGACAACTTGAAATGATTCAACGCCATCACTGACTGTTGCCACTTGCAGTTTGTCAGCATTAGGGTGTTTGCTCACTTCAACGATCGATCCTACGACAACGGCTGAAAAGGAAAGGGGGGACATTTCAATCCCTTCCACTTCGAGTCCGGCTAGCGTCAGAGCATCAGCCAATTCTTGGGGAGTTAAATTGAAGTTTAAAAATTCTTTTAACCACGATATAGGGACTTTCATAAAACTCTGGAAAAATTTAAGATTAGGAGATACTCTCAGCTTCGAGCATCTCTTATAACAAACTCCTCATATCCCAGAAAAGAAAATTATGCATTCGCGTCCATCTGAAAATTCGTGGATCAAGCGTACAAAATGGCTTACGCAGGCCCTTATCATCAGCGGAACCCTCAACATCGGCCTCCTCGCTACCTTCATTTATTTCGTTTTGCAGGAAAAACAGCAATCGCTTGCCATCGAGCTCAAGCCCGCTTCCAAGGAGCAGGCTGCAGCTGCTGCTTCGAACGAACAATACTTGCGCGCCTATTCTTTCCTTCCCTACCAAGAACTTCTTCTCCGCCTCGAAAATAAAGACCCGATCGAAGAGGGACTGACAAAAAGGGATATCGCCTTGTCTTGCTTGGTCGCCTTCCACCATTTTAATCTTGAAAAAGCCTTAGGCGGGATTAACCTGCAGAAAAGACAAATCCCGTTGCGTCATCCCGACGGCTCGGAAAGCATCGACGTTGGCGTTTATCCAGGTCTTGCAGATTTTCAGTTTCAAGCTATCATCCAATATGCCCGTACAGAGAAATGGCCATTGACCAGCCAAGGCCTTTTTTACGAGATCAAGCGTTCGATCCCTCCCTATGATCAAAGCCTGCTCGAGTCATTTTATCTCTCTTATGAGTTTCATACTGCGCAGACCTTGTTCACAAAATCTGGGCTTTCTCTCCCTTTTGAGAAGCTTGTCGAGCTCTTGTGCCAAGGAGATTGGAAAGCGGTTGCCGAGCTCACAGCATCACAAAGACTGGCCTTAGATTTGTCGCCTGAACGCAGACGCTCATTCCTCGTCCAGTATCTAGACCAGCACTCTCCGCTTGCAGCAGATCTGCTCTTGCGTTACGACCATGAGTTCGTCGTCAAGCATCTCGATGATACCCACATCCTGATCATCTTTGATATCCTCAGCAGTCCAACTCCCGAATTGCAAACGTTAGCAAAGGAGCTTCTCACATCCCCGCGGACAGACGCTGTTTGGAAAAAAGCGGCTGCTACTCTTTATGCCTTTGTCAATGAACCCCTTCCCGAACCCTATGATCACAACCAAGCATTAGCAAGGTTTGCTCCTCAAGCTCCTCAGCAACTTCCCCAAGCTGAACCCATGATTGCGGTTGCAAAAGCCGGTCTCAAAGAGACCTCTTCCCAAGCCAGCCACAAAAAAAAGCTGCACACGATCGAAGCTGGCGACAGCTTGTGGAAAATTGCCCGTAAATACCATGTGACCGTCGATGAGATCATGAAGGTCAACAACCTCGAATCAGAACGTCTGCGCCTTGGAAAACAGCTCGAAATCCCTGAAAAGAAACAATCTTAAGTTTTTTGGTTCTTCATAGAGAAGATACCCCTGTCCTCATAAATTCCTGCTTGTCAAAAAAAAATAACAAAGATACAAAGAAATCTTTGCAAACCCCTAACAAATGTTGGGGTCGATAACAAGGAAGGAAACCCATGAGAACAACACACTATCATTTCTTAATGCTCCTCTTCATGCTCTGCTTTGGATCGATCGCTGCCCATGCCGGTTGCCCCAAATGTCCTAAACCGCCTAAATTTGTCGAATGCGAGAAAGTCTATATCCAACCTTCCCAAATCGATATTGTCGAAGACCAAATCTACATCAATTTCAGTGAAAACATTGTCCAGACGTCAGGGATACATACTGACCATGGAGGGATTTACATCAAAGACTTTCGG
>JAFEGU010000292.1 GCA_018239725.1 Verrucomicrobiota bacterium | reverse complement strand
TGAGAACTCGGTCGTGTTGTTCTTTTTGTCGAACTTGAAGTACTTGATCCTCGGTTTAGTAAATTCGGTAAGGATCCCTTGCGTAGGGCTTAAGAAATTATAGCCCCAGTCGCTCAGTTTGATATCGATGACCCGGATCTCCAGCACGTCGCCAGGTTCAGCGCCTTCCACATAAACAGGGCCTGTCAGGGTGTGCATGCCGCGCCTTTTCTGGATATTGTGCGCCGCATAGAACTTTGCCACATCTGCAGGGGTCGTTTTATTGAAGACCATTTCATGCAGGCAGCTATTCCACGTTTCCAATGAGACCATATCGCCAGATCGGACTTTGACGACAGGCGGTTTACTGAGAGTAAAAAGGCCCAGCGTCGTCGTATCTTTCGTTGCAGGGACCCGGTATGTTTCTCCCACGAGGGTAGAAGCAATTAACGTGGCGGCAAATAATGAGAAGATGCGAGCTTTTTTCAGCATTTCCACTCCTAATTCAAATAAAAATTACATGTAATGATTATCGTAATGAAGCGCAAGAAAAATCATCGCGCCTTCAGAATAGGGCTGTAAGCCTGGCTGTCAATGCGCAAACGTTGGACCTATGGGGATCCGCTCCAGGATTCGGGATGTAGCTGAGAACAGGTTGAAAATAGATCGACTTGTACACTTGCGCTTGGTAGTAGCCCTGCAGCATCAGTTCTGAATACCGTGAATACGTGTGGTGATTAAGGCGCGACCAGGAAGCGCCGACGCCGAAGGAATCGTTCGGTCGCTTTTGAACAAGCGCAAATGCTGTCAGTCCCATTCCCACAAAAAGGTTCATAGGCAGCGTTCGGGAATTGTTCCAGCCAAATTGAAAAAATCCCGAAACATTGCCTTTGCTCGTTGTTTCCGACTTTTTTATCCAAAGGGCCTGCGATCCGAAAGCATAGATGCCCCCGGTCCCATCTTCTTTTTGGCTGCCTGATTTTAGGACTCCGCTCTGATACCATCCGCCGATTGCAGCAATCCCAGGTTTTGATTTCGTCCAGCCATACCCAGCCTCAATGATGGAAAAGTAGTATCCGTTGAAATGGGGACCGGTAAGGCCCGTCTGCACCCCTCTTGCGACGTTGCCGTCATAAGCGCCTATGTTGATGTAGGCCTGTTTAACAGGAGCGATCGTCAGCACGATCCCATAAACTGAGTTGTAATATCCGCCGATAGCCCCTAACAGCGTTGTATTCACAAAGATCGGCGTATAGATCAATCCGCTGACAGAGGGAATGGAGATCGCCGGATTTGTTGTGGGAACAGGCTTGGACACATTGTTAAAGTGGTACGTTGGAACGGTCTTTCCTATGCGCACGCTCAGCTTGTCATCCCAAAATCCTTGACGGATCCATAACTGATAGAGCTCCGATCGGTTCAAAGGGGGATCTCCCGGCAAGCTGTTATACCCTTGGACAACGCCCGCATCGGCATTCGTTGGCTGTCCATTGAACTGAAGGAACTCTGTGCCAAAGGATGCTCTTTTCCATCCAATCGCCTTTTGCAGATCGATGTACAAGTCGAGGATGAATGAACTATTGCCTGTCAGCCACCGATGGTGATGCGCTCCTTCTGAACCTTTTAAGAGCGCATTGTAATCGCCTAGCCATGCTCCTCCAAGCCGGACGCCGGAGCTTTTGGGAATCCGCAGCCAATGTCCGAGCTCTCCCGTTCCTGTTAGAATGTTCACAGCGCCCGGGTTTCCGCTTATCCCATAAGCAGCTTCTTCCGCTCGGGAAAGAGCTGGCTTGAGGACCAGACAAAATAGGACAAACATTACCCGCACACGGATCATAGGAACGCCATGTTGTATCGACCAGGAAAAAACCATCACCCTTTCTTTGCTGAAAGATCAGAACTAGTATATCCTATTTGAAAATCGACTGGAACTTTTTAATGCAATAGGTCCGTATGATC